>CAZHOX010000268.1:0-2281 GCA_964534345.1 uncultured Anaerolinea sp.
CGCAAACTCCAATCGAGGATGGCGGTGCACAAGGCACCACTCTGGCTGATAAAGCCCACGCTGCCGCGCCGCGCAATGGTGCTGGCGAACGTGGCATTCAAGCCGGTGGTTGGGCTCATCACACCGAGGCAGTTCGGACCAATGATGCGCATTTTGCCGCGGCGGGCGTGTTCCATGATCTGGCGTTCCAGTTCCACGCCTTCAGGTCCAGTCTCTTTAAAACCAGCTGAGATGATGATCGCGCTTTTCACGCCAAGGTCAACCGCTTCCTTGATAATGTCTGGGACGGTCGGCGAAGGAGTCACAACAACGATCAATTCAATAGGCTCAGGGATGGATTTCAGATCAGGGTAGGCTTTGATGCCGAGCACACTGGGGCGCTTCGGGTTAACGGGGTAGATCGTCCCGCCAAAAGAACTGCTCATTAAATTCCAAACGATCGTGCGTCCAACACTTCCAATTGTTTCTGTTGCTCCAACAACCGCAACACTTTTGGGGGCAAAGATCGAGTCTAAAGGTTGGCGTCCATAATGTAAAACATCATGCGCCGGGTCAAATCCGGGGGTAACTAAAGGGTCCATTTTACGTATCTTCTTTCTGAGATTTACTTGTTTTATTGACAAGTATTATTTTTCACAAAACAACGGCATTATATATAACATAAGTACAGAAGAAAAAAAGCATGTTTTTTTTAGTATTTTTTCCTTGAAATTTCCGCCCATAAAACCATAAAAATCACTTTGAAACACGGCAAACGGATTCCATGTAAGCTAAAAATTCTTTCTGAAATCTTTTGGATGAAAAACGAGCGGCATTCTCTTTTGATGCCAAACTATTAAGTTTTATCTTTTGGATTTGAAGAACCGCCTCGCTCAAACTACGGGACGTTTGCTCCTGAAACAACAAGCCTGTTTCTCCATCTCGAACAATTTCCGTCGCGCCCCCTTTTCCGTATGCAATTACGGGGCATCCCGCCGCCTGTGCTTCCACCATCGCGATCCCAAAATCCTCCACCGCCATATAGACGAAGGCTTTGGCGCGGTTCAACAGATCTGCCACCACTTCATCAGATTGATGCCCAAGCAGCCGGACATTGCTCGCAGCCAGCTTTTGCAAATGGGGCATCTCAGGCCCGTCACCAACGATAACGAGCGGAAGTTTCAATTCATTGAAAGCACGGATAATTTCAGCCGTCATTTTATAAGGCACGAGTCTGGAAACGTGGATATAAAAATTCTCACGTTCTTTTGCTGGAGAGAATCGCTCCACATCCACAGGCGGGTAAATGACATGCGACTCGCGCCCCCATGCCTGTCGAATCTTCTGTGCTGTCCAATGTGAGATGGCGAGAAGATGATCTGCTCGAGATGCGGATTCTCCGTCCCAGTGGCGCAGCAGGCTCAAGGTCAGGCGTGCGGCGGCCCCGATCAGGGGCTTATCCAAATGGTGCAGATGCAAATAATCATCCTGCAAGTGCCATGCATATCTCATCGGCGTGCAGACGTATGAAATGTGGATTTGTTCTTTGCTCGTTTTTATTCCATGCGCCACAGCGTGCGAAATGGACAGCACCACATCATACTTGCGGACATTCATGCGCTCGATGGCAAGCGGCATGAGCGGCAGCAATCCGCGATATAGATGCTCCACCCGCGGGATGGTTTGCAGGAACGACGTTTTGACATTCATGCCTTCCAGCGGTGTGCCGACCAGATTTTTCTTGTTGTGAATAAGCGCGTGCAGATCCGCCTGCGGATACAAGCCAAGAATTTCCGCAAGCAGCCTTTCAGACCCGCCATAAATATTTAGCCATTCGTGGATGATCGCTAGTTTCATAAGTTTCCATAAGTGACAGTCAGCTTTAAGCTGACTGTCACTTGATTACTTCCTGCGTTTTGCACGCTGACTCATCCCATGAAAATTTAGCAGCATGTGCCAAACCCTGTTCTCGTAGCTTCATCGTCAACAATTTATCCTTAATGATTTTCGACATTGCGTCAGCAATTTTTTTCGGCTCATGCGGATCTGACAATAACGCCGCTCCTTCAAACAATTCTCGAAACACAGGGATATCCGAAGCGATCACAGGCGCTCCGCAAGCCATTGCCTCAAGTACAGTCAACCCAAACCCTTCATAAAATGATGGGACAATCACAGCCGCCGCGCCAGAATACAATGCAGGGAGTTCTTCATCCGATACATAAATTTGTAGGGGTCGGGTCTCCCGACCCCTTTCCTTGGAAAATACTTTTCCTGTTGTTCCCGCAACAAATAAAGAATG
>CAZHOX010000268.1:2381-3815 GCA_964534345.1 uncultured Anaerolinea sp.
GATATCTGTATTTGGCAGTGAAGATGAAATTCTGTCACTTTATATGGTGGCGCGTTTTGTTCTGTTGCTTTTGTTTTATCTTTTTATCGCCAATGAAATTAAATCTGTAACTTGGGTGCTGGTGCCTGTTGGCGCTCAAGTTCTATTTCAATCAGTAATTGTAATTTTGCAGGTAGTTTCTCAACGCTCTTTGGGATTAAATACTTTAGGCGAATTAACTCTTGACCCATCTCAAGCGGGGACAAGTGTCATCATCACCGATGGAATCCGCTTCTTGCGCGGCTATGGCTTGAGCGACCACCCGAACATTCTCGGCGGCTGTATCGCCTTCGGACTTGTCCTTTTGCTGGCAGCTATTCTTTATGGAAACACCCGTGCGCGGATTATCTCGTCCATTGTGTTTCTGCCTTGCTTTTTAGCCTTGGTGATGACGTTCTCTCGGTCAGCGTGGTTAGGCTTTTTCGTGGCTGGCAGTTTCATGGTTGGGGGGGAGGCGTTTGCCCGTAAATGGGATTCTGTCAAAGCTGTGATTCTGCTTGGGATGTTGAGTCTGCTCATTGCTTCGCCATTTATCCAAAAGAATATTTCCCTTTTTCAAACACGGGTGAATTCTGGGAACGTGGCTCAGGACAATCAAATGCAGGAACGCGCGTTTTTGCTGGATGCGGGAAATACACTTTTCGTGGAGCACCTCACCGGCGGGGTCGGCTTGGGAGCTACGCCGCTTGCAATGAAAAACCGCTTTGAAAATTTCCCACTGAACTTTCAGCCGCCGCATTATGCAATTTTGGTCGCCGCAGTGGAGACGGGTATTTTGGGCGGCATTTTTTATTTACTCCTGCTGTTAATTCCTTTTGTTTCTTTCATTTCAAATTGGAAGTTGTTTTCACAGAGACCTGTAATGATGGGATCGCTTGCATTGCTGCTTGCGCTCACCACAGTCGGATTTTTTGATTATTACACCTGGTCTTATTCGTATGGGCGCGCGTGGCAATGGCTGGGCTGGGGATTGTATTCTGCGGCTTTGGAAATGGCGGCATAGATGGATATTATTTCGATCCTCCTTGCGCCTGTGTTGCTTACCTATTCTCTCGCCATGTTGGTCTTGATAATTTATATTTCTAATATGGCATACCTCGCTTTAACAGGTTTGAAGCAGCGCAAAAAACTTTTGCCTTCCGCGCTTCCTGTTTCAGGGAAATTGCCTTTCGTCACTGTGCAGTTGCCGATCTATAACGAGTGGTACGTTGCCGAGCGGTTGATTGAATCTTCTGCGGCTTTGGATTATCCGCGTGAGTTGTTGGAAATTCAGGTTCTGGATGATTCAGTCGATGACACGGTTTCGCTTGTTGCGGAAAAAGTGAAGCAATTGCAAGGCAGGGGAGTGGATGTAGTTCACATCCATCGCAAGAATCGTGAAGGCTTCAAAGCGGG
>CAZHOX010000269.1:0-3811 GCA_964534345.1 uncultured Anaerolinea sp.
GGTTGAGCACATCCAGCAGACCGAAGATGAGCGAGAAGCCCGACGCGACGAGGAAAGTGATGGAGCCAACAGCAAGGCCGCGCAGGAGCGTGATGATGAAGTCTTTCTGTTCCATGCCTTGTGCGGCGGAAATGAAGAGCACGGTGATGACGCTCAGTATGATGATGAGTACGAGGTTTTTGCGGAAGAAGGTATTCATTACGCAGCTCCCAAATAACGATGAATGGCGGCTTTATCGGCGGCAAGGTCTTTCATTTTGCCTTCCTGAACGGAGCGGCCTTCTTCGATGATGACATAATATTCAGCCAGTTGACTCGCAACAAGGAAGTTTTGTTCAACGAGAATGATGGTGGAATCTTTGGAAAGCTCGCGGATGGCGGCCATCATGTTTTCGATGATGACAGGGGCGAGACCTTCGCTGGGTTCGTCGATCAGCAGCAGGTGATTATCTGCAACGAGGGCGCGGGCGATGGCGAGCATTTGCTGCTGCCCGCCTGAGAGGCTCGTGCCTGGCAGCGTGATAAGTCTTTTGAGGTCGGGAAATAAGTTGAAGATGAAATCTTTTTTCTTGATGTAGTCGCCTTTGTTTCGTTCAGCGATCTTGAGGTTCTCTTCCACGGTCAGGTCGCGGAAGATGGCGCGGTGCTCAGGGACAAAGCCAATGCCTTTTGCGGCAATGTCAAAGGAGCGTGTGCCTTGCACTTCCTTGCCTTCGTAAATGACTTTGCCTTCGCGCGGCGGCGTTAAACCAAGAATGGATTTAAGTGTGGTGGTTTTGCCTGCGCCGTTGCGCCCAAGCAGCGCCACAATGGAGCCTTTCGGCACGCGCACATTTACGCCCTGTAAAATGTGATATTGACCGATGAAGGTGTGGATATTTTGTACGTCGAGGATGTATTCCATGAGACCTCAGTTGGTTGGTAGTAGATGGTTGGCGGTTGACGGTTAAGGTTTGCTGCCAACTCTCAACCACCAACTGTCAACCGATCTTACACATTAAGTTCATACAAGCCGCCAAGATACGCGGTTTGTACTTCTTTATTGGCAGCGATTTGGGATGGTGTGCCTTCGGCTAAAACCTTTCCCTGATGCATGACGGTGATGGCATCTGATACGCTCATGACCACGTTCATGTTGTGTTCCACGAGCATGACGGTTTTGTTGCCTTCCTTTTGAATGCCCTGGATCAAGGCGATCAATTCAGGGACTTGTTCAGAAGCCATACCTGCAGTTGGTTCATCCAATAAAAGGACTTCGGGATCGGGCGCAAGGATCATGCCGAGCTCCAGCTTGCGCTGGTCGCCATGTGGAAGGGTGCGTGCCAGAGTTTGTGCGCGGTCTTTCAGGCCGACTCTTTCAATGACGCTCCATGTGCGTTCTTCGTATCTTTTGAAACGCGAAGAAGCCTGCCAGAACTTGAAGTTGTCACTTCCAAGTGCCTGCGAGGCGAGACGGATATTTTCAAAAACGGTGAGATTGGGGAAGATGTTCGTGATCTGGAAGGAACGCCCGATGCCGAAATGGATCGTGCGGTGGACAGGTTGATGAGTGATATCCCGTCCTTTGTAGATAACATGTCCGCTGGTGGGTTCGAGGTTGCCGCTGAGTAAATTAAAAAATGTGGTCTTGCCCGCGCCATTCGGGCCAATGATGGCGTGTAATGAGTTCTTACGGACTTTTATGCTGACATCGTCTACTGCGACCAGCGCGCCAAAATGTTTGCTAAGGTTTCGGGCTTCGAAAATGATTTCGGGTTCCATAACGCCTTCCAGTTGGACGGTAGACCATAGACGGTGGACCGTGTTGAATATCGGTCTACCGTCCACGGTCTACGGTCTTGAAATTGAGTGACTGAAGCTCTCACGAACTCCAGCCACTCATTGTAGTGCTAAATTATTTTCCGCCGAGGCTGCCAACGGGCAAAGCACCGCAGCGATCCTTCAAAGCTTCGGGGAGCAAGCAAGGAGGTTCGGGGCGGGTGGTGTCAACATATTCGTAGAAGTTGGCATCTGGGTCGGTCACGTTGACGAGCTTCATGATGTACATGTCCTGAATGGCAACATGATCTTCAGCGCGAATGGCAATGGTGCCCTTGGGACCTTCGAAGGAAATTCCTTCCATGGCGGTCTTGAGTGCATCACCGCTTGCGTCGCCGTTGGTGGCCTTGATGGCTTCCACAACGAGGATGGCGGCGTTCATGCCATCAGCGTCGAAGAGGTCGGGCATAACGCCATAGCGAGCCTTGTCCTGTTCCTTGAGGAAGTCGTTGATGGCGTTCTGCGGGGCGCTGTGGTGATACAGGATGCCTGCGGTGGTGCCAACGGCATTCGCGAAGAAGGTCGGCATGAGGACGTTGTCAATGAAGGTGGCGCCGAGAGCCATGGATTCGGTCACGCCCTGATCCTTGGCAGCCTGCACGAGGGAAACGAAGCCTGAGCCAGCCCAGGTTACGATGTAGGCTTCTGCGCCAGAGGAAGCGATCTGCTCCATGTAGGGGGTGAAGTCGGTGGTGTCCAACGGGGCGAAGATATCATCAGCGATGAATTCAGCGCCTTCGAGGGTGCAGGCGTCGCGGAAGGCGGCGGCAGAACCCTGACCGAACGCATAGTCAGGAGCGATCTGGACGAAGGTCTTGTATTGCTGGGTGAGAGCAACACATTCATTCATGGCGTCCTGATAGTTGTTGCGGCTGACGCGGAAGGTATATTCGTTGAAGTTGACGCCGGTGATGTCATTGGCGGCAGCGGGGGCCACGATCAACGGGATCTTGCTTTCGAGAGCAATGCCCTGAAGGGTGGCGGTGGCGCCGGAGGAAACGGTACCAACCAAAATGTTGACCTTCTGAACGTCGATCAATTCGCGGGCAACGGTGGCGGTGTTTTCGGCGTTGCTGCCATCATCGCGGACGTACACAATGATTTCGCAGTCGTCGATCTTGAAGGTGTTTTCCTGGGTTGCGGTGATATCGAACTTTTCACCAGCGGAACCAGCTGCGCCGGTTGCATATTCCATGCCGAGCATGAAGGAGCGCAGGATGTGAGCGCCGTAAATCGCGAGAGCGCCAGAGGCATCGGAGATGAGACCGACTTTGATGGGTTCAGCACAGGTGAGGCCAGCGGCAGGAGCTTCGGTGGCTACAGGGGCTTCTGTTGCGGCAGGAGCCTCAGTCGCTGCTTCGGTTGCTTCGACGACGGGAGCTTCCGTTGCGGCGGGGGCGCAGGCAGCCAAAACGAGTGACAGGGCTACCAGCAAAAATGCGAGCGTTCGAAAAACTTTCATTTTATTCTTCTCCTTGTAAATTAGTAGTTCGATTATCAGCACAAGAGACCGCCTCTTATGCTGCAAAATCCGTGATTGTGCGCGAGGCTTCTTCTGCAACTTCAATAGGGAAGAAATGCCCCGCATTGGGGAGGATGACTACTTTGCTTCCTGAAATCTTCTCTGCCAAAAGCGAAGCGTTTTCAGGTGGGACAACTTTGTCGTGAGCGCCGAACAGGATCAAGGTCGGGACGTTGAGGCGCGGAAGTTTATCTTCAAAGGCTGCGGCTTCGGGTAACAATCCAAGCCCAATGGCAAGCTGTGCCTGATAGTGAGTCGGCTCGATGGGATTTGCAACGCGCCACTTGACCCACTCTTCGATCATCTCTGGATTCTTTTCCGACCAATCTGGAGCAGTGCTGACGGCCAATCCATTTTTGAAACGGGTGAGCGCATCGCTGCTCACATCGGTGAGGACTTTCATCGCCTCAGGCGTGACTGGTACATGGTGCGGCCCACCGAAGTTGGTCGAACACAGAATCAGTTTCTCCAC
>CAZHOX010000270.1:0-3802 GCA_964534345.1 uncultured Anaerolinea sp.
CTTTCACGCAACCCTGTGCCAACTGTAAGCCCCTGCCCCGAAAGGATGAGAGCATTCAAGCCAACGGTTGGAACGCCAACATCTGCAAGGAAATCGAGAGTGGCAGGAATGGTGTGGACGTTCGTCCGCAGCATGGTGGTGTTGGTCATCACATACAATTTGGAAGCAAGTACATTGTTCAACCCAGCGATGGTTTGTCGAAAGGCGCCTTTGGCACGCATCATCTCATCATGAATTTCTGGCACACAAGATTCGACTGTGATCTGAACATGGTCTAGCCCAGCATCGACAAGTTGCTTGACGTAGCTCATATCCATCAAGCGGCGGGCGTTCGTGTTCAGACCAGTGATCTGGCCGTTGTTTTCTGCGTGTTTTATCAACTCTGGGAGATCGTTTCGCAAGGTCGCTTCGCCGCCAGTAAAAATGATGTGCGGCACGCCCAACTCCCATAGCTTATCGAGGATCGATTTCCATTGGTCGGTGGTGAGTTCGGGGAAGTTTCGTTCGCGGGCGTTGTAGCAATGTGCGCAATCATTGTTGCAGCGATAGGTGACGGCCAAGTCCATGCGGTATGGAGCAGATGGACGAGTGCTGAATGGCATGACGGTTTCAAGGTCAAGATCATGAATGGCACAGGCGCCGTCTGGGCGGATCATTTCTTCCAATTGAAAGAGAAAAGAAGAAAGATCGGCTTCGGCCTGCTTTTTACTAACCGAATATTTTGAGGTTAGAGTTTTTATTCTTTCCTCTACCGTCTTTCCTTCCAAAATCATCCATGCCATGAAGGCCGCTGTGGGGTTCAAGTGCATCACACTGCTGGCGTTGACGATGAGGGTACCCGTACCATCCTCGTCCAAGCGAAGGTGGATGCGCGATTTCTCCTGCCCATCTTCTTTTACATAATGATAAAGGCCTGATGATGGACCGTGGAACGCGGGCGATGGTTGAAATAGATTTTTGATATTACCGAGTAAAGTCATTTTTCACCTTGTTTTTCAAAAGCTAATCGCTAAAAGCCAACAGCTAATAACCTACCGTCCCCCACCCGCACAGGCACAGGCGCAGCCAGCGCAGGCACATGCACACGCACAAGAACGTCCACCACCGCCGCCACGCCCGCTACGGACATTAGAGGAGGGCTTCGGCAATGGGTTCGTGGCACCCGTCACTTTTTCGGTGAAGGTGTTGATGTTGCCAACTACTTTCTCAGAGAAGGTTTGCACACCCGTTACCATCTGTGAAGCGAATTCAGCGCCAGGCAGAGCCGAAGATGCTACAGGCTGGCCCGATGTCGGGAAGGGGCCAGAACCAACTGTCGGTTTGGGAGAAGAGGCGGGTCTGTAGGTTGGGTTGTAACGTCCCCACCACATCGGCACGTATACCGGTCCCTGAAAGACACGGCGCGCGCGGTCATCGTACTCTTTGTCGAGCATGGTCCATTCGAGCGCTTCATCAATTTTCTGGCTTTTCACTTCGGGTGTGTCGGCGGCTTCCACTTGAGCCCAAGCCTTTTCTGTGATGGCTTTGTAGTAATCAACCGTTTCTCTGCGGCTAAAGCCTTTCATTTTTTCAGAGACTGTTTTCACGAGGCGCACCATCGTGTCCTGCAAAAGTTTTTGGCGCTCTCTGCCAGATTCTTTGAATGCAGCCAGAAAATCTTTTTCATAGTCATGCAGTTTTTCAGGCAAGGGGTCAATGGACTGCACATCCAGCGGGTCGCGTTTGATGACCTGTGCAGCGTTCTTCTTGACCACGCCAAAGAGGATCATGGTGAGCACTTTGTCGAGAGGCTGCTCCAAAAGAATGGCGGCTTCCACGGCAGTGAGTCCGCGCTTGATACCGTGCCCTTCAATGGCAACTCGCGGAGAGAGATATTGCAGCTTGCGTTTGTTGTTTGAATAAATGCTTAATGCTGGCAAGCCGATAAAGAGAAAGCCAAAGAACCCTGCGCAAAGCAAGCTAAAAATTGTATCTTCACTGATCAATGGTTCGGCAGGTTTGACATAAATACTATCCGCAGGAACGTAACTACGCGGGAAAGAAGCACCGAACAGATAGAAATTGGATGCATCTGCATTCGGTGAATTCCATGTGTAGATGATGTGGTTGTTTGCATCGTAGGCTGTCTCAGGCTCTGATGGAAAGCCAGAAGGCGCAGCGTGCCAACGCGGTTCTTCGGGAGCCATGTCTTTGGGCAGATGATAGGTCAACGTGAGGTTGGTTGTTCCTGTTACATATTGCGAACCAAAATAGGTTGGCACAAAAGTTGCGCTCGTGTAGGCTTCGTCATTATCATCAGGATACAGAACCTGTTCGATTCTTCCAACATACACATGCACGGTTCCCGAACCGCCCGCAGGGATGGCTCTGTTTCCCATCACGATCGCAAAGCCTGAACCATCTCCGGCATACTCCCCTTTGGAAACGGAAACAGGCGAGCCATTCACGTCGGCTTTGACCGTGTCCATATCGAAGTGAGAATTGGGCATACCCACATCTACAAAGTCAATGATGTGTGACTTAGGCTGATTGGTGAATACCCATGTGTAATCCAAACTCATGGAGCCGTCTGAATTCCAATAGACATGCACATCTTCCTTGTTCACTTGAAAGTAATAAGGAAGGTCTTGAGCAAACACATTCGCCACAACAGCAAACGCAAGAATAAAAACTAACAGAGAAATAAGAATTTTTTTCAACATAAAAACTCCTGCTCAATTCACGATTCTATTCTCAATCGAAAATCGTCAATCGTACATTGACTTACCACTTCGGTTCTTCGGTCAATTGATAGGTCGTGCCGCAAAACGGGCATTCCACCGTGGGAGCACCCGCGATCATTTTGACATTATCTGCTTTCAAGCCGCCGCCACAATTGTTACATTTCATCTGCTCAACTTTGGTTTGGGATGGAAGGTCGATCTTGTACGTGACATGGTCCCCCCCGCCTCCAGCTGGACCTTTGGCCTGTCCACGCACAACAAGCAGGATTCCCCCGCCGATAAAGATTCCACCAACTACAGCAAAACCAATGCCAAACCCAAGCCACGAAGCGTTCGCTTGTGAAGCAGTAGAACCAACAATATTCAGAATGCCATATCCAAAGAGGCAAATTCCGATCAGTAATAATATCCCCGCGCCAATGTATAAAAAGGTCTTATTGCCCATTTTGATAACTCTCCTTCTACTTATACGAAAAGTGTAGCAGTTTCGTTCTTTTCCTACATGTGACTTTTATCTTGAAATCTTCCTGTGTTTGTCCAATTCCGAAGGTAGAACATTAGCCTTATACTTACCCATAATAAACTCGAAAGTCACCAAGAAGCTCAAAGCTTTACACTCTTTGTGTATAAAAAGGAATTAACATGACCATCAACGAACAATACAAAAAGTGGCAGGAAAATACACTCAAGAAATCCTTGGAAAAGTTCAAGGAGCGGAAAGAGCGATTTGAATATTCATCTGGACTCGAAGTGCCGCGCCTCTCTCTCCCGCCGGAAGCTGATTCTGTTTACGATGAGAAATTAGGTTTCCCCGGAGAATATCCCTTCACTCGCGGAGTCCAGCCAACCATGTATCGTTCGCGCTTCTGGACGATGCGCCAGTATGCGGGCTTTTCCACAGCAGAAGAATCCAACAAGCGCTATCGCTATTTGCTGGAACAAGGTCAAACGGGGCTGAGTGTTGCTTTCGATCTCCCAACTCAAATTGGGTATGATGCGGATGACCCCATCGCTCAGGGTGAAGTTGGCAAGGTGGGCGTGTCCATCTCCTCCATCAAAGATATGGAGCAGTTGTACGA
>CAZHOX010000271.1:0-3780 GCA_964534345.1 uncultured Anaerolinea sp.
ACCATCACTTTGATGCGCGGGCGCAGACCTTCCTTATCCAACTCTTCGATCACTTCACGCTGACGAACCATGGTGGTGGTCAACAAAGCGCTCATGCCAATGATATGGGCATCGATCTCAATCGCTTTGCCGATGATCTTGTCAGCGGGCTGGTCAACGCCGAGATCGGTTACTTCAAAACCAGAGGCACTGAGCATTGTTCCTACGAGGGTCTTCCCGATCTCATGAATGTCCCCTTCAACAGTGGCGAGTACAACACGTCCCATGGTTTCGCGGGCAGAGCCAAGTTTCAATAGCTCAGGCTCAAGAGTGGCAACTGCTGCTTTCATTGCTTCGCCAGCCATTACCAACTCAGGAAGGAATGCTTCACCCAAGCCAAATTGATCGCCGATATAATTTACGCCAACTACAAACCCCTTCGTGATCGCTTCGAGCGGGTGCATATTAATTTCGATGGCTTTCTTTGCCAGATCAACAGAGAGATCTGAATCACCATCAATGATGCTTTGCGCCATCTGTTTATATAGTTCTTCCGACATAATGCCTCCAGTTACTTTGATTTTTTAATCAAGTGTGTGACTTGTTTTTCCTGCTCTCGCAACAGCTTGGCTGGAATTTCGCGATATATTTCCAGCCATCTGCCTGATTCCATAACATGTTCAAGGGAGACTTTTACTGCTTGATCAGCGTCCCCTTTTTTGAGCGC
Organism: uncultured Anaerolinea sp.; assembly: GCA_964534345.1. Lineage (GTDB taxonomy): Bacteria > Chloroflexota > Anaerolineae > Anaerolineales > Villigracilaceae > Villigracilis. Next base: position 707 of record CAZHOX010000271.1, read on the forward strand.
ATTTAAAATGGCAGTATGCTCATCGTGTGTCTGAGCCACACTGCCAGAGACCAGTTCAGGCTTTCTATAAAGTGCTTCATACAGAAGCCAATCAGGAAATGCGTTTGAAACGATAGTGTATAACTGAATCAACAGGGAATTTCCTGAAGACTCGGCAATCGCAGCATGGAATTCGCGGCTTAATTGCCTTTCTTGAGGCATTTCATTTAGCTCTACATGCCTATCCATTTCATCCATGATCATCTGAAGTTTGGTAATTTGCTCTGGTGTAATATTAATGGCTGCTTCCCGAGCAATCATTGCTTCCAGCATCAGCCGCACTCCATAGGCTTCAAGAATTTCTTTGGAAGATATCTCACGGACGCGCACACCACGATAGGGTACACGTTCTGCTAGGCCTTTGGAAACTAGTAGATCCAAGGCTTCGCGCACAGGAGTCATACTTACGCCCATTTGGCTGGCAATGTCCTCCTGGCGTAACCAATCGCCAGGTTCATATTTGCCTGCAATAATCTGGCGATGGAGCGCATCATAAATCTCATCTTTGAGCGGTTTGTGAGTGAGTTCTTTTTCTACTATGGATGCCATGATTATATATTATATATAATCACTTCTGATTTCGGAAGCCCTTCATGTCACGAAAAATGTCACGGTTATCTGATGGTGATGTTTAAGGTGGTAATCCAGCAGGAATCTGGAATAGGTGTGGCAAATTTGTAATTCCATGTAAATATTAAATAACAACTCCGAGATTTTATGTCTCGGAGTTGTTATTTACCTTGGTTATTTTCTTCTTCCTCTTCTACAATTAATGCCTTGATCAATAACAGTGCAGTTGACTTACGTTTTGGGTTTTGTATTTGATTGACATGATGGATGATCTCTTCGATAAACCCCTCGGATTCGGATACTTCGGGAAGTAAGCCTGCAATTCTGTATATTCTTTCCGCTGGTGTTTTGAATGCTCGCGCAATGGATCTTAGTGTGGCTGGGCTGGGTGTGGATTGCCCATTTAATAATTTGTTGATAACGGCACGATTAAGATCGGCATAGCGAGCAAGGTCTGCTTGTGACCATTCCCGCTTGCCCATTTCCTCTAAAAGCCATTCCTTAAATCTGTGATTTTTACCCACGGCTGCCATATTCATCTAATTTTGTCACATTAATGGTTTCTATTGGGTGCGATGTTGTTGCTGTAACGAAACACCCGTATATAAAAACTGTTGTCAGGGCTTGCGTCGACAAGCCGTATAATCTCAATATGCGAGGGTGGCAGGTAATGACTTGTATTGGTGCTTTCCACCCTTTTTCAACATTAATGCGAATTATATACCTGAATTAAGAAATGGGGATGTGATAATAAAATAGTTCCAGACAGCCTGAGGGGGGCAGGCTGCCCGGAACTAGAAATAATTCTAGCAAAGAAGTTTCAACCTGTCAACATGTTGTTTCTTTAGGTTTACACCTGTTCATTCAGATACCTTTACGTTGCCGCCTTAGTTCTCCATTATACTTACCTATTGGGCCTTCACGAATAATTTATGGATAAAAAATATCTTGTTCCATTATCAGAAATCCGCCGCGAGCAGAAAGTGTTGAATTCACGATTCATTGCCTCGCTGGCCCCTGCATTTTCCATCAACGAAGCACGCGCTTTTATGACTCGCATCCGAAATGAATTTTTGGATGCGAGTCATAATGTTCCTGTGTACATTATTGGCGGCGGAAATACGGTCACGGAATATTTCTCCGATGATGGTGAACCTGCTGGCACCTCAGGCAGACCTGCCTTGACCGTGTTACGCGGCAGCGGATTGGGTGATGTGGTAATGGTGATTACTCGCTATTTTGGCGGTACCTTGTTGGGGACGGGCGGCTTGGTAAAAGCATATACTGAGTCAGCGCAATCCGTTGTCAATGCAGTTGGGCGTGGGAGGAGAGAACTTGTGCATTTAGTATTGCTGGCGATTCCTTACAATTATTTGGAGCGTATTCGTCTTGCAGTAATGCGCCATCGTGGCGATGTTCAAGGTGAGGATTTTGCTGGAGATATCACTTTAACCCTTCGATTTCCGGTGGACTCATTCGAGGCGTTCCAAAGTGACTTGCGAGAACTGTCAGCGGGGAGGTTGCAGGCTGAGATTATTGAGACTACTGAAATGGTTGTACCAATAAATTAATAGTTAGGAGAAAAAATATGTCGTCTGACGTAGAAAAGGGTGCGGTTAGCCAAACCAAATCCAAATTGTGGGTGGATATTCTTATTTTTGTTATATTTCTAGTGACAATGGAGCCTGGTTTGAGCAGGTTGACCATTCATGAATGGCTGAGTCTGTCCATGATCGTGGGAATGCTGGTTCATTTGCTAATTAATTGGGATTGGATCATAGAGATCACACGCCGTTTTTTGGGCAGGCTGGGCGGACAGACTCGCATCAATTACATTCTAAATTGGTTGCTCTTTATTGACGGGACCTTACTTATGGTTTCCGGCCTCATGATCTCAGAAGTAGCCATGCCTGCATTAGGCCTGAAGTTTCAAATAGGAGATGGTTGGTCAAAGCTGCATGATCTTTCGGCAAATACGGTGTTGATATTACTTGGTTTACACACCGCACTGCATTGGAATTGGATCGTCAATACGGTGACTAGATACATCATTAATCCAATTTTGAGTATGGTGTTTCGCAAGAAACAGGTGGATGGTTCCGTATGAAAATTGTCTCGCGTGTACTAATTGTATTGTTGGCATTTGGATTGGTTGCCGGGCTTTTGATCGCCTTTGATACTGCAGCTTCTGCTCTTGCCGTTTCTGCAGGTTTGATCGATGGCCCGCGTGTGGAGCAGAGTGAGTCTGGACAACGCCACGAACAACAGGAATCTTCCGAGAATGAGACTCGCTCACAACCCAGTATTACCTATATGATCAAGCGCTGGGTGTTGAGCACGGGGAAGAATGTGTTCGTGATGGCGGTCTTAGTGGTTGCAATTGTTTTTCCAAAGAGTCTTGCCAAGAGGAACAGGAAGATATCGCAACAGAAGAATTTGGGAAAGTAAGACTTACTTGCTACTTG
>CAZHOX010000272.1:0-3743 GCA_964534345.1 uncultured Anaerolinea sp.
CGAGGATAGAACATGGAATTTCTTTTGCAACCTCTTACACTCCTGACCTTCTTCCCGCTCGTGGGCGTGCTCGTGATTCTCTTCATGAATTCCGAGATGAAGACCGCCATCCGCTGGGTCGCGCTGGTCACCTCTTTGATCACGTTTGGCATTTCCCTGTGGGTGCTTTCGATATTCACCGTATCAAGCCCCGATTTGCAGTTGGAAGCCAAGTACCCGTGGATCGCTGTGGCTGGCTGGAACATCTACTACTATCTCGCCGTGGATGGTTTGAGCATCCTCCTTGTTTTGCTCACCGCCTTCCTTACGCCGATCTCCCTGCTTTCCACTTGGACGGCTGTGGAAGACCGCGTGAAGGATTTCATGGTCTTCTTCCTCCTTTTGGAAGTTGGTATGATGGGCGTCTTCCTCGCGCAGGATCTCTTCCTGTTCTACATCTTCTGGGAATTCACACTCGTTCCGATGTACTTCCTCATCGGTATTTGGGGTGGACCCCGCCGCATGTATGCCGCGGTCAAGTTCTTCCTCTACACAATGGCTGGTTCTATTTTGATGTTGGTCGCCATCCTGTTCCTTGGCATCAAGACCGACACCTTCAATGTCCCGACCATGCTTGCGCGTCTGCCTGACCTCTATGCAACCAGCATCACCCCGCAGACCCAAATGCTGCTCTTCATTGCATTTGCTGCGGCATTCGCCATCAAAGTTCCAATGTGGCCACTGCACTCCTGGTTGCCCGATGCCCACGTAGAAGCTCCCACCGCTGGCTCTGTCATCTTGGCTGGCGTTCTGCTCAAGATGGGTACTTACGGCTTCCTGCGCTTCAACATTCAACTCTTCCCAGATGCCACCGTAGCCGCCGCTCCGTGGATCGCGCTCCTCGCGACCATCGGTATCATTTACGGCGCGGCTGTTTCCTACGCCCAGACTGATGTCAAAAAATTGGTTGCGTATTCCTCCGTCAGTCACCTTGGCTTCGTGATGCTTGGTTTGTTCGCGCTCAATCCTCAGGGTGTGGCAGGTGCCATTTTGCAAATGATCAACCATGGTCTGAGCACGGGCGCGTTGTTCCTCCTCATCGGTATGATCTACGAACAAACCCACACTCGCGAGATCAAAGTCTATGGCGGGTTGTGGAAGATCACTCCGATCTTCGGCACCATCATGCTGATCGCTTCGCTTTCTTCGATGGGCTTGCCTGGCTTGAACGGCTTTGTGGGCGAGTTCACTATTTTGCTTGGCGCGTTCGGCTCCAAGGCGATTGGTAACCCGTGGTTCGCAGGTCTTTCTGCCATCGGCGTCATCATGGCGGCTGTATATATTCTTTACATGTTCCAAAAGGTTTTCCTCGGCCCTGCCGGCGAGATCACACACCACCACGAACTCAAAGACCTCAACTGGCGCGAGCTTATTACCGTCATTCCTTTGGTCATCTTCATGTTCTGGATCGGCCTCTACCCCGCGCCGTTCTTCAACATCCTCGCACCTGCGGTTGAGAAACTTTTATCCGCTTTGCCTTTGTAATTAATTCGTCATTGCGAGGGCGATGTTTTTCGCCCGAAGCAATCTCCAACACTATCTTGGAGATTGCTTCGTCAGGCTGAAGCCTTCCTCGCAATGACGACAACTTGGAGCGTTCATGACGCAACCTCAATTTACAGACTTCTACACAATACTCCCGTTCACCATCCTCGTTGTATGGGCATCCCTGCTTTTACTGGCAGACCTCTTCATCCCAAGAGGCCGCAAAAGTATTACCGCTTTCCTCGCAGCATTTGGTTTGGCTGGGACAATGGGATATACCATCACACAGGTTGGCCTCTCAAGCATCGGCTTCAATGGCATGGTCACCCTTGATGGCTTCTCCACCTTTGCAAACATCCTGCTGTTGATTAGCGGCTTATTTGGAATTGCCCTTGCATACGGTTATACCCAGCGTATGGGCATTGAACGCGGCGAATACTATACCCTTCTCCTCTTCAGCGTCAGCGGTATGATGCTCATGGCACAAGCCGCGGACCTCATCATTGTATTCCTCGCGCTTGAGTTACTATCCATCCCGCTGTATGTTCTCGCTGCATTCAACCGCAAAGAACAATCAGAAGAAGCGGGCGTCAAATACTTTTTACTTGGCGCATTCGCCACAGGATTTGTCGTCTACGGCACCGCTCTTGTCTATGGTGCGACGGGTGTAACCTCCCTTAACGGCATCTTCTTCGCCGCTTCTCAAGGGACCTCTGGCCTGCTCCTGTCCATTGGGGCTGCTCTCATCCTTGTCGGTTTCGGTTTCAAGGTCGCAGCGGTTCCCTTCCACATGTGGACTCCAGATGTGTATCAGGGTGCGCCCACTTCGGTGACAGCGTTCATGTCCTCGGGCGCCAAGATCGCGGGCTTTGTTGCCTTGCTGCGCGTATTTGCCACAGCTTTCCCTACCATCTCCGTGGATATGACAACCATCCTCTGGGTCATGTCTGCCGCTACGATGATCGTTGGTAACTTCGTTGCTATTTCCCAAACCAATATCAAGCGCATGTTGGCGTATTCATCTATTGCACATGCGGGCTACATCCTCATGGCTTTTGTGCCGTACGGCAATAAAGAAGTGGTAACCGTCTCCGTTGCGGCTGGCTTGTTCTATTTGCTTAGCTATGTACTAACCAACTTCGGCGCATGGGCGGTTGTAATGACATTGGAAAAAGCCGAAGGCAAGGGGCTAGAGATCAGCGATTACTCTGGCCTTGCAAAGAAATATCCCGCCCTTGCTGCCGCCATGGTTGTTTTCATGCTTTCCTTCATTGGCTTACCACCTACCCTGGGTATCGTTGGTAAGTTCTACCTCTTCCGTTCAGTGATTGCAGGCGGCTTTACCGGATTAGCCATTATTGGCGTTCTAACATCGCTTGTCTCTGCATATTACTATCTGCGAGTTGTCGTCAATATGTACTTCCGTGAAGGCGACCCAACCATTGAACGTGAGCCTGGCCTTGCATTCACAACCGCACTTGCGGCAGTTGCAACAGTTGGGTTCAGCTTTGTTCCGCAATGGTTGTTTCTGCTGGCAAGTACAGCCGTGTTGAAGTAAATTCGTTCTACAAAAGTAAAAAGCGATGGCATGTATGCCATCGCTTTTTTGTTATAAACCGCCAATCGCAGAAGGTGGCGGAGAAGGTTTGGAGAAGAACTTCCGTTTGATAATTTGAAAAATTATGATAATGGGAATTACTACCAACAGTGTCAACGCAAAACTTACTACAAGCGAATACAGGAAATATTTGGGGAAATATTCAAGCGCTCCATAGCCCAAGTCATTGGCAGGGAGTTGGTTTCCCTCAGAGTCTTCGCAATAGCCATAAAGCACTTTCTCACCAGGGCGGGTATAAGTTGTTTCCTCCCAACCTGTGACCAAGGTAGTTCCAGGAGGACAGGCGATCTCTTGCATAACCTCTTTGTTGGTCAGCGGGACTGCCACGGTGGCGATACAGGCCAGAGTAATGCCTAACAGAAGCACGATCAGGAAAAATAATGCAATTCCGCCGCATCCAAAAAATGCTTTCCAGGGCGAATTTCTTTTTTCAGACATTCCGCACCATCCTTTTCGTTGAGAATGGCAGGATTATAGGCATGACCTTCGCTTTGGAAAATGGGATGAAGGTCACGCTGCCTTTATGTATCCATTTATTGACAGCATATTCCTTTGCGGTATAATACCGTCCGCAAGTTTAATAAATGGCTCCGTAGCTCAA
>CAZHOX010000273.1:0-3726 GCA_964534345.1 uncultured Anaerolinea sp.
CTTTCTGCGGAACTTCATCCACGCTGGATTTGAGGATGGACGCAGCCTGCTTCAAGGTCTTAAAGCGCTTGTTGATGAGTTCGTACGCGCCACGGCCAGTGACCGCTTCAATGCGGCGAATGCCTGCCGCCGCAGAACCTTCGCTGACAATGAGGAATGCGCCAATATCTGAAGTGCGGTCAATGTGGGTGCCGCCGCAGAGTTCGTAGGAATATTTATCGCTTTCGCCTTCGAGAATGGAAACGGTGCGGACAGTCTCGCCGTATTTTTCGCCGAAGAGCGCCATCGCGCCTTCCTTCTTGGCTTCGTCGAGAGACTTGGTCACTTTGACCACGGGCATATCTGCTGCAATCGCCTCGTTGACCATTTTCTCGACGCGTTCGATCTGTTCAGGAGTCATGCCGTCGGGTTGAGTGAAGTCGAAGCGCAGGTATTTGGGAGAGACGAGTGAGCCTGCCTGACGGGCATGGTCACCGAGGACTTCATGCAGCGCCTTGTGCAAAAGATGTGTGGCGGTGTGGTTGCGCATGATGTTGTGACGGCGGACTGTGTCCACTTCGGCGACAACTTTATCGCCAACTTTGGGTTGACCAGAAATGACCTGCCCGATGTGTGTAATCGTTCCAGCCGCAGCACGGCGGACGGAGGTCACTTCAATTTCCCAGCTACCCCCGCGGATATAACCTTCGTCATTTACCTGACCACCAGACTCGATATAGAAACCAGTCTTGGGCAGGATGACTTCAACGACATCATCGAGGGAGGCGGAGGAAACCGATTCGCCATTGACTACCAAGGCGAGGACTTCACCTTCCACTTTGGGGCTGTTGTACGGATCGTATTCCACGCCAGCGGCACCGAGTTTACCTTTGGCTTGCAGGTCTTTCAAAATGTTGGCAAAGTATTCAGAGTCTTCACCACCAAGTTTGCCCATGGCTTTGCCGCCGCCAGAGGCTTTGGCGTGCTGGGTCTTCGCATCGCTGAAACCTGCTTCGTCAATGTCGAGACCTTGTTCACGGGCAATGTCACGGCTGATCTCGAATGGCAAGCCGTAGGTCGCATAAAGGTCAAAGGCGATGTGTCCATCGAGGGAGGTTTTCTTTTGGTTGCGAATGTCATCGAGGTGATTCTGCAAGTGAGCTGTACCAGCTTCAACGGTACGAGCGAAGCGGATTTCCTCTCGAGTCAGGTTATCTAAAATGGTCGCCTTGTTCTTTTCGAGTTCGGGATAAAAATCGCCATATTCCGCAATTACCGCTTCGGCGACTTTTGCGAGGAAAGGTTCGGTGAGGCCGATCTTCGTTCCGAAGCGCGCACCGCGGCGGATGATCATGCGGGTGACGTAGTTGCGGCCTGCGTTGCCGGGGACGACGCCGTCGGCGATGAGGAAGGCGGCAGAGCGGACATGGTCGCAGATGACGCGATAGGGGGTGAAATCTGCGAGCATTTCTTTTTCGGTGTGACCCGTGAGCGAACGCAACACTTCAAGCGAGCCAGTGAAGAGGTCGGTCTTGTAGTTGGAGTCGACGCCTTGCAAAACGGAGACGATGCGCTCGAAGCCCATGCCGGTATCGACGTGCTTGGCGGGCAACGGTTCGAGACGGCCATCTTCAAAGAGATTGTATTGAATGAAAACGTTGTTCCAAAGTTCGAGGTAGCGCGTGCATTCGCCGTTCACGCCACAGACGTGGTCTGTGCCGCGCAGATTGTCGCGCTCTTCACCGAGGTCAATGTGAATTTCGGAGCAGGGGCCGCAGGGGCCGAACTCTGCCATTTGCCAGAAGTTTTCCTTGCGCCCGAAGAAGAGGACGTGCGAAGGGTCGAAGCCGGGCTGTTCCTTCCAGATGTTCGCGGCTTCATCATCCTGCGGGACGTTGCCTTTGTCATCTTTGAAACAGGTGGCGTAGAGTTTGTCTTTGGGGAGTCCCCACACTTCGGTGAGCAATTGCCACGACCACGCGATGGCATCTTTCTTGTAATAGTCGCCAAATGACCAGTTGCCGAGCATTTCAAAGAAGGTGTGATGGGTATCATCACGGCCTACGTCTTCGAGGTCGTTGTGCTTGCCTGCCACACGCATACATTTTTGAGAATCCACGGCGCGGGAGTAAGGGCGGGAATCCGTCCCGACGAATACGTCTTTGAACTGAACCATGCCTGAGTTTGTGAAGAGAAGCGTTCCATCCCCGCCTGGCACAAGGGACATGGACGGCACGGCGGTATGCCCGTGCTCAACGAAGAAGTCGATAAAGTCCTGGCGGATCTGATTGCCTGTTAGTTTTTTGCTCATGTGTGACTCCGAAAAAATGAAATGGCTGGCGAATTATACCAAGCGGGTTTGAAAGTTGAAGGTTGCAGGTTGAAGGATAAAAAAAGTCCCGAACCTGTTGGTTTCGGGACTGGATTTCTTCATCCGTCTCAAGCCGTGGCAGGTTCTTAGGTCGCGCATGTAGCGGCGGCGGCTTGAGTTGCTGCGGACAGGTTGAGGGTTTGTTTCATGGCTGGGATTATATCAAGTGAATAGGGAATGGTGAAGGTTGTGGGTAGAGTCTTAATTCCTCGAAACCGTATGCCATGTCCCTTCACAGATAGTGTCGAAAGCTTCTTCACGCCAGGTACCTGTAAATTGATTGGCTGTCTGATCGTAATCACCAGTGACGGAGATGTCGTGATAATGGTCGCCTGCGTTATTCAGGCTGAGTCCCATCACAAAACGGCCATTGTCCACAGCAGAAGGCGGGTCTGTATAGGTGCTTACGCCCGTAGTGAGAGTCACACCACCGCAAGTCCACTTGTTCATTTCAATATACAAGGTTTCAAGGGTGGTTCCATCAGGGCTAATGCGGAAAGTGATTCGGCCAAAGTCTGTGATTGCACCCCAATCCCCAGACATAGGCGAGCTGCCAGTGGGCGTCCCAACTTCTGCGGGCGGAGGCTCAGGCGTGGGCATAGGCGTCCACTCAGGGACTACAAGATCACTGGCGTTACAAGCTAGTGATATAGAAACAAGCAATGTAATAAAGAATACTGTGAATACATGTTTTGAGGTGTGCATCCAATCTCCTTGGCGTGTAGAACTTGAGTGATTATATAGCCCGCCGAAAAACCAGCAACTCCCCCAAAGGATATAGAAAGCTATCACCACAGAGATTTTGAGAAACTGTTCTCAGTGATCTCAGTATGCTCCGTGGTTAAATCTTTTGGCAAACCCACATGCCTAGTTGCTCTCCCCAAAAAACGAAGGTCAAAAGTGCAATAAAAATCATATAAAAAATGCAGTTTTCAAAAACCTTTCAGACTTTTCTGAAATGGGTGGAAACCCGTATGCCTGTATTCAACAAGCAGAGCAATAATAGCGGCACATCATTTCAAGATCGTCCATCAAAATTCAGGAGTGAATCATGAAAAAAGTTTTGTTCGTTGCACTAGCCATTGTTACCATGTTTGCAACTGTTGCAGTTGCGCCCATGCCAGCCAGCGTTACACTGGTGGGTGTCAGCAATGGTGGCGGCGGCCCTATGTTTACCTTCCGTGTCGATGGCCCTGTAAATCTCAACAATGGCATCGTTCATAGCGTGGTAGGCGAATATCAAGGCGACTTTCCACTCTCCTGCAAGCAAGAAAATGAAACTACAGTGATATGCCATGCTACAAAGAAACTCAGCGGAGACTGGGTCACCGTTGAATTTGGCGGCTCAAGATTTTGGGTACAAGTTCCTGAAAAAG
>CAZHOX010000274.1:0-1088 GCA_964534345.1 uncultured Anaerolinea sp.
GCCGCGAGCAATTGCGGAACATCGAAGGGAAGTTTGACTGGGAAAGGGGAGTAGCCGCGTGATCTACGGATGGGATAAATGGACGGTAGACGGTGGACGGTGGACGGTTCTTCACGGTCAACGGTCAACGGTCTATCGTCAAACACACGCACCACCGAGTCGTCGCATCGAATATGAATATCGCGGTCATGCATCAAAAACGCATCTGCCAGTTTGGAGAGTCTGCTGCGTGCTTCGTCATTGTCTGTGGCGATGGGTTCTTCGGATAAATTTCCGCTGGTGAGAACTAAAGGATGAAGGATGAATGATGAATGATGAATGAAATCTGCAAAAAGAAGGTAATGTAAAGGCGTGTAGGGAAGCATCACGCCGAGCCATTCTTGCTTGGGTGAGACTTCTTCTACGATGCTCGATTCGGGCTTTTTCTTTAGCAAAACAATTGGCCGCGCTGTAGATTGCAATAAATCGCGTTCTGCTTCGCTGACAAAGCAATGTTGCTCTATAGTTTCAATATCAGGCATCATCAACGCGAAGGGCTTGTCCACGCGCAGTTTGCGGGTGCGGAGTTCGGTAACTGCTTTTTCATTTGTTGCATCGCAAGCGAGGTGAAATCCGCCAAGGCCTTTGATTGCAACGATCTCACCTTTTGCCAAAGCATTGCGCGTTTCATTAATGGCGTCGTCAGAACGTTTGAACATTTGAACGTTTAAACGTTCAAATGTTATTTGTGGCCCACACACCGGACACGCCACAGGTTGTGCATGGAATCTGCGATTCGTTGGGTCGGTGTATTCGCGCTCGCAGTCGGGGCAGAGTGGAAAACCCGCCATGGTTGTCTTCGGTCTGTCGTAGGGGATGTCTTTGATGATGGTGAAGCGTGGGCCGCAGTTGGTGCAGTTGATGAAGGGATAGTGATAGCGGCGGTCAGTCGGGTCGAAGAGTTCGCGCAGACAGTCGGGGCAGATGGAGACGTCTGGTGAGATGGGCTGGAACGCGCCGTCCACTGATTCAGAGTGGCGAATGTCGAAGGAACTGAATCCGTTGGCAGGGCGGAAAGAGGCGGAGAATTCGTCTATGCGGGAGAGGGT
>CAZHOX010000274.1:1188-3712 GCA_964534345.1 uncultured Anaerolinea sp.
GGGCAAACAAGGTTGCCGACATTTTCAACGATGAGCAGGTCGTATTGAGTGAGGTCTAGTTGCTCGAGTGCGCCGCGGAGCATCACGGCATCGAGATGACAATCACCGCCTGTATTGATTTGAATTGCGGCGCCTGCACCTGCTGCTGCGGCTCGATCTGCGTCGATGGAGGTGGCGATGTCACCGTCAATGGTGGCAACGCGGAGTTTGCCTTTGAGCAGGGGGAGAGTCTTTTCAATGAGCGAGGTCTTGCCTGCGCCTGGGGACGCAATGATGTTGATGGAGAAGACGCCAGCGGATTCAATTCGAGCTTGATTCTCTTGCGCCAGACGGTCATTGGCGTTGAGGATGTTTTCGACAATTGGTATGTTTTGAGTCATTTTGATTTCCGATTTTTGATTGATGATTTTCGATTGGTTATTCCACGTCTATGGATTCAAGTGCAAACTCTTCACCGGCGATGACCTTTGCGCCGACGCCATGACATTGCGGGCAGACTAATTCTCTGTCGGTGGGGTGGTATTTGTGGAAGCAGGTCATGCATTGCAATTCAGCAGGGATGCGGCGGAAGTGGAGCGTGGCTTTTTCGGCGATGGTGTCTTTGGCGATGATCTCCCAGTAGAACTGGATGGAGTCATCCACCATGCTGGCGAGTTCGCCCATGACGATGTGCAAGTCGGTGATGCGTTTGGCGTTCGCCTTTTCGGCATGGTCAAGGGAGATTTTTAGGAGGGATTGGGTGATGGGGAGTTCGTGCATGTGCTGTTCCGATCTCTACTCTTAAAGTTTGATCACTGCAACAAAATCATATCAGCATTTTGAATATATGTACTATGTAAAATATCCCTGAGTTCATGTGAGTAATTGGAATGATTATGCTTCTGGTACATACCAGTTTTCGCCATATAGACCCAAAGATGCCGGGATTCAAAGAGAAAAGGTTGATTTGTTTATGCGATTTTTTGGGATGTGTACCGTATAATTAATATATGTCTACATCAATTTTAGCCACTAAACTTTATACCCCTCCACCTCGGTCTAAAATTGTCAGGCGCTCTCGCTTGATAGAACAATTGAATAGTGGTTTGCACCGCAGATTGACTCTTATCTCAGCACCTGCTGGATTTGGTAAAACAACTCTGGTTAGTGAATGGGCCGCGGATTGTGGACGACCAACAGCCTGGTTGTCTATTGATGAGGGGGATGGGGATATCACACGTTTTTTGACTTATCTGATCAGTGCATTGCAGACCATTAAAAGCGAAGTTGGGATAGAGGCTTTACAAGGTATACGAGCATCACAATCACCTCTGCTTGAATCGATCCTGATATCTTTGATCAATGAGATTTCTGCGATCCCCACTGAATGTATTTTGATCCTTGATGATTATCATTTGATCGATACGAGTGCGATCGATAATGCTTTGATGTTTTTTCTGGAGCATTTGCCGCCCCAATTGCACGTGGTGATCACCACGCGTGAAGATCCAAACCTTTCACTGGCTCGATTCCGTGTCCGTGATCAATTGACCGAAATACGAGTTGCAGATTTACGCTTTACTCCTGCCGAAGCTGCCGAATTTCTCAATCAGGTAATGGACTTAAGCCTTTCAGCAGAAGATGTGACTGCGTTGGACAATCGCACCGAAGGCTGGATCGCTGGTCTGCAACTCGCTGCATTATCAATGAGAGGGCAGGAGGATGTCCACGGATTTATCCAGGCTTTTACTGGAGACCATCGCTATATCGTGGATTATCTGATCGAAGAGGTGTTACGCCGCCAGCCAGAAGATATTCAAAACTTCTTATTGAAGACATCCATCCTTGAACGCTTGAACGGTTCATTGTGTGATGCAGTGACCGCTCAAACGGGAAGCAAAACGAAGCTGGAACAATTACAGCGGGGGAATTTGTTCCTTATTCCATTGGATGACAAACGAGATTGGTATCGCTATCATCATCTTTTTGCCGATGTGCTGAGGATGCATCTGACGACGGAAGCGCCTGATTCAATTCCTGCTTTGCATAAGCGAGCAAGTGAGTGGTTTGAGAAAAATAATTTGACGGCAGATGCAATCCGCCATGCTTTGGTTGGAGAGCATTTCGAGCGGGCCGCGGAATTGATCGAAAAGGCCATATCGCCCATGCGTCAGAGCAGGCAAGAGGCCACGTTGCTGGGTTGGCTTAAGGCGCTTCCTGAAGAAATGTTTCAGAACCATCCTGTGTTAAATGTTAATTATGCCGGCATTCTTATGCAGAATGGTCAGTTTGACGGTGTTGAGTCACGACTGCGGGATGTTGAACAGTGGCTGGCCACCCCGGAGGGCAGTCGGCGACCGCCTGTGTACGTGGATGAGGAGGATTTTCAGCGCCTGCCCAGTTCAGTTCACATGTATCGTGCAGCAATTGCCTTGGCTCAAGGCGATACGGTGAACAGTATGAAACATGCAGGCAAAGTACTTGAACTTGCCCGCGAGGATGACGATTTTCCACGTGGAGCGGCATCGTCGCTGTTAGGGCTTGC
>CAZHOX010000275.1:0-3702 GCA_964534345.1 uncultured Anaerolinea sp.
TGGACTCAAGCGAGACTTTCAGCACATCCAACGTCTCAGCATAAAAGCCGCTCAAAAACGGGATGTAATTCAATAATGCAACGGTTACTCGCTCAGGACGGGCAACGTCTTTAACGAACTTTGCGGGGTTTTGGCCTTTTCTCATAATTTTTCCAAATATTTACTATTCAAGAATAGCGGGCACATAACTTTTTAGTGGATTCCCATACACAACTGTATCTATTACGTATAACGATATGGGAATCATTTCAAACCAGATACGGTATTCAGTTACAATGCCAAATATCAAGGTACCTAGGATAAATGGGATTGATATAAACTTCAAAGACTGAATTTCAGCACTTAGATTCGGTGCTACCAAAAACGCAACTAGCAACCCAGTATTTGCCAAGAGTGGAATCAGGCTCTTTAATGCATGTATATTATTTAAAATGTAGAGTTCTGACAAAATGCTATTCTGCATTCCTGTTTCCATAGTAAAAAACAAAGGCGCATGAACATATGTATCTATACCTATTTTGACGACCGCCGAAATCACAAAAGCACCAGTCGTCATCGCCAAACGAGTTCGCCATGGTTGATCTGAAAAAATAAAAGAAAAACAGAGAATAAAAACTGTTTCTTTAAAGCCAACGCCAAGGGGAATCAGTACAAATATCCACCAATATTTTTTCCGTATATAAAGCAACACAAAAAGTGAAAAAAACAACAAAGCCGGCAAATCCCACGAATATATTCTTATCACTGTTTTATAGAAAACTTGATAGCCAAACGATATACCTACAAAAGTTCCGAAAATATAAAAGATCGACCTTTTTTTTAATGTCACAATGAAAAAAAGGGAGATTAAAAAAAACCACCCTGAAGTCCAGATCCCTAAGGTTAATTGACGAATATCTTTGGCCATAGGGATGGAAACTTTTTCAAGAATTTGTTCACAAACATGAACTGTATACGCGGCTAGTGCAGTAGAAAACAGCCTTGGTTTCCAAGGCGTTCTAAAATCATAATAATTCTCAACTCCATCGGAAAGAGCATCAAAAGTAGCAAAAGATATCTCCTGTTGAGGACGATCTGCTACTGCCTGGCTGAAAAGCACAAATGAAACACCAAGCAATATGATCACAGGAATTATATAATTAATTACTACTCGATTATAAAACGCAACCATTTCCTTCCTATTCATAACTAGCCTCACTTCACATACCGATTTTTTACTACAGCATTATTTAAATAACTTCTTAAATCTTTTCTTCCATCTCTTCGGTCTTGCGATATTCTCGATCGACTTCTCAGGCAGGAAGAAAAAGATCGCACGCAGGAACAACTCAAGGCGGCGTGTAAGGCGCAGCGAAGTCATCTTCGGGCGGGTAAGTTTACCATCCACGAGTTGATGCGTCGCGTCCAGAATCGTGTAGCGGATGTTAGCCTGTCCTCCCGCGAGTCGGATGTTCTCGTTCGTGTCGGGATGCTCGTAATGCGACTTGCCGCCGGGCAGGTGGCTGTAATCATGGTTCTGATGCACGATCATCACCGACGGCGTGCAATCGATCACAGGCCAGCCTTCCTTGCGCGCCTTGTAGATCATCCAATTGTCCCAACCTGCGCGGCCGATAATAAAAGCGGGGATGTCTGGATAGCAGGATTTTGGAAAAAGGAAAAAATCGCTTCCTGCGGGACGGTGAAGCTGATTCTGTTTTCTGACAGATTCCCTCAGCCCAGACTCCCACCCTGCGGTGAAATCGATCGTGGAAGTGATGTCATAATCCCAGCGTTGGCTGAGCAGAACAAATTTATCTTTCAAGTTCGCGGCTTGTTTCGCCGCTTCCACAAAATCGGGCATGAGAACCATGTCCGCATTTATGATGCAGAGCAACTCGCTGTTCGAATTTTCACGCGCCAACTGAAACATGGACGAGATCAACGGCGTGCCGCTCTCATTGCGCGCCACGGTAGGGATGTGCTTCACGCCAAGTTCTTTGGCGGCTTCGGCAAGCCCTGTCTCTTCGCCAAGCAAAATGACTTGGACGTCAGGCAGCAGAGTCCACGACTTGATGGCGTTGCGTTGGATCATCGCAATGTGCGGATTGGTGAAAGGTTTAGGGGCGGAAAATAATGTAATTAATGGCATAGGTATTGTTTACAAGTTTACAGGTTGAAACGTTCAAACCTGAGAACCTTCCAACTTATTTACGTTTCAAGGCTCTTTTATCAATGTCCTTGAGAGTCTTGTGCTGCACATCGGCATTGATCTTTGGAAGTTCCGGGTTATCGTGAACCAAATCCAATACTTCTTTCCATGTGAAATCGTCGCGTCCATCGAGGCGGGAATATACCTCTCGCATGAATTCCAGATCTTCGGGAGTATCCACCGTCCAACGGTAATCGCCGAAGTCGGTGGTGTGATGGAGCAGGGCGATATTATATCCGCGTGGGGAGATGCCAGTTTGTAGTTGGCGGTTGATAGTTGATAGCTCAACACCTTCATAAAAATAAGGCATGGCATGTTCACGGTGTTGTGGTTCCTTCGCTTCCTTCCACGCTTTCTTCAAAGCTTTGAAGGTGCAGGCTTCCACATCCAAGCCGATGGGGTAGGTACGAGTCCACGGCGGGGGCAGGCGATTGCAGACAAAATCATATTCATCTTCGAGCAATGTGTTGACCACATTGTCGATCAACTCAGGGTCGATCACGGGGCAATCCGCTGTAATGCGGACAACCACGTCCGCGTTGGCATCCTTTGCAGCTTGATAATAACGGTCAAGCACATCGAACAAACTGCCGCGGGTGTGGGGAATGCCGCTAAAGTCACAGTACTCCGCTACGGGGTCGTCTGAGGCGTCTGTTGTCGTGGCAAAGATCACTTCGTCGAGAGTCGTCGCTCGCGAGGTGCGGACGTAGACCCGAGTCAACATCGGCTGACCTGCGATGTCTGCGAGTATCTTCCCAGGCAAACGAGAGGAGGACATGCGTCCTTGAATGATGGCTACAACTTTTGGTTTCATAGGTTTATTGTAGTAACGACTTAAGTCGTTACTACGCTGTCTGCGCCTCAGATGGAATCGGCAAGGGAGTCACAAATCCCTTCGCACGGAATTTTTCAACGTACTCACGCACCATCCAATAATCGAGCCCGACCTGCTCGGCGATCTCGAAGATGGAATGTTCGCCTTCAAACTTCATCATGATCTTTTCAATGGCGCGGTTGAGCGCCCAGTTATCGCGCCAGTCCACCCAAAGACCGTAGCCGCTGAGAAAAACGGGACCGCGGAAGGTGCGCTTGGGAATGTAATTGCTGGCATAGATGCGGATAATGTCCTCGGCAGTTTGCGCCGCGCCAATGAGCATATCCTCGTGGATGATGTTGAGGTTATCGTCAGTGGTGTGATATTCATCGTACGGCCAGCGGTTGATGGAGATGCACGGCACATTGACACCAGGCCCGTTGATGACCCGCTCGTCATTGGCAGGAGCGGCAGCAAAGTCACGTTCATCGTGTTCAATATTTCGTAATTGGTAATTGGTAATTCGGTCTAACAGATGGTCGTGCTGCCTTGTGTGATGCCATGCAATTTTATTTTGATTGCCCGTCATCTCCATGAAAATGCCGCCGCGCATGTTTGGAATTAAATTCTCGTTATGCGCCAGCCATGCGATGGTGCCGATGGTCTCTGGTCCGAACCAAAAGCGGACACTCATCGA
>CAZHOX010000276.1:0-3671 GCA_964534345.1 uncultured Anaerolinea sp.
CCCAAACCGATCTCGTTCGGTGAAAGGTACAGCGCATCGCCCCCGCAATGACGCATTGCCATATCAAAAGAAATTCGGGTACGCAGGCTCGGCTTTTGGAAAATCATCCCCAACACCTTGCCTTTGAAAATCTTCTTATTCCCCTTTTTGAAATGTTCCTTCTTCAACTTCACTGCCACATCGAGCAGGTCTTGAATTTCATCCGATGAATAATCGGAGATCGCTAAAAAATCCTTCATGGTTGCTCCTTGAAAAAATTACTTCGGATATCTGCCTCACTAACACCGAGCGGAGAGTCGCTAGAGTCCCTGAAGTTTAATTTCATTAAGTATATCCGTATTGCCCAATTCTGGCATGTTTCGAGCATCACGCCTTCTGCATGACAAATTACGCGCTTCGAACCTTCTTCCAATAACGCATCAAACCATCTGCACTCATGCCAATTGGGTTTGCCAAAACATAAGCGCGGATCACATCATCGCTTAAGTTTTGCTCAATGCTCTGCTCCTCCATCCATGCTTCCAGTTTGGCGCGCACTTCCTCCACCGATGGGTCGGCAGGCATAATCTCTTCCAACCATTTTCGGGTGGTGACCAAATTGCGCTCCAACTCATTCAAGTGCCACTCCACATCATCATACATCCCAAAATGGGTCGGCGCGATGCGGGTGAACTTTTCCTTTCGCAGACGCGCAATGGACTCAAGCCAGCGCTCAAAATGTAATTCAGGCGGCGGCATGGGGGCACGCAAATATTGATAGCCCGGAATCCGCACCCCGCCCACATCTCCGCTAAAGCATACATCCTCAAACAGATAGGAATAATGATGCTCGGCGTGGCCGGGTGTGTTGATGGCTACAAAGCGCAGGTTTCCGATGATGATCTCTTCCGCATCTTGCGGGACTTTGAGTTGATTCTGCTCAACAGGCAGAAACTCACCCCAGAGTGTATCCATCCGATCTCCGTAAATGCGGGTGGCGCTGGCGATGAGTTTTTCAGGATTCAACATGTGTGCAGCGCCATTCGGGTGGACGTAAATTTCAGCGCCTTGTTTTGAAAGCCAACCCGCCGCGCCTGCATGGTCGAGATGGATGTGCGTGAGCAGCACGTGGGTAATGTCACGGGGAGTTAAATGCTCATTTGCCAGAGCAGCTTCCAGCGCGGGGAGAGTCGAACCGGGTCCGCTTTCGATCAAAACCACTGCATCGCCATGTCGAATCAAATAAGACGCGATGGCCTGCGTCTTATTTTGAAAGTGTAGATCTATTGTGAGAATGTTGGAGTTTGCCATGATCGCATATCCTGTAGTTTGAAATTGGATGGAATTCCCGACAATGCCTGTGACAGATTGTCATCACATTTAATCACAGTAACAGGCACATGCCTTTCGCGCAAAGAGTTGACGATCGTTTCGGTGCCGCGCGGCCCGCCGAACGATTCAGTATCAAGCAACACAACCACGGGACGCAGATATCGCATTTGCAGTTCATCTGCTGCGTGAACAATATCTGGGCGGACGGTCGGTGTAACAAGGATAACACTGGAACCTTGCGGCAATTGCGAAGCTTGCGCAGTAACAAGCGCCGCAATGGAGAGCGCACCATCAGCCTCGACAAAGGCAAGTGTTTCAAGTATCTTCGCCTCCTGCCTTTCGCTTCTCTCTGCCTGTAGGACGTTGAAAGTTTGTCCGGCACTTACATAACCAACCGAGCGGCGTTGACCAATAAAGTAATGAGCCAACGAAGCGGTGATACTAACGGAGTATTCCAGCGTGGATGGAGGCAGCTTGAATTTTGGGCGCTTCACGAACATCATTGAATCAAGGGGGATATCCTCCCGCGTGAATGGCTTCTCGTAATGAATCGCTTTTTGAGAATCGAGATACAGCCATATTTCTGCCTGCGGGTCTTGCTCAAATTCTTTGACCATCAATTGCCCACGGCGCGCGCTGGTAGGCCAGTGAATCCGCTTCATGGCGTCGCCATGCACATACTCGCGGACGCCCGCC
Organism: uncultured Anaerolinea sp.; assembly: GCA_964534345.1. GTDB lineage: Bacteria > Chloroflexota > Anaerolineae > Anaerolineales > Villigracilaceae > Villigracilis. The sequence continues at coordinate 2,008 of CAZHOX010000276.1, forward strand.
GCATGGGGTGTAACATCATACGATTTGCTGCGAATGACCTGCCCGCCGGGCAACATGCCGGGAGGAAATGGAAAGGATTGAATCTCGTGGATGACGGGAAAAACAATGAGAGTTTCTTTTGGAGCAATTACCTTTGCGCGGCTGAACAACCCGAATGGATCACCTGTTGAAATTCGGGTGGGGCCAAGTTGAAATCCGCCGCGGCTTGTGAGCCATGTGCGGGCGAGATGACCGCGCTTTTGCCGCCCCAGCATAAAGGTGATTAAACGGGAACCGGAGGCATGGGGTAGTCTGGATTGATTGAGAACTTCGATCCATGCGGCGGGGATCAGGCTGGTATTTGCAATCTCATAGTTTTCTTCAAACACGTCCCCCACATTGGCACGCAACACTCTCGATCCACGCACCAGACTCAACCCAGCGGCAGACCAACGTGTCCACACCCAGGCGATACATGAAATGGAAACGCTCAACAAAAAGAAACGCGAATAGATGGCGGCTCCATTGAACACCACTCCCAACAAGCCGATCACAAATAACAAGACGAGCAGAATTCGCCCGGCTCTCATTTTGATTTTTTCCTCGCAACTCCAGAGGAAAATTCGCCGCCTGGAACTGGCGTAGCCATAACGATCTCCTGCATAATGCGGTCTGAACTTAGGTCACGCAGGCGCGCAGCAGGGCTGACAATGATGCGATGCGCCAACACAGGAATGGCGAGCGCTTTGATATCATCTGGCAAAACATAGTCACGTCCCAACAGAGCGGCGCGAGCCTGGCTTGCGCGGGCAAGCGCCAAACTTCCACGCGGGCTGGCTCCCAAATACACGTCAGCGCTTTGGCGGGTGCGGGTGGTTAGCTCTACAATATATTTTTTAATCAATGGGGAAATATGGATCTTTTTCACATCGTCAATGGCTTGCTGAATTTCCTTCAACTTGACAATTGACTTTAAGGTTTCAAGCGGGTGCTGAAGCTGCTGGTCATCCATTACCTTTATCTCGTCTGCAATGCTTGGGTACCCCAAGCGCAACCGCAGCAGGAAACGATCCAACTGAGCTTCTGGAAGAGGAAAGGTACCTTCATATTCAATCGGGTTCTGTGTGGCAAGCACCATAAATGGCTTGGGTAAAATGTGTGTTTCTCCATCCACAGTCACCTGACGTTCTTCCATTGCCTCCAATAAAGCGGCCTGCGTTTTCGGTGTAGCACGGTTGATCTCATCCGCAAGAATGATCTGACCAATAATGGGACCAGCACGAAATTCAAATTTATTCTTCTGCTGGTTGTAAATGGAGACACCCGTTACATCACTTGGGAGCATATCTGGCGTAAATTGGATACGATTGAACACACAATCCAATGACTTTGCGAGGCTGCGGGCAAGCATGGTCTTCCCTACCCCGGGCACATCCTCGATCAAGATATGTCCCTGACACAGCAGGCCGATCACGATCAATTCTATAGACTGCCTCTTCCCCACGATTACTTTCTCAAGATTACCGATCACGAGCTCGCCAAATGTTTTAATGTCTGCCATAAATCCGTCATCCTTTCAAGAAATATGTCAGGATTCTATCATGCGACCTGAGTGTGAACATACTCCCCAAGTATGGTTATTTTATTTTCGTGTATAATCGCGGTCACGCCTCAGTAGCTCAATG
>CAZHOX010000277.1:0-3661 GCA_964534345.1 uncultured Anaerolinea sp.
TAGATGCGAGTGACATCCAACGATTCTTCGATGGACATTTCAGGGAGGATGCCAGGCAGGGCGCGGGCCAAAAGTGTTTTGCCGCTTCCTGGACTTCCCGCCATAAGAACATTGTGCCCGCCAGCGGCGGCGACTTCGAGAGCTCGTTTGACATGTTCCTGTCCTTTGATTTCGGCGAAGTCTGTGGGGGTGAAGAGGGGTTCGAGAAAACTATCTGAGGGTTGATAAGGCTGAATGAGCTGCCGACCAGCTAAATGTTCGTAGAGATGCGCAAGCGATTTGACCGGGATAATTTCAAGATTAGGGATCAAAGCCGCTTCAGGCGCATCCACTTCAGGGACGAACATGCGCTTGTATCCATTGGCGCGGGCTGTGGCTGCCATTGGCAAAATGCCGCGGGTGTGACGGACAAGGCCATCGAGCGAGAGTTCACCGATGATGAGGCTGCCTTCAATTGTTTCAGGCGGAAGATAGCCTGCAAGGATGATAACGCCGAGCGCGATGGGGAGGTCGTAAGCGGGGCCTTCTTTGCGAACGACGGCAGGTGCGAGATTGACAACGATGCGGTGACGTGGGAAATGCAAGCCTGCATTTTTGACAGCCGTTTGCACACGTTCACGGCTTTCTTGAACGGCGGCATCAGGTAAGCCAACGATGGTTACGCCAGGGAGTCCGTTTGTGTAATCTACTTCTACTTCTACGATTACGCCTTCTAGTCCCACCACGGCACAGGAATATACTCGAGAGAGCATGGCATTATTTTAGCATATCCTTTTTATAAGACAATGTCTATAAAGATGTAGGTATATAAATAAAAGTTATGCCCAGCTATAAATTAATGGAAGTGATTGAGTGACGTTCCATACTGGCAGGCAGGTTGAGGAAGATATAAGCTGAAAATGCAGATCGTGTCTTTAGAAGGAGGGCACCATGGCAGTTTCACTTTTTGCTGGTTTGGTTGGCGGAGCAATTTTGGGCTTTGCAACTCAAAATGGCCGGTCTTCCATTTGTACATTCGTTCGAGAGAAACACCCCACCCTGTTCAAATTTATTGGTCTGCTTTTGCTATTGGGGTTGTTCCTCATCCCAATTGCATCTTTGTATGATGTGTTCCTGATCAACCCAACTCCTTTCTATTGGGGCGGGTGTATGGCATGTAGTTTTATCTATGGATTTTTTACGGTTCATTGCACGCTTTATCAGGAGCAGCAGGATATGAAGACCAGGTGATATGTTTAAGTAAGATGGGGGTGAAGCAGGTCTGTATTTTCAATTGCATGAACGAAGCCCCAAAATACGTCACTTGGACGGTGAGGGGCAGCTTCGCGTTTGCGCACCATGTAGTTGATGCGCTTCATATTTACGCCATCCACTTTAACTTTTACAACGCGTCCCAGTTCCCGCAGATATTTGCTGGCAAGGTCGGAAACAAATGAAATGCCAAAACCGCTTGCTACAACTTCTGCAACGGCCTCGGCGTTTCCCACTTCCAGAAATATGTTCAGGTCTTCAAGGCCAATGTCGAATTTTGCCAGTTCTTCCAGCATGACCTTTCGCGTTCCAGACGTATCTTCACGCATGATCAATGGCTCTTGTAGGATTTCGGCCGCCTCGACTGAATAACGTGCAACCCAGGGATGGTTAGAAGGAACGATCAAGCTGATCGAATCATGGAAGAATTCTTGAGACTCCAGGCTTGTGTCACTTACCTCAGAACTGACAATGCCCAGATGTGCTTCTCCGTCTAAAAGCCATGAAATCGCGGATTTTGGCCTGCAAGCTGAAATATGCGCCTGAATTTCGGGGGAGTGCTTGCAGAAACGCGCAAGTATAACTGGCAGGATATATTTTCCACTGGAAGAACTGCATGCAATTCTCAAATCTCCAACTAAAACATTTTGCAGAGACGACATCATATTTTTCATGTTGTTCGTGTCGTGGATGATGCGCCGTGCCCAGGGGACGAGCAACTGCCCGGCATCGGTCAACTTCAAACCGGTGTTGCTGCGGGTGAATAACTTAACTTCAAATTCTTCTTCAAGTAATTTGATCTGGTGACTTAACGCTGGCTGGCTGAGGTGTAATTGCTTCGCCGCCTCAGACAAACTGGTTGTTTCTGCTGCGGATAAGAATATTTCGATCTTGCGAAAGTCCATTGGTTTGCTCCATTGATCTCCATACTTATTATAGAAAGTATGCAGGTTAAATGCAACCGAACATGATAGAATTTTTTTTGGAGGAATACCATGGCAAAAAAGAAATACTCAATTAACTGGGAAGATGATCTTCCTGTTTCTTTTGAAGTAAATGGAACGCAATATGAAACCCTGGACGATGTGCCAGATAACACAGACAGACGTAGATTGGAATCCATGTTGGAGGCTTCGTCGGAAGATGATGTGGAAGAGGTTGATTTCAACGATGAAGAGTTCAAGCAATTGCGGGAGGATGTTGAAAAGATCAGCAAATTCCCGGTTGAGAAGGTTATTCTTTGGGCATTTTCTGGGATTGCTGGCATTATGTTGCTAGTGGCTGGGACATCTGCCTTCAACGCACTTGCAAAAATAAGCAGGGAGGAAAGCGCCCCAGGCCGCGTAGTGGATATGATCGAGAGGCGGCAGTATGTGAACGAGCAGGACAGAATCGTTGAGGAATATTATTATCCAGTTGTGGAGTATGTCTCCAATGATGGAAAGCGCCACACCGTGCAATTGTCTGAGGGCAGTAATCCGGCATCTTATGAGGTTGGCGATGAAGTGACTGTGTTGTACGAGCCAGAACATCCGATGGATGCTCGCATAAAGTCTTTTGACAGTTCTGCGCTGATGTGGGTGTTGCCGGGAATTACGGGGATTTTGGGAATTGCTTTTCTTGTGGCTGTGCTGGCGGTTTGGAAGGTGATGTTGCCTGAACCAACGGAATAAATATATATTTGGAGGGTTGAATGAATCAAATTTGGAAAGACGCATTGGATGGCGCGGCTCTTGTTTTAGGGTTGGGAATTGCCCTGAATGCAATTTATGAGATCATAAAATCACAGGTCGTAAAGAGCCGCCAATATCGTATGTTGATAGAGGAGTTGAGGCTGGCATTTGGCATTCACCTTAAATTGATAAAGGCCATTTCGGAAAAAGCCAATACATTTATTGACGAGGATATGCCAAGGGCATTGCAGCAGGATAAAGTTGTGCTTTCTAAAAAAGCAAAGGATGCGCTTGCAGATATCATCGGCCGTACTGAAAATATTCTTAATTCTTCTCCAGAAGTAAACCTGACCAACTGGGCCGGATTGTTGAAGAAAAAGCAGCTTGCAAAATTAATGGATTTTCTTGAGGCTTATCAGTCATATCGAGTGCGCCTTGCGCTGAGGTTGGAGGGATACAAATCCACACCAGACCGCATAGATGTGCTTGGCGAATTTTTGGAAGTTGCAATGCAAGAAGGATTGGATGAAAAATTCAGGGCATTTGAAATATCAATTAAAGTGAAGCAAACGAAGAAGCAGGATGATGAATAGCCAAATGCAGACCTCCGAGATTTTAAAAGTCTCGGAGGTCTCTTCAAAAATAGTACGAAAGGCTTATCAACAACTGAATACCTCTGCACTATAATCCGCCGAATGGAAAATCAAAAACATCCCTTTTGGACTCGTGACTCATCC
>CAZHOX010000278.1:0-3641 GCA_964534345.1 uncultured Anaerolinea sp.
AGGATGCGTTTGTCCAGCACGAGCACGCAGCCCACGAAGGCACGGTCACAGGTGCTGCGCTCTGAAACAGCGTAGGCGATCTTCAAAAAATAGGAATCCCAATCGGGGCGCATAATGTTCTCACTCCCGTCATTGCGAGCCGCCGCATTTGCTCTTCGGCGGCGAAGCAATCTCCAATACTATGGCTGAGATTGCTTCGGGCGGAGAACACCGCCCTCGCAATGACGATGTTGTTTCTTTTATTCTACAGTTACGCTTTTGGCGAGGTTTCGCGGCTGGTCAACATCTAAACCGCGAGTGGTGGCAATGTGATAAGCGAGCATTTGCAGCGGGAAGACGGTGATGATCGGGGAGAGCATCCACGGGGTTTCAGGAATCCAGAGAACGTGGTCTGCCATTCCTTTTACGAGTTCATCGCCTTCAGTAGCCACAGCAATGACGATGCCGTCACGCGCTTTGGCTTGCTGGATTTGCGAGATCATTTTTTCGTGCCAGGGGTCTTTGGGCGCAATGCACAGCACAGGCATGTTTTCGTCGATGAGCGCAATGGGGCCGTGTTTCATTTCACCTGCTGGGTAGCCCTCGGCGTGGACATAGGAAATTTCCTTGAGCTTCAACGCGCCTTCGTATGCAATCGGCATGTTGATGCCGCGTCCCAGATACAGGCAGCTGCGAATATCTTTTAATGCGTGCGCCACTTTTTCGATCTCTGGCTCGGTATCCAGCACGCGGCCAGCCAGATCAGGGATGAGGCGCAAATCGGCAACGAGTTCCCGACGGGTTTTATCGTCGATCACGCCGCGCAAATCTGCAAGCAGAATGGCAAGCATATATTGATCTACAAGCGGGGCGGTAAACGCCTTGGTAGATGCCACGCCGATCTCTGGGCCAGTCTGCATGGCGACGAATCCATCCGATACGCGCATGGCTTGTGAGCCAATGGCATTGACGATGCTCCAGATGATGCCGCCTTTGCGGCGTCCCTCTTCCATTGCGGCGAGTGTGTCCGCAGTTTCGCCAGATTGGGAAATAGCAAGTACGACGGTATTCTCATCCACAATGGGGTCGCTGTAGCGGAACTCGGAACCGATGACCACTTCCACAGGAATGCGTGCGATCTTTTCGATCAGGTATTTGCCAACCATACCCGCGTATGCGGCAGTCCCACAGGCGGTGATGTAAATGCGTTGGATGCGTTTTGCAAGCTCAGGGGTCAGGTTTAGCTCAGGCAATCGGATGCGCCCCTCTTTGAAGTCCACGCGGCCCGCGAGAGTATCGGTGAGGGCGCGAACCTGCTCGTGAATTTCCTTCTGCATGAAGTGACGGTATTCGCCTTTTTCCGCGGCAACCGCGTCCCATGCAATGGTGTGGATTTCAGGCTTCACTTCCACTCCATCCAATGTTTCGATGCGCACGCTGTCTTTTGTTACGATTGCCATCTGCCTCGATTCGAGGAAGATGACCTTGCGGGTGTGTTCGAGAATGGCAGGAATATCAGATGCGATAAAGTTTTCCCCTTCGCCCAAGCCGATCACCACGCCGCCGGCATTGCCGATGCGCGCGGTCACGATCTTGTCAGGTTCATCAGCGGAAAGCAACAGCACAACATTCGCGCCATCAATCCCTTTGAAGGTACGACGCGCAGCTTCCACGAACGAGATGCCCGCAGCCTGATGATGTTCCGCAAGATGAACAATGGTCTCCGTATCCGTATCAGACAGGAATGTAACGCCTTCTGCGCCAAGCTCGTCCTTGATCTCAAGGAAATTTTCCGCGATGCCATTGTGAACGACCACCATACGACCCGTTTGTCCGAGGTGGGGGTGGGCATTGCGGGCAGATGGCGCTCCATGAGTTGCCCAACGCGTGTGACCAATTCCGGGCGCGCCTGCCAGTGGGGATTTTGCTACCAAGTCCACCAATTGGGATAACTTGCCCGCATCCCGCCTAACTTCAATCTGGTTGCCATTAATGACAGCTACCCCGGCTGAGTCATAGCCGCGGTATTCAAGCCTCTTCAGGCCATTGAGTATGATCGGTGTCGCATCACGCGGCCCGACATAACCTACGATTCCACACATAGTTGAGATCCTCCGATTTTTTGATATAAAAATAGGTGAGTGAATAATATTCACCCTGTCATGTTGCCATTCTCTGCCTATTGACCGCACGATCGCTCGCACGATGTTGTTGGCAAAGTTATCTTTGGAGGGAAAGAATGACGGGTGTGGCACACCCGAAGGGCTTCCGCTGATCTTTCGATTTTCTCCGCGCGGTGGTTGAATAAATCGAAACCACTGAGCAGATTGGCTCCATTTCGCAATGGAGAACCCTCATCCTCGTCAACTTTGACGTTCTTTTGCCAAAGTCCATGCGCTGCTTTCCCTGTTGATTGTTCGTGTCACCTCCGAATTTTCAAGATTTTGGGATTATACCGTAAAAAATATGGCAGATATCTATAAATTATGGCGCTTGCCATGTGATGTGCCTGTGAAAAAATATGACCCGCCAGTAATCTGACGGGCCATATTTTTATATCCTTATCCGCAGTCTGTACACTGTGGGGTACGTGTTGGGGTACGCGTTGGGGTAACCGTCGGTGTTTGGCTTGGGGTCGGCGTACGTGTCTTTGTAGGCGTGACTGTCGGTGTCTTTGTTGCAGTACTCGTGGCGGTTGGTGTCTTTGTTATTGTGTACACGGGCGTTTGTGTTCTTGTCGGTGTAATGGTTGGCGTCTGAGTGATCGTCGGTGTGCGTGTAATGGTTGGGGTCAATGTGCGTGTCGGCGTGATTGTTGGTGTGCGCGTAATGGTCGGTGTACGTGTAATGGTCGGTGTACGTGTAATGGTTGGTGTTGGTGTGATTGTTGGTGATGCTGTGGGCGTATCGGTAAAGTTATCAATACTGCCTGTGATAATGCAGTCACCCCAGCCCGGGAAGTTGAAGGTCAGGCTTACGCTCCAAATACCATTCCAGGTGGAATTGCTGAACCTTGAAATCCAAGATACCTGTGCTCCATTCCCATTGATGGGCAGATCTGGAACGGCGGCTGTTGTAGTAATTGGTGAGCTAATAATATTTGTGACTGACGGGTTATAGTACGTTGAGCCAAAGGAGGCATAGTCAAAATACCTGCCGCTCAAAGGAGAGGGCGAAAATGTCAAAGTGGAACTGACCAGAAAAGCTTGTGCAAAGTTGTAATTTCTTACGCGAGCTTCAAAGTTGTTTCCGTTAAAGCGAGTACGGTCAATATAAATGCCTTGGGTTGTATCACCCGGAATGTAAACGCAGGACGGCGCTGGCGTATTCGTAACGGTTGGTGTAGTAGTTGCTGTATTGGTGATTGTCGGTGTACGTGTGACCGTGGGTGTGCGCGATGGCGTGCGCGTATTTGTCGGCGTGCGAGTAGGCGTCATCGTTGGAGTGTTGGTGACTGTAGCAGTCGGAGTTTCCGTATAGTCTGCAAATGGAGGGGGATTGCCGCTTCCGCCAGGGTTGGGATCATCAGCGCCTTGAACGATCTCTACAACTTTGAATGCCTCATTTACACCAGAGCGATAGGATGCAAGGTGTATACTGTTTGGTTGAATGCCAAGCACTGGCAGGACAATAAAGGTAAAGTTGTAATCTGCGGCGACAAA
>CAZHOX010000279.1:0-3623 GCA_964534345.1 uncultured Anaerolinea sp.
TGCTTATCCGTCAGCACCATGGTGAGTCTATCCACGCCCATACCGAAGCCGCCGTTGGGGGGCATTCCGTAGCGCATGGCACGCAGATAATCTTCATCGAGCGGATGCTTCTCTTCGTCGTCGGCTTCGTAGTCGCGGCCCATTTCGAGGAAGCGTTGTTCCTGATCAAGCGGGTCGTTCAATTCGGTGAAGGCGTTGCACAATTCAAAACCAGCCACGTAGCCTTCAAAGCGCTCCACGGTCAACGGGTCACCAGGCATGGATTTTGCCAGCGGCGAAATATCACGCGGGTAATTGTAGAGGAAGGTCGGTTGGATGAGTGTTGGCTCTAGATATTCGCTGACGAGGAAATCGATCAACTTGCCGCGAGTGGACTTCGGGTCTGGCGCCGCCTTGGGCAGTTTCGCATTAATGGCTTTTAGCAACGCCTCGGCAGTGGTGTGTTCAGCAATGTCAATGCCACTGGTTTCGAGAATGCCCACGCGCATTTCCACGCGCTTCCAAGGTGGTTTGAATTCGAGTTCGTATTCACCAAATTTGACTTTCGTGGACCCCGTCACCTGCTCGGCGGCGTAGGCTACCATCTGCTCAGTGAGTTCCATCACCTGCAAATAGTCAGCGTATGCCCAATAAAATTCCAACTGGGTAAATTCCGGGTTGTGCTTGAAAGAAACGCCTTCATTGCGGAAGTCACGTCCAATTTCATACACGCGCTCAATATTACCGACGAGCAGACGTTTGAGATACAACTCGAATGAAATGCGCAGGTACATGTCCTGATCGAGTTCGTTGTGATGCGTGGTAAACGGACGCGCCGCTGCGCCGCCATACAATGGCTGGAGGATGGGTGTTTCCACTTCCAGGAAGTTGTGGTCGTCGAGGAAAGTACGCAAAGACTTGACCAGTTTCGCACGTTTGCGGAAGGTCTCGCGGACTTCGGGATTCACAGCAAGGTCGGCATAGCGCTGGCGAGCACGGATTTCGGGATCGTCCAGTGTGGCATAACGGACAACGGTACCATCTTCCTGCGTCACATCTTTGTCAGCGGGGAGAGGAGTGATAGATTTTGCAAGCAGCTTGAAGTCGTGGACATGAAGCGAAACTTCGCCAGCTTTGGTGCGCATCATGACACCCGTCGCTTCCACAAAATCGCCGAGGTCGAACATCTTATTGAAAAACGCCAGGCGGTCTTCGCCTACTTCATTGACGCGTAGAAAAAGCTGTATTTTGCCGTCACCATCTTCAATATGAACGAAGGCGAGTTTTCCCTTTGGGCGCATGGAACGGATGCGGCCTGCGAGGGTCACTTTCACTTCTTTGGTCTCATCTTTTTCAAATTCAGCAATTGCTTGTGCGCTGGTATGTGTGCGAACAGCGCGGGTTGGGTAGGCCTCCACACCTTCGGCGCGAAGCTCTTCCAATTTCTGCAAACGGATTTTTTCAAGAGAATTGTATTCTGCCATGATGTTTATCTTTCCTCTTTCTTCTTCCCTTTTACGAAAAATGAAAGAAGAAAGAAAAGGTTGGGTTCAAAATAAAAAACCCCGCCTCCAATACAAATTGGACGCGGGGCAAATTCTTTGCGCGTCCTGTTTTAGCCGACCTTGATGATCTTAACGTTGTAGGTACCGCCGGGGGTTTCGACCTTCACGGTATCGCCAATTTTATGTCCCAAAATAGCTTTGCCAATCGGAGACTCGTTGGAAATTTTACCTTCGCGCGGGTTAGCTTCCGCCGCCCCAACGATAGTAAAAGTTTCAGCGTCAAAGTTACCTTCTTTAATGGTCACTTTGGTGCCTACCTGAATGGCGTCTGTCTTTTTGGGCTTGCCGTTATCTTCAATGATTTGTGCCGTGGCAAGCAGAAGTTCCAATTCCTGAATGCGGCCTTCCACGAAAGCCTGTTCGTTCTTTGCGGCTTCGTATTCAGCGTTTTCGATCAGTTCCCCGCCTTCCATCGCCTCGTGCAGCCTTGAGGCTACTTCCATGCGTTTGGTTGTGCGTAGATGATCCAGTTCCTCTTGAAGCTTCTGAAAGCCCTCTTTGGTAAGGAAATTGGTTGGCATTTTGATTCCTGCTCTAATAGTATTTTGCATCTCTGAAACAGAGATGCAAGTGATTAAAAATTTCCGGTGGTATGGTCCGGAAAGTCGCGCTTACTATATCATGATTCAAAAGCAGATTCAAGCCCCAATTGTGTTGCAGTTATTTGTCTAGGCAGACCAAAGGGGGATACCGTTATTTTCAGACCAATACTGGCGGATTTGGGAGCGCATGTGGTCTGGACTCTCAAACAAACTGGAAATTTGGGATTCGTAAGCGGCAATCGCCTCTTGCCATGACCGGAGGCCTGCTTCGCTCACCGTATAAGCATTTGCCTTCATCCCAGCCGTGTTCGGGGCTAATTCCTCTGGGGTCTTGAACAGGTACGGAATATCTGTGTAATACAAGAGCGGACGTTGAAGCAACTCCACGGCGCGGCGGACGAGAATATGGTCAACGTGTGAACCAAGCCCAAGTTGGCAGACCAGTTGATCGGTCGGTTCGAGGCGCGCGGAAATGGATTCTGCGATTCGAGCGGGCAAATCTGCCTCGTCTTCATGCGGCGGCACGAAGATGTAGCTGTATAGCCAGTCATTATTTTTGCCGCGACGGTAAATGCAATCGAGATAATCGAAGTAAATCGGTTTGGCGCCTACGATCTCGCAAGCTCGCTCATCTTCTGCGCGACGAGAGCGGATCAGTTCATCGACAGAGGGGATACCCCACTGATAATGAAGCACTTGCGCAAAGGGAGAAAGTTCTCCTTGAGGAGGGAAACCGCATAGAATCGTCCAGATTTCGACCTGCATACCTGCTTGTATTTGGTCGTGAATCAATCCGCCGGCAGAGAGCACGGCATCATCTAAATGGGGGGAAATATATATCCAGCGCATGAGGGCATTTTTACCACAAAACGGTAATGATTTTTTGTAGGCAGCACAAGTACACTTGGGGAATACACTTGAGGTTTCATGAAAGAAAGAAGAAAAGAAGAACGTAAAAGTTTGATGGCCTACACACAGGTCTTTGATCTGTATGGAGGCTTTTTGCTCGGGTATTTGGGAGACCTGAATGTGCGTGGAGCGATGGTAATTGGGGAGAAGGACATGCCCGAAAATACAGAACTTACAATTTCTGTCGAATTGCCTGAATTGCCAAACACCAACACAACCCGAATGACCATTCCTGTTCGCATTGTGTGGTGCCAGCAGGATCTCAGCCCTGAATTTTTCAATATTGGCTTTGAATTCAAGGAAATAACCCCTGGACAAAAAGGACTTATCGAAGCGGTCATAGAGAATTATGAGTTTCGACGGGATACGCCAAATTACCCACCCAAGCCGGGAATGAAGTTATAGGGAAGCGGATATAGAAACTGATAAACGGATGGGAAAACAGAAAAGCGGATTTTTATGTGAAGGTGGCAGCCTTGAAAGGGACTGCCGCCTTTTATGTTAAACTTCGGGCCATGCAAAAAGCCAGAACATTATTCTTCACTGCTCCAAAGCAAACTGAAATCCGTGAGACAACCCTTCCCCCGCTAAAGGATGATGAGGTTCTTGTGGAAAGCATCTGCTCGGC
>CAZHOX010000280.1:0-2073 GCA_964534345.1 uncultured Anaerolinea sp.
AACACATTCAAGAAAAATTTCCCCTGGGCATTGATGGCATTTCTCGCTGTCGTTGTAACGATTATCGCGCTTGCCCCATATATCACCCTCAACTCTGAGAACTTCAACAACGCCACAGCGCGCTATGCAACTGAATCCACTTTGCGATATGTCGGATTATTTGTCCATGCTTTTTCTGGAGGGATTGCCCTGCTTCTCGGCCCGTTCCAATTTTTGGATGGATTTCGCAAACGTCGTCCTGTTGTCCATCGCTGGATGGGACGCCTCTATCTCGTATCGATCCTGATCGGCGGACTATCGGCATTTGTCATCGCCCCAGGCATGATCTCAGGACTCGTCGGTGAGGTTGGTCTGATGTCTCTCGCTGTTCTCTGGTTGTGGACAGGTTGGAATGCCTACAGCAGCATCCGCAAGGGAAATGTCAAATCTCACCGCGAGTGGATGATCCGTAGTTTTGCATTGACCTTCGCTGCAGCCACGCTTCGTCTTTGGCTCGGCACTCTTATAGCGACACAACTGCCATTTTTGCAGACCAAGTATGGGGGCGATTTCGATGCGCTTTTTGTCGAAGTCTACCGCGTGGTGATGTGGCTCTGCTGGGTCCCCAATATCATCATCGCAGAAATGATGATCCAACGCCGCCGAAACTCCAAGGTCGTCTCATCCACTGGGCAGAATAGCGCTCAAATTCAAAGTATCTAAAAGGAAATCAGCATGTCTCAAAATGAATTACACGTAATTTTTGGAACGGGCGCGCTCGCAAAATGGACTGCCCGCGAACTGGTCAAATTGGGCAAACCTGTCCGCATGGTCAGTCACTCAGGCAAAGCAGATGCCCGCATCCCTGTTGAAGCGGAAATTGTCAAAGGCGATGCCTATGATCTAAATAAAAACATCGAAGTCACCAAAGGCGCTACTTCGGTTTATCAATGTGCCCAGCCGCCATACCATGAATGGGCTGAGAAATTCCCGCCCATGCAAAAAGCAATTTTGGACGCGGTTGCAGCCAATGGCGCAAAATTTATTGTCGGCGATAATCTCTACATGTACGGCGATACTAACGGGCAGCCTATTCATGAGGATATGCCTTATCAGCCGCATACCAAAAAGGGAAAGGTTCGCGGAGAAATGGCAACAGCCGTCATGGATGCGCATCGCGCAGGAAGAATCCGTGCTGCAGTTGGGCGTGCTTCTAACTTTTTCGGTCCGGATGATATGGCGGTAACTTCTTATGCTATTCGTCCTGCGCTTGCGGGCAAGGCTGTCAATTTGCTTGGCAGAACAGACCAACCGCACACATTCTCTTATATTGCAGATTTTGGCAAGCTGCTGGCAACTCTCGGTACACGTGAAGACACCCTTGGACAGATTTGGTTCGCGCCATCTCCTGCGCCCGTAACTCAGGTTGAGTTGGTCAATATTTTGGAAGAAGCGCTTGGCAAAAAAGTGAAGTATATGGCCGCTGGCAAAATGATGATGAGCTTCCTTGGCTTGTTTATCCCAGCCATGCGAGAATCCGTGGAAATGCTCTATGAATGGGATAAGCCCTTCATCATGGACTCCAGTAAGGCTGAAAAAGCATTTGGCTGGAAAGGTACCCCTCTTAAAGAAGCCATGCAAGCCACCATAGAGTGGTGCAGAAATTACCCTGTTTCATAAATGCTTTTAGCTATCCCCTTTTTGCAGTAGACTTACCAAAAAGGAGTCTTATATGTTGGAAGTCGCGATCATGCTTGAAGGGCAAAATGGCCTAACTTGGCCTCGCTGGCAAAAGCTAGTCCACCTTGTAGAGGAGTTGGGATTTGTTGGTCTGTATCGTTCCGACCATTTCACCAACATGAACCCGCCTGATAAAGAGTCGCTTGAATTATGGGTTTCGCTCACCTGGTTGGCTTGTAACACAAAGCGCATTGAGTTTGGTCCGCTGGTCTCGCCGGTTTCCTTCCGCCACCCTGCGCTCACTGCCCGCATGGCATCTGCTGTGGACGATCTGTCCAATGGTCGCTTAACCCTTGGCCTAGGTGCAGGTTGGCAGGAACGCGAGCATCAGCATTATGGATTTGACTTGTTGGA
>CAZHOX010000280.1:2173-3618 GCA_964534345.1 uncultured Anaerolinea sp.
TGTGGTCAAGGATCAGTTGCTTGAACTTGAAGCAGCCGGACTTCAACGCATCATGCTGCAATGGCTTGATCTGGACGACCTTGCTGGTTTGGAAGCGCTCGCAAAGGCTGTTTTGTAATACGTTGTAAATGTAAAAAAACTTCCCACCCGTTCACAGGGTGGGAAGTTTTTTATTGTTTGAGTAACAGGGCTTATAAATTTATACTGGCTGACATTAAATTCGCATTGTCAGTTGTTTCAATGTTGAACCCTGCTTTTTTGAAGATGTGCTGCATAACCTGGTTGTCAGCTGTCAGTGTAGCGCTGAGGCGTTCGATCTTTTCACGTTTGGCAACATCCAGTGCACGGCGGACAAGCTCGCCGCCAAGTCCGATCCCATGATATGGATCACCGATCAAAATGCTTAAACGGGCATCGTTCGATGCGTGCAATCTGCTCAAGCGAACCACGCCAATGATGATGTTTTCGTCTTTGTCGTCTCTGGTTTCAGCGACAAGACTGATTACACGATTGTAATCTTCATGGCTAATGCGGGCGAGGCGTTCGTGTAAAACACGTTCCTGGAACATCATGGGTTGTAAATAACGCAGAAAGACGGTTCGATCTGAGAGAATGGTGTGGAATTTAACCAGTCTTTCTTCATCTTCTGGCAGAATGGGGCGGATGGTAACCTTGGCGTTGTTCTTTGCTGTCCATGTTCCAGCATAGCGAATGGGATAAGCGCGAATGGCAGGCTTCGGAAGCTGTTCTTCTGTGGTTTCCTTGCTATATACCAAAACGCGCGCATCTAGGGCGATCAGCTTCTCTGGCGAAGCCATCAGCGGATTGATGTCTAATTCCTGAATCCAGCGTTGTTCTGTAACGAGTTGCGAGAAGCGTACAAGCAGACGTTCAAGGGCTGCGAGATCCACTGGGTCTCGTCCACGCACGCCTTTTAGCGCGGTGTAGATGTTGGTCTGTTCCATCATGTGTTTTGCCAAAGTAGTGGTGAGGGGCGGCAAACCAAGTGCGCGATCTTTGAAGACTTCAACCAACTGACCACCAAGGCCGAAGAGGAGCACAGGCCCAAATTGCGGGTCAATGCTGCTGCCGAGAATTAATTCGTAGCCGTCGATTTTTGCAAACGGCTGGACGGTCACACCAAGGAAGTGCTCTGCGCCAACTTTTTCAGCAACGGATTTTTCAATGCTTTCGTATGCCTTCTTCACTGCTTTGGCGTCTGCGAGATTCAACTGCACGCCGCCAACGTCCGTCTTGTGGGTAATGGTTTCCGAATGGATCTTGAGCACAACAGGGTAGCCAATTGCATCGGCTGCCTTAACTGCTTCTTCCTTGCTCTTTGCTATTCGGGTCTCCACTGTTGGGATGCCGTAGCAGGCCAACAGTTGTTTTGATTCGTATTCGGTCAAAATAGTACGGCCAGATTCGCGTACATCCTTGATGAT
>CAZHOX010000281.1:0-1706 GCA_964534345.1 uncultured Anaerolinea sp.
CGCCTCGCTGAATACGGAACCTGCTACCGTTACGAGAAGTCTGGTGAACTCTTTGGGTTGATGCGCGTCCGCTCGATGCAGATGAACGATGCCCACATCTACTGCAGCGAAGATCAATTCGAGCAGGAGTTCATGGGCGTGGTGGAGTTATATAAAAAATACTTCGAGTTATTCGGCATCGAAAAATATGTGATGCGCCTCTCCCTGCACAGCAAGCAGGGACTTGGCAAGAAGTATGTGGACAACCAGCCCCTTTGGGTCAAGACGGAAGACATGGTCCGCCGCGCCATGAACAATGGCGGTGTTCCGTATGTAGAAGCCGCTGATGAAGCCGCTTTCTACGGTCCGAAGATCGATGTGCAGATCTGGTCTGCCATTGGACGAGAGTTCTCGCTTGCCACGAACCAGGTGGACTTTGCGGTTCCCTCCCGCTTTGACCTGAAGTTCACGAACAAGGAAGGCGTGGATGAAGTGCCGCTTTGCATCCACCGCGCGCCGCTCTCTACGCACGAGCGCATGGTGGGCTTCCTGCTTGAGCATTACGCGGGCAATTTCCCTGTCTGGCTTTCACCGGAGCAGGTGCGTGTCATCTCGATCACGGATGCGCAGAATGACTATGCGGAGAAGGTCGCGAAGCAATTGCGCGAACATGGCATCCGTGCCCATTCAGATTTGAGCGCCTCGCGCATGAATGCGAAGATCCGCCAGGCGCAGTTGATGAAAGTTCCGTACATGATCGTGCTTGGTGATAATGAGATGCAAGCGGAGCAAGTATCGCTGCGTGTGCGTGATGGCAGCCAGCAGAATAACATTCCGTTGAGCGAGTTTGTAGCACGAGTGAAGGATAGAATTTCAAGACGCGCAAGCGAATTGTAGAATATCAAAACCGCGGAGAGTAAGACTCTCCGCGGTTTTGTAGTCAGAACAGGAATTCACAAAGGAGGCATTATGTCCACAGAAAATCAACCCAAACGTTACCATCCTGTTCATGTAACATTGCACTGGCTAACCGCTCTCTTGATCTTCATGCCGATCATGTCTGGCTTCTTGGTGCTTGCCCGAACGCCTGACGCACAGGAAGCTCAAATGCTTGGAGTGCATAAATGGATCGGGATTATTCTTGGTCTGGTCATTATTGCACGAATTGCCACCCGCTTTATTTTCAAGCGCCCGGCCCCGGCGGATGCGGGCCATCCCCTGCTAAATCTGGCAGGTAAGGCTGCACATTTTCTTTTGTACGTAGCTGCGTTTGGGATGTTGTTCACAGGCGATTCGTTAGATGAAGCCTACGGACTTGAGAATATTCTGGCGGGCAATGGGACCATGCCAGCGGATCTATTTGTCTATCCTGAACGCATCATTCATGGGAATTTTTCTTATATCTTGATCGCTTTGATAGCACTGCATGTTGGCGCGGCGTTATATCATCAATTCATTCGCAAGGATAATTTACTCGCCCGCATGTGGTACGGGAAATGATTTATTTAGAGAACAAAGAAGAAAGAGACAGGCGGAGGGTTATAAGCCCTCCGCCTGTTTTTATTTTTTCGTTACTGAATCCACCCAAAAACAGATTGCACGTTTAGCGGCATCGGGTGAATGCGACAGTCGCTCACATTGACCAGAGCCATTTCGGTAGGCTGATCAGGGCGGTCAGTGGGATAGATCACAACGATCAGCCAGTTGCCGTCTGGTGACCAGAACGG
>CAZHOX010000281.1:1806-3591 GCA_964534345.1 uncultured Anaerolinea sp.
CCATCGGGATTGATGATATACAAGTTGAGGTCGCTTCCACTGATGAATGCAATCTTCGTACCATCTGGCGACCAAACCGGGACATTGTCATTGGTGGTGGTATTAGGGATGTGAATTTGTCCACCGCCGATAAAGTCGAAGAGATTCAAACCTTCGCCCCATGCAAAAGCGACATATCTTCTGTCTGGCGATAGTGAGGGATAAACACCCTGCGAGATGACCTGTTTGTCTTTGCCGTCGAGGCTGGTCATGAAACTTCCGTAATTATCGTAGTCGTAATAATTATCACCAAGTGCGCCATAGACGAGCAGCCTGCCATTCAGTTCGGAGGGAACTGCCTGGTAATTGTCTAATGCCGCTTGCCACGAATCACGCGTCAGACAGGGTTGATTCGACGCCATAGGCGTAGGGACTGATTCAGTGGAGGAAGTCTCCGGTTGCCATTGAATTTTCCAATCCCCGGAAATCGCCATCACTGGGTTCGAGACAAGCACCTCCAATTTTCCCGCAGGAACCACACCGTCGAACTTGACCACCGCCCTGAAATGATTCGGGGCGTCCATGCCTGCGCCGCCGGGCAGGGAGTTTCCAACCTGCAGGCTGACACCGTGGAAAAAGGCCACGCTCTCGAAGTTGAAAATATATCCATCTGCAGTGCGGGTTGCCTTGAGCACGTGCACCGGCACCCCTGCTAATTCGATGTCTTGATTCACATCCCAAGCTTGCCCCTCCTGCGGATTCAGTCCCGCATCGAACTGGAAACTGGCGCGCGATTCCGAATATTGTGCGGCCACCGCGCTGACGTTCATGGTCAACGGGTAGACATGGTCTTTGCCGATAATTTCGAACGCCCACGGGAAGGAACCGGCCGGTGGAAGTCCGGCGGGTTGGTCAAGTTGAAAATAGGCAAAATCATAGATCACATCCTGACCGTTGGCATCGGTGAAAATGGGAAAGGTGGAAAAATCCATGGCTTGCGCGCCCTGCGGCAGGCCGGTCGAATCGAAGGTGCCAACGAGGATGTAGCCGCGGTCGGTTTCGACGACTTTTTCCAGTTTCAGCGGGTTTTCGCTTGCAGGTTCCTGTGAAGGTGTGACCTCAACGACTGGGACAATGGTCATCTCCGGCGGCGTGGGGAAGAAGTGCAGGGGTAGTTCCCAATTTTCGGGCAGAGTGCCCGGCAGTGATCCATCAATGCATGGAATGATGAGCACGGCATCATTTACATCCGCAGGGAGCGGGTCAAAGATGTGACGAACTTCGTAGCCCGTCCCCCAGCCGCCCATTTCATAGCCGAGATCCTTCGGTATAAGATTTTCGGAAGTTTTCAGGAATGTGAGTTCTTCCGCTTTCGAGCCACAACCAGGCACAGCCACATCACGTGAGAGTTTTTCCTGTGGAATATTTTCAACTTTATACACGATCACCGTCTTACCCGAAGTTAACACTGCCTCGCTGATTGTGACTGTGATTCCATCACGGGTCTGCGAAACAGGTTCAGCCAGCACGCGGATCGGCGCGCTCTGATCCACAAGACCAATACCGGGAATGTATCCGAGCGAACGGCCAATGGCGTAGGCCACGCCGCTCAACGCGAGCAAAATAAGCAAAGCAATCAACACCGCCACAAGCGGGCGAGTGCGAAGAGTCATCATCGGAGATTTCCTTTCAAGTTGCGCTGCAATGCGCGGCATAAGGTTCGTATTCTCCGGGACACCACGGCGAGCGATGGCTTCCAACGCGTCTTTCATGCGCTTATCGTTCATCTCTCGCTCCTTTCGAGCA
>CAZHOX010000282.1:0-2105 GCA_964534345.1 uncultured Anaerolinea sp.
CTCACAAAAGGTCTGCAAGCCATCATCGAAAAATATTCACTGCCGTTCGTCGCGTACAATCAAGGCTCTATTGTGCATCTCGAAACCGCAGGCACCATGCTGCTCGATTTCAAAAATCCGCTGCGGTTGGCAAAAGGACTCAAGCCCCGCAAGCACATGATGGAAGAAATGGGCGCGGCTTACATGGCGAATGGACTGATCACCCTTGCTGGGTCGCGCATGTACACGTCCATGGCTGATACCGATGAAGTGATCGATGATGCGCTCGTTCGTTTTGAAAATGTTTTGAAGGAATGCTAGCGAGCCATCAAGCTGTGCGGCGGAGTGCCTCTCCACATCTCAATTCTGCGAAAGGATTCTACATACCCCATTTGATAAAACGCAGGCAAATGCGGATCGTTGACTTGAATATTTTCGATATGCGTATCCAGCCGTGGATACTGATGGTGCAAATGCGAAAGGAAGGCATACGCCACATTGACAGGGTCACCAACTTCGGTTTTGTAAATGAAGCGAGTGAGCGTAAATTTCTGGCGTTGATATACCAGCCAGCCGCGGCTTCCATCGGCTAGTGTAAGATACAGCCCTGAAACTTCCTGAGCATTGAACAATGATTCAGACTGATTCGTCCACGGTTGTGTACCGCGGTCACGTCCCACAAGAGTCAGCGCTTCGTGGCGTTCCAGGCGTTGCGCATCAGCCACAACAGGATCAAGCGGCGGCACAGGTGAATGTCTCAATACCAGCAATTCGCCTATTTCATAAAACCCCAATTTGCGGAACAGGGAATGTGCAGGTGTATTATTTTTGATAACTTCCAACATATCAAATTGAATGCCTAACTGCTCAGCCTGCTCCAGCAAACCTGTCATCAACGCCTCGCCTACCCCAGTTCGGCGCGTGGTGGGAATGACACCCAAACGAGTGATCCATGCACGGTCTTCACGCACTCCAAGCATGGCAACTCCCCGCAGATCATCCCCTTGCTTGGCAACCAGAGAATGTTTCAAGTCCACATCATAAACAGAAATATACTCGGCAAGGCGTGCCGCATTCATCGGCATCGGCACCATATAATCAACGCGAGTCTGGTTATAAATACCAGTCAACTCATCAAGAGTAAACTGGCTTGCAGGGATCAGTTTTATATTTTCGACAAGGACAGGATTCATTTTATAAAAGATGCAACACGTTCTGCAAATGCATTCACATTTATGATCGGCTTGCTGATATATCCATCAAAGCCGTAGCTATTCACCATATCTCTCGCGGTTTCTTCAGGCCAGGCAGTAAACGCGATCAAAGGCGTGGAAAGAAGATCCCTCTCGTTGTGGATCCAGCCCGCCACAGTCTGCCCGTCATAATCAGGCAAGCCCAGATCCAGCAGGATCAAATCCGGCCTGCAATCGAGAGCAGATTGCAACCCCGTCTCTGCATCGGATGCATGAATAAACTCAAATCCGCGTGCAGTTAATATTCTCCGCACAAGCTCGGCAGTATCGGCAACATCTTCTATCAAGAGTATTTTTTTCATATCAGCACCAATATACTATATTATAGAACTTCACTTATCAAACAAGAAAGGCTTTTTTATTTTGAAAACTCATGCCGCATAAACTACTCATCCTTTCTGAAATTGCCGAACAATACAAATCGTTGATAGAAAAAGCGCAGCTACCCGACTTGATCATCGAGTCGGCACCGTCTCCAGAGATTGATATCGTCCTGGGCGAACCCAGCCGAATCAAAGCTGCGCTCGCCTCTCTCCCCGCTCTAAGCTGGGTGCAATCCATTTGGGCTGGAGTGGAGCCTCTGCTGGATCCCGCTTCGCGCCGCAATTACATTCTCACCAATGCGAGAGGCGTCTTCGGCGGACTCATGTCCGAGTACATCCTCGGCTATCTGCTTGCCCACGAGCGCAGAATATTCCAGCAATTCGAATCTCAAAAAAACCAACGATGGGATGATTCCGATACAGGCACATTGCGCGGCAAAACCATCGGTCTGCTCGGCGTCGGCTCCATTGGTGCGGACGTGGCTCGCACAGCAAAATTCTTCGGCATGACCGTGCGCGGATACACATGGTCAAGCGAGACAAGTTCTGA
>CAZHOX010000282.1:2205-3550 GCA_964534345.1 uncultured Anaerolinea sp.
CTTGATTTCGCCACAGACCTCGACTACCTCGTCAACATCCTCCCCAATACAAAGGACACTCGCAAAATCATCAACGCGGAGTTGCTTTCCGTACTCCCGCCCCACGCCCTCGTCATCAACGTTGGCCGCGGCTCCGCGGTGGACGAATCTGCCCTACTCGATGCGCTCAACCAGAACAAAATCGCAGGTGCGGTGTTGGATGTCTTCGAGAAGGAACCGCTCCCCAAAGATCACCCATTTTGGACGACACCCAATCTGCTCATTACCTTCCACACCGCCGCGCCCAGCCTTGCGGAAGACATCTCCAAAATCTTTATCGAGAACTACAAATTGTTTATTGAAAGCAAGCCGCTGAAATATCAAGTTAATTTTGAAAAAGGATATTAGACAAAGGAGCATTCATGACATCACAATACAAACTTTATCCATACCGTTGGGTGGTGCTGGCAGTGTTCATGTTCATCAACCTCACCATCCAAACCTTGTGGATCTCATATGCGCCCATCACTGGCCCTGCCGCAAAATTCTACGGCGTGACCGACCTGCAAATTGGACTCTTTGCCATGTCGTTCATGATCGCATTCATTCCGTTATCCATCCCTGTTTCATGGATCATTGATACCTACGGCTTCCGCATCGCTGTTGGCATTGGCGTGATTCTGATGGGCATCTTCGGCATCCTACGCGGAATCGCTGGCGCAAATTACACCCTCGCCTTGTGGAGCACTTTCGGTCTTGCCGCCTCGCAGCCATTCCTGCTAAATGCTTGGACAAAAGTCCCTGCCAATTGGTTTGCCATCGAAGAACGCGCCACCGCAGTTGGCATTGTCACGCTTGGCAACCTCATTGGCACAGCGCTTGGCATGGTGTTGACTCCCATTCTTCTTGAAAGCATGCCCATCCCTACAATTCAATTAATTTATGGAAGCATCGCCGCATTCTCAGCCGTGCTCTTCCTCATCTTCGCCCGCGAGACTCCACCCACGCCGCCCTGCCCGCCCGGAGGCGAAGTCCGTGCATTGATGCTGGATGGTCTCAAACATTCACTCACCGTCAAGCCGTTTTGGTTCACACTGCTGGTCTCTTTCATCGGCCTCGGCATCTTCAACGGCATCACAACTTGGATCGAAAACATCATCCGTCCGCGCGGATTCACACCCACAGACGCAGGCACACTCGGCGCGTTGATGATCGTCGGCGGAGTGATCGGCGCCGTGGTCATGCCTGCTTTATCGGATAAGCAACACAAGCGGCAGCTTTATCTCTATATCGCCTTCTTCGGTTCCATCCCAGGGTTGGTGGGTCTGACCTACGCGACAAATGCCACGCTGTTATTTGTCTCTGC
>CAZHOX010000283.1:0-1501 GCA_964534345.1 uncultured Anaerolinea sp.
CGCAACTTCCTGCATTATTTCCTGTTCAAGGGTGACGACTCGCTGCGTCTTTCCCGTGACCTGTCCTTCGGTGAACGTGCCCGCTTGCAACTCGCCATCCTCGTCGCTCAAGGATGTACATTCCTCATTCTGGATGAACCCATCAATCACCTTGATATTCCTTCGCGCGAACGCTTCGAGGAAGCCCTTGAAAACTTCAACGGGACAATCCTCGCCGTCGTCCACGACCGGAATTTCATTGAGCGTTTCGCATCCGATGTGTGGGTGGCAAAAGATGGAAAGATATTCAAGTAGGCCAAAATGTCCATTCAACGATACACACCCTATAATGATGTAAATCAAGTTCTGGAAATGCTCCACGAAAACGCAAAAGCGGTTTTGAAAGAGCAATTCTTCGGCATGTATTTATATGGCTCGCTCGCCACAGGAGACTTCAACCCCAAAAGCAGTGACATTGACTTCCTCGTAGTCACAGAAGGCATTCTGCTTGATGGCACGATATCTAAACTTGAATCTATGCACAAGCAGATTTGGGCAAGCGACTTGAAATGGGCAGCAAAACTTGAAGGCGCGTACATCCCAAAAGATTTGATCCGCCGCCACACCCCGAACGGGCATCCCTGTCCCACCGTTAACGAGGGACGGTTTTATGTGGCTGGTCAAGGCAGTGATTGGATCATTCAACGCCATGTCATCCGTGAATATGGAGTCGTGCTCGAAGGACCAAACCCAAAATCTTTGATCGGCTTCGTTACGCCTGAAGAAATTCAACAATCTGTGCGAGGTGTTCTGAAAGAATGGTGGTTTCAAATGCCAGAGGACCCAACATGGCTTAGTGAACACGGAGGCGAGTATCACGCATTTGCAGTTCTCACCATGTGCCGCGCACTCCACGCACTCCAGCATGGGACAATCGTTTCCAAACCTGTGTCTGCCAATTGGGCTAAAGCTGAATTTAGGGATTGGAGTCCATTGATCGAAAAGGCGCTTATTTCTCAACATAGCCCCCAAAGCGGTTTTCTTGACGAGACGCTTGAATTTATTCGATTTACGAGAAGGCTGGTATCAGAGGAATTAACATGATCAAATATCGTGATTATCAAGATTCAGACTGGCAAGCCATTTGCCGGATCCACGACCGCGCGCGGCCAGATGAACTGGTCGGCTCCTGTGACCCGCGCGGCTTCATACCCATTGAACAGGATGAGGAAGTGGAAGACCTGAAACAGCACAAAAAATTTGTTGCCTGCGAAAATGACAAAGTGGTTGGGTTTGTTGGCGTGGACGAAGATTATCTCGCGTGGCTTTACATTGACCCGGATCACTACGGCAAGGGCATTGGGCGCGAACTGCTTCGTATTGGTATCCGTGAGATCGGTGAAGGCGCATGGACAATTGTGCTCGATGGAAATAAAAAAGCCATCGCCCTGTACGAGAGCGAAGGCTTTCAGGAAATCAGCCGTTTTGAAGGTGACAACAATGGATATCCATGTATTTGTTT
>CAZHOX010000283.1:1601-3540 GCA_964534345.1 uncultured Anaerolinea sp.
GCGCGGGCGGAATCTGAGGCGCAGACAAATTCGCCATGTAGGTATTGAATCGATTCAAAAAATCCACAGGGAAGTTTTCGCCGATTAGATCTTGAAAAGCATAGGTCACTGAGTTATCCGAAAGGACTCCAAAACCGCCTGTTGCGATCATGGTTGTAGTCAACAAAGCAGTGAAAAGCATCCGAATAAAATATCGACGCTTTGGATTCGGTCTGGTAGAGCGTGGGACCTTCATATTCTTTTAAACGACAGGAGCGAGGGAAAGCCCAGCTTCTTTGATGGCGTTGGTAACCAGCAAAAAGAGACGGGTCTTTTCAGGGCCATAATCCAAGCGCTCAGTTACATACACGCGGACCTCAATATTGAAATAGCCAGGTTCTCCTGACTCTGCCGAAACAGATGGGCGATAAGATGAATCAGCCATTTCAGGGGAAAAATCCTGAATAGTTTTCTCGATCAATTCGATGGCGAGGTTTAGATCTTCGGTTGCAGGCAAAATCACCAGGCTGGTAATAAGATGCCCGTGCGTAGCAGAGTAGTTGACGATTGTGCCTGCCACCACATCTGAGTTGCGGATATAAATCTGATCGCCAAATAGGCTTTCTAATGTTGTTTGTGTAATTGAAATGGCGCGCACACTTCCGTCGTGCCCAGATATTGAGACGATATCACCCACTTGATAAGGCCGCGAGAGAAATAAACTAACACCAGAAACCAGGTCTGCCGCGACTCTTTCAGAACCAATCGCAAATGCTGCAGTGAGGATCGTGATGAGAACGACAAGCAGTCCCTTTGCACCAGCGACATCAAGAATTAGCTTGATCGTCCAAAGTCCAATTCCAAGAGCAGTCAAGCTGCCAATGACCCTGCTCCAACCTGGCCCCATGGTGTTGGCAAATAAGCGTGTTAGAAGCCGTGAAGTGGCATAAGCAAGAAATGCACCGCCAGCCCCAATAAGCAAAACATTCAGATATGGTTTAAACGCTTCGATTATCCCGTCCATCAATCAATTCTCCTTCATCTCACAAGGTGGCATATAATTGGGAACCACCTAAAATAATTTCGCGATTATATCAAAAGCCACTGGAGACTAAATGAAATTTGAAACATTAGCCATACATGCTGGGCAGGAGCCCGACCCAAACAACGGCGCTGTGATGACGCCCGTTTATCTCACATCCACATACAAACAGGATGGGATCGGCAAGCCGCGGCAGGGTTATGAATATTCGCGCACGCTCAACCCCACGCGCAAGGCATTGCAAGATTGCCTCGCCGAACTAGAAAGTGGACAGTGGGGTTTGGCATTTGCATCTGGCATGGCGGCAACAGATACTGTTCTGCGAATGCTTGGACAAGGCGACCATGTTGTTGCAGGCAACGATGTGTACGGCGGAACGTTCCGTCTTTTTGATAAGGTACTGCGCCGCTTCGGTCTGGACTTTACATTTGCTGACACAACCGATCCAGAGAATCTAGCTGAAGCATTAAACCCGTCCACGCGAATCGTGTGGCTTGAGACTCCCACGAACCCTTTATTGGCAGTGAGTGACATTCGCGCCGTGGCACAAATTGTAAAAAGCCACCCCAACAAGCCGCTGCTCGTTGTGGACAATACCTTTGCAACGCCGTATCTCCAGCGTCCGCTGGAATTGGGCGCGGATCTGGTTGTCCATTCGATGACGAAATATCTCGGTGGTCATTCGGATGTGGTTGGCGGTGCGATCATTGGCAAGGACAAAGAACTTGGCGCGCAATTAGCTTATTTACAGAATGCTATCGGTGGAATTCAAGGCCCGATGGATTCATTTCTCGTGCTGCGCGGCATTAAGACTCTGCCCATCCGCATGGATCGACACGCCGAGAACGCGGAAAAGATCGTTGCGTTTTTGGAGAAGCAGAAAAATGTCAAACGGCTGATCTACCCATTTCACGAGAG
>CAZHOX010000284.1:0-3472 GCA_964534345.1 uncultured Anaerolinea sp.
CAGAAAATCCGCTGCGAATGGAGGGCCATGCCACGCCTAACAGACCATCGGGCATTCCAAGACCAATGAACGCCACGAACGCCAAAATAACCAAGCCGATCTTCGGGTAGTTCTTTACTTTTTCCAAAAAGTTCATGAAATATCTCCTTATCTCTAAGTGACAGTCACCTCAAAGGTAACTGTCACTTTTATTGCAATCGATTGCAAATGGTTATAAAAAAATACGACAAGTCTTATGCCGATTTTCGAATCACCAATTCTACGGGAGTGGTTACATTGGTAACTTCGCCTGTCTTGATATAACGGATCAAATTCTGCGCCAACAAACGTCCTGCCAATGGGACGTTTTGACGAATGGTTGTCAACGGTAAATTGTTATACAGCGCAATGGATACATCGTCGTACCCCACCACCGCCACATCCTCAGGGACGCGCCGTCCGCTTTCGAGAATGACTTTGATCGCCGCGATCGCCATTAAGTCGCTGTTGATGAAAACTGCATCCAGATCTGGCGATTGTTTCAGAAGGCGTTGCATGGCATCCAAACCAGAGGTGTAGGAATAATCACCATAAACAACCCTGTGTTCTGCAACATTCAAACCTGCTTCTTGCAAGGCAATTTCATATCCATCAAAGCGATGTTGTACGGTGAGGTCTTCGGGTGCCCCTCCGAGAAAAGCAACTCGCTGCCTGCCTATTTGAAGCAAATGACGGGTCGCAAGCGTCCCACCGGTGATGTTATCGCCAGAGACAGAGCAATATTTGAAATTGGGCATGGGCACTTCCCAGGTGATAATAGGAGCGCCCACCTCGATCAATTTCTCAATGGTGGATTGGCTGGTGTGAGAGGATAAAAGAATAAAGCCGTCCACGCGCGCGCTGTCAAAATAAGAATTAATGCTCGTAGGGTCAAGCGGGTTGACATTCGCCAGCAGCAGATCATATCCAAGCGAACGCAATTCGTTCCCGATCCCTCCTATTATTTCGAACCCAAACAGGCTTTCGGGTGAAAAAAAATTCGCCTTTTCATCCGGCGTGACAAAAGCAATTGTGTGACTCTGCCGCACACGCAAATTTCGCGCCGCAACATTGACACTAAAATTGTGCTTTTTAGCTAGCGCTTGAATCCGTTCTTTGGTTTTTTCGCTAAGGAGAGGGCTGTCGTTTAACGCACGTGAAGCCGTAGACTTGGATACTTTCGCCAAGCGGGCAATATCATCAAGGGTCTTAACAGGCTTTTTGCTCACAAAACTTCCTTATTCTTTGCAATCGATTGCATTATAAGAGATTAAGAAAGTACAGTCAACAAAAAGCATCACTAAACAATATATGGTTTGATCTTTCTTTGCAGAAACCTCAGGAGAAGCAAAGTTAATGAGAGAAAAAGAGGATTTGAAAAGTGGGCGTTTGGCAAGATAATGATGGCTGAAGTAATAGACAAGCAAATGAACAACCCTACAGAAATCTCAAGCCATAAAACAGGACTCTTTAAAACTGTAACTTTTAGTGGTTATAATTTTCGCTTTATTCGTATTGTGTCAATTTATTTCATGCATGCGCCATGATAAAGGAGCAAATCATGTTCTCTACACTAAAACAATGGAATTCTCTCGCCATGTTTGAAAAGGAAGAAGACAAGCGAATGGCACGCATTCAACTGCATATCATTGCTTTCAATTGCTTTCTCAGCTTGCTTGTCCTGATTATCAACCTGATCATATGGCAGGACGAGCCATTAACAATAATACTTATTCTGGGATACATATTACATTTGAGCCTGTATGTGCTGATAATAAAAAAGCATTTATTTGCCAGTAGTCTTTTACTAACCAGCGCCTATATATTAATGGTGAGTTCCATTGCAACTATTGGAGGAGGGCTCCACGACTATGTTGTGATCATGTATCCGGTTATCATCATGTATGCGGGGTTAACAGCACAAAAACGCGGTTTATTTTTTGCCACTCTGTTGACCTTTGCAGGGCTGAGCTGGCTTGTGTTTGGAGAGATATTCGGCTGGTTTGTGATCACTACGTCGCACATTGCAGATCAAGCCGATCTGCTGGTTTCACTGATTTTAATTATGCTCGCGGCCTGGATGGTACACATTATAATTTCCAATATGGAATATGGACTTACGCAAACATGGCGGGAGTTGGCGGAACGCAAACGGATCGAAAATGAACTGCGCAAACTGACACGTGCGGTGGAACAAAGTCCGGCATCCATTATGATCGCAGACCTGGATGGAAATATAGAATATGTGAATCCGCGTTTTTTACAAATCACAGGGTATAGTTTCGAAGAAATCATTGAAAAAAAAGCGCAGAGTTTGAACACAAATATAATGCAACTAGAGACTAACAATCAATGGGAAGCCATCCAGTCGGGAAAAGAATGGCGTGGAGAATTTACAAATCGCAAAAAGGACGGCTCTTTGTATTACGAGTCTATCATCATCTCACCCATCACTAACCTGGATGGAGTTACTACCCACTATCTGACCATCAAGGAAGATATCACTTTCCGCAAAAAGGCGGAAGCAGATCTACTGGCCGCTCATGCAGAGCTGGAACAGCGCGTGCGTGAACGAACCGCCGAACTGCAAGTTGCGATTACCTCCCTAAAAAAAGCCAGCCGTGCAAAGGATGAATTCCTTGCCAGCATCAGCCATGAACTGCGAACTCCATTAAGCGGTATTCTTGGAAACGCGGAAATGCTTCAATTACAAATTTATGGCACATTGACAGAAAAGCAAATACGTTCTGTCGTTGCAATTGAAAACGAAGGCAAGCATCTAAGTAGCTTGATCAATGACATCCTTGATTTCTCTGAATTGCAAGACGACTCTCTTTCAATCAATATATCGCCTTGTTCGCTGAGTGCAATCAGCTATGCTGCGCTAAAAGTAATTTCAGACTCAGCCACAAGGAAACAACAACAGGCCAGTTTTAACATCGTGCCTGATGAAATCATGATTAATACAGACGAACACCGCGTACAACAGATATTGCTCGCACTTCTCGATAATGCAATCAAATTCACTCCTGCAGGCGGGAAATTTGGGATCGACATTATCGGTGACAGGGAAAATCAAATCGTCAAGATCGTAATTTGGGATACCGGAATTGGCATTAAAGAAGAAGATCTGCCGCGACTATTTCAGCCTTTCGTTCAGGTAGATGCGCGCCTGGCACGTGAATATGAAGGTGCTGGTCTGGGGCTGGCTTTGGTCAAACAACTGACCGAAATCCTTGAAGGAAAGATTAGCGTGGAAAGTATCCATGGACAGGGTAGCCGCTTTACGGTGAGCCTGCCATGGGTGGGTTGACAGCAAGCTCCTAACTGGTCTCCCATCCTTAATTGGAGTCTTTTAATTCTTAATACTATTAATTTCAAAAAACTGACCAACATAAAAAAAAGACCGCCTTCGGGTAAGGCGGTCAACGAGCAATGCTTTTCTGTCGGGGTG
>CAZHOX010000285.1:0-3456 GCA_964534345.1 uncultured Anaerolinea sp.
TGGTGGATTCGCCGCGACTTAAGACTGACCGACAACCTCGCGCTTCATTCCGCGCTGGAAGCTGGTTCAGTCATCCCAGTCTTTATCCTCGACCCGGCATTTTCCACCCTATCCACCCGCCGAAACAATTTCCTCTACGAAGGTCTTCACGCCCTCGACCAGGAATTAAGAAACCGCAATTCCTACCTTGTTCTTCGCAAAGGCAAACCACTGGAAGAACTCCGCCGCCTGTTTGAAGAAACACACGCAGACACTATCTTCGCGGAAGAAGATTTCACCCCCCTCGCCCGCGAACGGGATGCGCTCATCGCGAGAATCCTGCCGCTGCAACTGGTTCACGGGCAAACTGTCCATCACCCAAAACAGGTACTCAAACCCGATGGCAGACCGTACACCGTTTACACGCCCTATTCCAAAACGTGGAAAGCAAAGTTAAACGGACTCAAACTCATCCCTGCGCCTGAAAAAATCCACACCCCCGCAGGCATCAAATCGGACGCATTGCCAACATACGAAAGCAATCCCCTCTTCCCTGCTGGCGAGCAGGAAGCATTGGCCCGCCTCGAAGAATTTCTGCACAAACGAATCTATGCCTACGCCGATGACCGCAACCGCATGGACTTGGACGGGACATCTTCCCTCTCGCCATACTTGCGGTTTGGAATGCTCGGGCTGAGACAAGCCGTCAGTGCGGCGAGGCAGGCTATGAGCGCGGGAAGAAGCGCAGAAGCCAAACACGGCGCGGAGATCTGGCTGAACGAGCTCATCTGGCGCGAGTTCTACATCCAAATCCTTTTTCACTTTCCGCATGTGAGCAAAGGGTCGTTCAATCCATCGCTGGCAAATATTCCGTGGCGAAATAATGAATCCGAATTTGAAGCGTGGAAAGATGGCCGCACGGGCATGCCCATTGTGGATGCCGCCATGCGCCAACTCAAGCAAACAGGCTGGATGCACAACCGCGCGCGTATGATCGTTGCGTCATTTTTAGTGAAAGACCTGCTCATTGATTGGCGCTGGGGTGAAAAATGGTTCATGGAAAATTTGCTAGATGGAGACATTGCTGCGAACAACGGCGGCTGGCAATGGACAGCCGGCACAGGCACCGATGCCGCGCCGTATTTTAGAATTTTCAACCCTGTTCTGCAAAGCGCGAAATTCGACCCGCATGGAGAGTACATCCGCAAATGGGTCCCTGAGTTGAGCAAATTGAATGCGAAGGAAATTCACGCTCCATGGGATTTTGAGGTCAAAGTGAGCAGCTACCCTGAAATGCCAATTGTGGATCGTGATGTTGTAAAAGATAGAACTTTGAAGGCGTATAGTTTTTCAAAAACAAAGATCTAAATATGGACAAAAAAGATGTTTCCATTTCAATGAGCGAAGCGACGGCTAAATCACTTGTCATCGCGATCCCGACCGGGATCATTCAGGTGATTCCGTTCTTTTTGATTCACGGGTTCCCATCACTACCGAATAATACGAGCATGGCAGTGTACGGATCTGCTTTGCTGTTTGGAATTCTTGTGCATGAATTGATCCACATGTTTGCATGGGCGTTCTTCGCAAGGAAACCTCTGAGCGCGTTCAAGCTTGGCTTTCAATGGAAATCTCTCACGCCGTATGCGCACTGCAAAGAACCCATGGACATCCGCCCTTATCGTATCGGCTCATATGCGCCCGGGCTTTTGCTTGGAGTTCTGCCGTGGCTCGTCAGCCTTTTCACAGGAGATGTTCTACTATTTTTATTTGGTTTTCTCTACACAAGCGCCGCAGGCGGAGACTTGCTCATTCTTTGGATCATCCGCAATGTAAAGCCAAATACACTGGTTGAAGATCATCCCACAAATGCAGGGTGTTATGTTTACGAGTGATACGGAAAGAAAATTATGAAATCAAAAAAAACTTTACGCATAGCAGGGATGTTGCTGGCCGCATTCATTCTGATACTGGCAGTCGGCCCATTCCTCATCCCTGTGCCGCCATTGGAAAACACTGTTTCAGTTGAAGAGCTGACAGATGCAGACAGCAAATTTGTAGAAGTGAACGGCGTGGACGTGCATTACAAAACCTGGGGCGAAGGCGAACCCACTTTTATTTTGCTGCACGGGTTCGGCGCAAGTCTGTTCTCGTGGCGTGAAGTGACCGAGCCGCTCTCCAAGTTTGGAACCGTCATCGCCTATGACCGCCCCGCCTTCGGCTTAACCGAACGTCCACTGGAATGGGAAGGTGAAAGTCCGTATGGCCCGCAAGCGCAGGTAGATATCGTCGTCGGGCTGATGGATAAGCTCAATATTGAAAAAGCAATTTTAGTTGGCAATTCGGCAGGTGGAACGATTTCCATGCAAGTTGCGTTGCAACATCCTGAAAGAGTGGAAGCTCTCATTTTGGTAGATGCAGCCGTTTATGCGGGAGGAGGCGCTCCGGCCTGGAGCAAGTTCATTTTGAAAACACCGCAGATGAATCATGTCGGCCCGCTCATTGCCCGTCAACTTCAAGCGCAGGGAACCGAGTTTCTAAAAACCGCCTTCCACGACCCCACAAAAATCACGCCTGAAATTTTTGCCGGCTATCAAAAACCGCTTCAAATAGAAAACTGGGACAAGGCACTCTGGCAGCTTACCATAGCAAGTGAAGAAAGCGGATTAGCAGATCGCGTGAACGAGATTTCCATGCCTGCGCTGGTCATCACTGGCGATGATGATCGCATCGTGCCTACCGAACAGTCGCTGCGGCTTGCGGACGAATTGCCCAACGCTGAATTAAAAGTCATCGCGCAAAGTGGGCATCTTCCACACGAAGAAACGCCTGTTGAATTCATGCAGGCTGTGACCGATTTTCTTTCCACACTCCAATGAAAAAAGCCATCACTCCTGAACTTGGGCGCGAAGCCCTGCTTTCATTTTTCAAAACCCGTTCCCCGCTTGGCCCGCTAAAAGCGATGGCAAAACATGTGGGACGCTTCTTCCAGATTCCCATCCCGGGCTTCCGGCCATATGTGGTCTTTGGGCCAGAGGCCGCACGCAAAGTGCTGGTCACTGACCGAAATAAATTTCTGTGGCGCAACACAGACCCCGTCACAGACTTGCTTCGGCGTGGTGTGCTGGTAACAGACGGCGAAGAACACGATCATTATCGCAGCTTGATGGAAACGCCCTTCCACCCTTCGCAGTTACCCAATTACACCCAAATGATGATCGAGCAGACCGAGCGAGTCATGTCCACATGGCAGGACAGCCAAACCGTGGATATGCTCGTTGAAGGCCGCAAGATTGCCCTGCTCATCATCATGCAGACCTTGTTCAGCAAAGATGCCTGGGACGATATTCCTCACATCTGGAATCCGATCCTCAAAACCATTCAATACGTCTCACCGGGTGCATGGATCCTCTGGCGCAAAATTCCACGTTTGGGCTATGGAAAATCATTGAAGGCGGTTGATGACTATTTGTATGG
>CAZHOX010000286.1:0-3407 GCA_964534345.1 uncultured Anaerolinea sp.
CGCTACATTGTAGGTTGGGCCAGTGCCTGTTACAGTCGCAGTGAGAGTACCTGCAGCAGTGCCGGTAATAGTAACGTCTGCATTGGTAAAACCAACAACTGTCTCACTAAACACAACTGTGAAGTTGATTGGGCCAGTATTGGTCGGGTCAACCTGACCAGCGGCCTGGTTCACCGTCACTGTTGGAGCCGTTACATCGTATGTAACGATATTGTCAGTGCTCGTGCTGTTGGTGTTGCCGTTTCCAGCAACATCCTGAACGGCACCGGCCGGGATGGTTGCGATCACAGTGCCTGAGCCTGTCATACCATTGACTGCTACATTGTAGGTCGGGCCAGCGCCTGTTACAGTTGCAGTGAGAGTACCGGTAGCTGTACCTGTCAACACCACATCTGCATTTGTAAATCCAAATACTGCTTCACTAAAGGTCACTGTAAAGTTGATCGGCCCGGTATTGGTTGGGTCGGCTTGGGCTACAGCTTGATTTACCGTCACCGATGGAATACCTGCATCATAGGTAACTGAATTATCTGTGCTGGTACTGGCAAGGCTGTTATTGTTAGCCGAATCTACAGCAGCGCCAGCGTTTACAGCAGCAATGACCGTACCACTGCCTACCATGCCGCTGACTGCAACATTGTAGGTGGTGCCGCCGCCGGAAACAACAACAGTCGTAGCACCAGCAGTACCTGTAAGTGTAATATCTGTGTTGGCAAAGCCAGTGACAGGCTCACTAAAGACCACTGTGAAGTTGATCGGTGAAGCGCCTGTCGGGTCAGCCTGACCTGCGGCCTGGTTGATGGTTACGGTAGGTGCGGTCACATCGTAGGTAACAGTGTTATCCGTGCTGGTGCTGGCTGTATTGCCATTACCAGAAACATCCGTTGCTGCACTTGCTGGGATAGTGACGGTGACTGTACCTGAACCTGTCATACCACTGACAGCAACATTGTACGTGGTACCGCCGCCAGTTACAGCGGCCGTCATGGTTCCAGTTGCGGTTCCGCCAATGACCACATCGGCATTGCTAAAACCAGTTACAGCTTCACTGAATACCACTGTGAAGTCAATGGGCGAACCATTGGTCGGGTCAGCCTGACTGAGGGCCTGGTTGACCGTTACGGTTGGCGGGGTGGCATCAAAGGTAACGGTGTTATCCACGCTAGTGCTAGCCAGATTGCTGTTACCAGCCGTATCCTGTACACCGCCTGCGGGGATGGTCGCAATCACCGTACCAGAGCCGGTCATCCCGCTTACGGCTACGTTATACGTAGTTCCACTGCCAGTAACAACAGCGGTCAACGTGCCCGTCGCCGTTCCGCTCAAGGTGACATCTGCGCCTGTAAAAGTAGCGCTATCCATCGCTTTGTTGAATACAACCAGGAAGTTGATCGGGGAAGTACCTGTTGGATCAGTTTGAGCTGGGTCCTGGTTGATCGTCACTGTCGGCACAGAGATATCATAGGTAACTGTATTATCCAGACTCGTGCTTGCAAAGCTGCTGTTGTTTGCAGCATCTTGCGCAGCATTGACCAATACAAAGGCTGTGACAGTTCCACTGCCCGTCATGCCGCTAACAGCTACGTTATATGTGGTACCTGTTCCAGTCACCACTGCAGTGGTCGGGCCAGCGGTACCTGTTAATGTAATATCCGCACTCGTTAAGCCCGTGACAGGCTCGCTAAAGACGACTGTGAAGTTGATTGGTGAGTTGCTAGTCGGGTCGGCCTGTGCCGCTGCCTGATTGATCGTTACCGTTGGGCGGGTGGTATCGTAGGTAACGATATTATCAGTGCTGGTGCTGGCTGTATTGTTGTTTCCGGTTGCATCCTGGGCAACACCGGCTGGAAGGGTCAAGGTCACTGTTCCATCTGCAGCCATACCGCTAATTGCCACATTGTAGGTGGTACCGCTGCCGGTGGTGATCACCGCTGTCGTTGGAGCAGCCGTGCCGCCAAAATTACCCACCAAATCGGCATTGGTGAAACCGGTTACGGGTTCGCTAAACACCACCGTGAAATTGATCGGGCCTATATTGGTTGGGTCAGCTTGAGTGGCTTCCTGGTTAACCGTCACCGTTGGAACAACTGTATCGTACAAGACACTGTTATCAGCGCTGGTGGAAGCGGCGTTGGTCAGCCCAACATCATCCGCAGCACCACCGGCGGGGATGGTGGCCGTTAACACGCCCTGCGCCATGCCGGTCACAGAGACAGTATAGATCGCGCCACTACCAGTCACAGTAGCCGTACCCGATGAAAGGGTAATATCGGCCGGGGTGAAACCGCTCACGGGTTCGCTGAAGATGACGGTGAAGTTGATTGGCGAAAGGTTGGTCGGGTCGGCCTGACCAACTGCCTGATTGATCGTTACGGTCGGGGCGATCGTGTCATAGACGACGACGTTGTCCGAACTGGTGGAGGCGGTGCTGGTATTGCCTACTGCATCAACGGCGGCATTGGCGGGGATACTGGCGGTCAATGGACCCTGGGCCATGCCCGTCACTGCCACGTTGTAGGTTGTACCACTGCCGGTGACGGTCGCGGTGCCGGAAGAAAGAACGACGTCGGCCGAGGTGAAGCCGGTGACCGGTTTGCTGAATTCGACCGTAAAGTTGATCGGTGAAGCATTGGTCGGGTCGGCCTGACCGATGGCTTGATCGATCGTCACAGTCGGCTGGGTAATATCATAGGTGACCGTATTATCGGTGCTGGTGCTGGCTACATTATCATTGCCGGCCAGGTCAGTGGCTACGGCTGCCGCAATATCTGCAATCACGGTCCCGCTGCCTGTCATGCCGCTGACGGCCACGTTATAGGTCGTGCCGCTGCCGGTGACGGTCGCTGTGGTGGCGCCAGCCGTGCCGCTCAACGTTACATCGCCAGTGGCAAAGCCGGTTACTGCTTCGCTAAAGACCACTGTAAAGTTGATGGGAGAAGCATTGGTTGGGTCAAGTTGACCACCCGCCTGATTGATGGTTACAGTCGGGGCAACCGTATCGTAGGTAACCTGATTATCCGTGCTGGTGCTGGCAGCATTGTTATTACCGGCAGCATCTGTGGCAACATTCGCGGCAATACTGGCAGTCACTGTACCATTGGCTGTCAAACCGCTGATGTCCACACCGTAGGTGGGGCCAGTACCAATTAAAGTAGCCGTTGCTCCAGCAGGAGCGACCAAAGTCACATCACCCGCTGTAAAGTTATATACCGCCTCGCTGAAAGTCGCTGTGAAACTGATCGGTAACACATTGGTTGGGTCTGGCTGACCAACCGCCTGGTTGAGCGTGACCGTGGGGCTGGTCCGGTCGAGCGTAACCGTGGGGCCGGTGGTCTGCTGGTTACCTACCGCTGCAATATTGGTCACCGCATTGGCGGCCAGTCTGAGGAGCACGGTCCCTTCGGAAC
>CAZHOX010000287.1:0-3407 GCA_964534345.1 uncultured Anaerolinea sp.
TTTGTTGTGGGTCCCCACGGGGGGATGATATTCGATCCCCTCCGCGCTCACAAAAGTCCTTCACTTGTTGAGGGATTTTTTGTTTTGTTGTGGGTCCCCACGGGGGGATGATATTCGATCCCCTCCGCGCTCACAAAAAAAGCATCCCATTGCGGGATGCTTTTTGATTTATTTATCTTCTTCTTCGTCTTCCAACTCGTCGAGTTCGTCCAAATCTTCAAGATCATCTTCGTCTAATGACAGGAGATCAAATTTGTCCAACTCTTCGTTGAAATCGAGGTTTTCGAGAGCATCTTCGAGGAAGGCAACAAGGTCTTCATCTTCAGTGTTTTCGATCAGGTTGACGATGTAGATGCGGGCATCTTCACCGCCGATCTGCGAGAGTGACCAGATGGTGGCAGAGATGACATCGTCATCTTCTTCCTCATCTTCCAGCATTTGCAGCATGATGGGGGCTGCGGCTTCAATGTTGAGTTCGCCTGCGGCTTCGGCCGCAGCAAAACGGATGCGCGGGTCTTCGTCCAGCAGCTTGCTGACCACGTCATCATTCCAGCGGTCATCGTGAGAGAGACCCATGGCATGCAGGGCGCTGGCTACCCATGTGGGGTCTGCGCGTTGGAATGCGGATTCGATGATGTTGACCATTTCTTCGCGGGAAGAATAGCCAAGTGACTCAAGCGCACGTTTGCGCAGCGCCGGGTTTTCTTCGCCGCGAATGACGGAGATGAGCGCATCTTCGATCTTTGTTTTCAATTCCGGGTTTAGCTCTTCCAGTTCGCCAAGCAGAACAAATTCGCCGAGCAGCTGCGCTGCTTCGATGCGCGGAGCGAGCTCTGTATCGGTGAGGAAAATGTCAATGAGTTTGCTGGCAAGTTTCGGGTCGTTTGATTCGGCGAGCAATCCAATGGCGAGAGCACGAACTTCTCCATTCTCATCGTTTAAGAGCGCTCTGCCAATATCTTCATACGATACGAGGTTGTCTGAATCAAGGTGTTGTAAAAGCTCATTGAGCAGGAGCAGTTTTCGGTTAGGTTTGACGCTGGGCCACACATCCATAAAGAGGCGCAGAGATTTTGGGTCGAGGTCGGAATAATATTGTAGGTGATTTTGCGGAATGTCCTTTTTGGAATCCAGCAGATGATCGAGTACAGATTGGAAGGAAAGAGTTTCGGCCATGGTTTAGGGGATGGGGATTTGGGCTGGGTTGACGAAATCCATCACGTTGACGAACAACATGAGGCTGATGAGAAGAAGCATGGCAATGCCATTGACCGTGTTTTCCCATTCGGTGGGAACACGTTTGCGGAAAAGAATTTCAGGCATGGTGAAGAGGATACGTCCGCCGTCAAGTGCTGGGATGGGGAAGAGGTTCATCACGCCGAGAGAAATGCTCAACATGCCGATCAGGTTAAGCGTCCAGTTGGTCGGCTGTGATGCGCTGGCCGCACCTGTTGTTTGGGCGGCGGCAACTTCCTGACGGCTGGTAACGTCTTCTTCCACGGCTACATCGAACATGTCAAAGATGCCTTTGAAACCGATGAAGCGCGCATCTGCCGGGGCAATTGCACCTTGAATGAGCGCAACGGGAAGATAGACGATGGTGGCAGCTTGCAAGCCGGTGATCGTGAATCCGCCGCCAACGCTTTCCGCAAAGGTCGCGGGGCGGGTGGGGTATCCAAGCCCAACGCCAAGTGCGCCTTCGCTTTTTGTTCTGCTGGAAAGCGGTGTGGCAACGATGGTAATTTCTTTTCCATCTCGGTCTATCAACAACTCAACGGGCTTATCAAGATTTGCCTGAATAATGGCAATTGCAGGTTGAATGTCTGATACCTTCTCACCATTAATGGAAAGCAGAATATCGCCAGATTGAATATCTGCTTGTTGCGCGGGTGAATTCTGTGCTACAGAATCGATCTTGATCGATCCAGGAACGGGCACCCCTTCATTTGCAATGAGAAATGAGAACACGATCACAGCCGTTAGGAGGTTCATGAGCGGGCCGGCAAACAAAACCACCAAACGCTTCCAAGGGTTCGCGGCAGCCAACCCGCCCGGGATGTTGGGGTCATTCTCGCCTTTGGGGCGAATGAATCCGCCCAATGGCAACGCGTGAATTGTAAACTCCGTCCCCTGCCAGGTGAAAAGCGTAACAAGTTTTTTGGACGGCAGCCCGAACCCAAACTCTTCCACTTCCACACCCACCGAGCGCGCTGCAATAAAATGCCCCAGCTCATGCACAAAGATCATCCCGCCGAGGGCAAGGATGAAAACAATCAAAGTAACAAAACCAGATACCATTTTTTATCCTTCGTGCCCGCACAGTTTTTGCTGTTCGGGTATTTGTCTAATTTGAACGACGATTCGGATTATATCTTCAATTGGATGCGGCATAGTTAAAGATTTATTAGATAAATTACCCCGCTTCATTCTTAATGGATGGCTGATTCTGTTTTCGAGAGGCAGTTCCCTCCCTTTTGCTTTTACACCAACTTTGCCGCGCCGCCAACCCCAGCCACAAGCACATTGGTTACACCGGGGATTTCACGCAAGCGTCTTTCAACTTCCTTTGCATGGTCGCCCAAGCAAAGCACATGAACATTTGCGCCCGCATCTACTGTGTAGCCGACGGGTAACCCACTAGCACGCCACTTGCGCACCTGATGGAAAATCTCCACCGTGGCCGACTGCCAATACATCAGCGGCGGATTTGAGGTCATCATTACGGAGTGCATCATGTCCGAGTCGTGTTCGATGATATTTGCAAAGGCTTCAAAATCTTTTTTGAGTATTGCATTGCGGCAAATTTCAATGCGGCGTGGAGCATCTTCCACACGCGCGTTTTGCAGCGGGCTCGTTCCGGCAATGGCATGGCCTTCTGTTGAGCCAGTCTTTTTATGCGTGGCACTGACAATGGCGACGCAATCCACTAAATTCCAATGGTCAGCAGGAGCAATGGAGAAGGCATACGAATCTGCTTCATCTTTTCCCGTCTGCCACTCCACGAACCCCGCAGGGATGGAGCGGGATGCCGACCCTGATCCACGCCGCGCAAGGACAGATAACTGCGCTTCGGACAGAGTCAAGCCTGCGGCGCGGGAAGAGGCGAGCGCCAACGCCGCAAATGCCGCCGCTGAAGAAGCGATCCCGGCACCGGCAGGAAAATTGTTCTCGCTGGTCACTTCTGCTCTTTCATTTGTGTTCGCCATCTTCCGCACCAGATCGAGAATGTAGGAGACTCGCTCCAATCCTTTGCCGGTCACTTCCTGTTTGTTGATCGAGAGTGAGTCATGTTTCGCTGAGGTGAAAGAAACCGTTGTGCGGGTGAACAGTCCATCGAGATTCATCGAGATGGATCCATTGACGGGGAGCCGCAAGGCGTTGTCACGATTTCCCCAGTATTTGATGAA
>CAZHOX010000288.1:0-3406 GCA_964534345.1 uncultured Anaerolinea sp.
AAGGAGTGATCTACGATCTGCGCTCCTCGCTTTTCTCGCGATTGCAGCGCATGTCATTGCGATTTTTCACCAACACCAAAACAGGTGAGTTGATGTCCCGCCTCAACAGTGATGTGGTTGGCGCGCAGAACGCCATCAGCAACACCATCGTCAACATCGTCACCAACCTTGTTGAAGCGATTGCCATTCTCGTTGTCATGCTCACTTTGCAATGGCAGCTTACCTTGCTGAGTGTGCTTATCCTGCCCATCTTCATCATCGTTGCTCAGCGGCTCGGCGTTGTTCTGCGTGACATTGCCCGTGAGGCAATGGATCTCAACGCGCAAATGAACGCGCACATGAACGAGACACTCAACATTGGCGGTGCATTGCTCGTAAAATTATTTGGCCGCTCCAAAGAAGAAGAAGTCCGCTTCCGTCAACGAGCTGCGGGCGTGCGTGACATTGGCATTCGCCGCGCGGTCATCGGCTCATCGTTCTTCGTCATCCTCGGCCTTGTCAGCGCAGTGGGCACCGCGCTTGTCTATGGTCTCGGCGGCTATTACGTCATTCAAGGCAGCTTCACCATCGGCACCATCGTCGCCTTCGGTTCGTATCTCGGTTCGCTCTATGGAGCATTACAAGGCTTGGCTGGCGCGCCTGTTGAATTCAGCACCAGTATGGTTTCATTTGAACGCGTCTTTGAACTCATTGACCTTCCACAAGATATCACTGAAAAAGAGAATGCCATCGAACTGCAAAATGTCAAAGGCGAGCTGGAATTCGACAACGTCACTTTCAACTACAAGGTCGATGATTCGATTCTGCTTAGCGAAGTCAAACGCTATGGCAGCATGGATAATGTGAAGGCGGTGATGTCTTTGGCAGATAAAGACCGCGGACCGAAGACCGAAGACGGTCGACCGTCCACCGTCAACGGTCAAGGGCGAAGCGTCGCCTCAGACTCAGCCGAAGCTGACTCAACATCTCAGGCACGCGAAATCGCTTTGGAAGGAATCTCCTTTAAGGCGTCCGCTGGGAGTCTGGTTGCACTGGTGGGGCCCTCGGGCGCAGGCAAGACCACCATCACATATCTCATTCCGCGTTTGTACGACCCAACATCGGGCGTCATCCGTATGGACGGACATGATCTCCGCGATGTGACTCTCGACTCGCTTTCATCTGTGATCGGCATGGTCACACAAGAGACGTACCTCTTCCACGATACCATCCGCACTAACCTGACGTACGCAAAGATGGATGCCTCACAAGCCGAGATCGAGTCCGCTGCGCGCGCGGCAAACATCCACAACTTCATCATGGATTTGCCCGATGGCTACGACACCATTGTGGGGGAACGCGGCTATCGTTTGAGCGGCGGAGAAAAACAACGCATTGCCTTGGCGCGTGTCATTTTGAAGAACCCGAAAGTTTTGGTTTTGGATGAAGCTACAAGCTCCCTCGATAGCGAATCCGAATCCCTGATTCAAGATGCGTTAAAAAAAGTGATGGCAGGCAGAACGAACATTGTCATTGCTCATCGCCTATCCACGATCTTGGCGGCAGATCTAATTTTGGTGATGGATCGCGGAAGAATTGTGGAACGCGGCACCCATGATGAGTTGCTCGCGACAGGCGGGCTGTATGCTCAGTTGTATGAAACCCAGTTTAGGGGAGAGCGGGTTTAACAGTCACTAACGCAAGCAAATACAAAAAAAGTTTTCTACGGGCGGGTATAAAACCCGCCTTTTTTTGCATTAATCCGCCCTTGACACTAAACCGTCCAGACGGTACACTATTTATATGAAGCAAAAAGATATTTCCTCCTCCACCCAAAACACTCTCTTAGAGGCAGCCGCCAAAGTTGTATTAGACAAAGGCGTTGGCGCGCTCACCCTCGATGCAGTTGCCCTTGAAGCTGGCGTCAGTAAAGGCGGCCTG
This sequence comes from uncultured Anaerolinea sp., assembly GCA_964534345.1. Classification (GTDB taxonomy): domain Bacteria; phylum Chloroflexota; class Anaerolineae; order Anaerolineales; family Villigracilaceae; genus Villigracilis. The sequence goes on from CAZHOX010000288.1 coordinate 1,921, forward strand.
CTCTATCACTTCCCTTCCAAAAATAAATTGATCGAAGGCATGATCGAGAGATTGGTCGCTGAATTTGATTCCATGCTTGAAGCCGAATTAGCCAAAAGCAATGGCGACTGGCTCTCTGCATACATCCGCGCATCTTTTCAGAGCAACCCAAAATTAGACAGTATGGGTTCCGCTTTGTTCGCCGCCGTAGCCAATGCTCCCGAACTACTTCAACCGTTACGTGCGCATTATGCCAAATGGCAGGCGAAAGTGACAGAAACAGCCGCATCGCCTGAGATCGGAACGATCATCCGCATGGCGATCGATGGTCTCTGGGTTTCTGACCTATTGGATTTTGCCCCGCCATCAGCTGCCACGAGAAAGAAAATGATGAATGCCCTCTTACAGCTTGCAGGGAAAGAGTCCTTATGAAAACAGCTCTGATCTTCTTCTTTGCAGTTGTCAGTGAAGTAGCCGCCACCACCGCCCTGAAATTTTCAGAAGGATTCACAAAACTCACCCCCAGCATGGTAGTGATTGCAGGGTATGGGCTCTCGTTCTACCTACTATCACTGAGCCTGAAAGTAATTCCCATCGGCACGGCATACGCGCTCTGGTCTGGCATCGGCATTGTATTAACGGTGATCGTCGGCGCAGTTCTCTGGCGCGAACAAATGGACTGGGCACGCGGCATTGGTATTACGCTCATCATCTCAGGCATTCTCATCATCAACCTGTTTTCAAAAGCAGCAAGCCACTAAAGGAAAACTTCATGAACTCAAAGAAACTTGTAATCGCTCTCTCGATCATTACCGCTACTTTAGGCATTACCTATTGGATCACTGTTTTTGCTGGTCTTTTCCCCGTGACTGATTTGGTGCCAGGATATAAGAACTGGTTCATGTCATTCCCCATTGCAGACAGTTGGATGTTCCTCTGTGCGATCCTCGCCTCTTACTACGCTGTCAAAGGAAACCCGCTTGCTGGTTTATTCGCCCCGCTGACAGGAGCCAGCCTGATCTTCCTCGGCTTGTATGCGTTCACCTATGGCTACAATACGGGCCTGATTTTCATTCTCACCCCCGATGAGATCATTGAGATCATGATCAAGCTTTATTGTCTTTCTGTTGGCTCACTTCTGATCTATCACGGTTGGAAATTAAATCCTCGAAGCCTCACCACGAAAAGTGTACCCGCTTGACACAAAGTCAGGCCGTAAGCAGCGTGTACTCCAACTCTTCCATCTTTTCCCCGGCTTGTGCCATTCTTTCTGCCTCACGCAACAGACTTGCCGTCACAACCTCGTCTGCATAGGCTTCGCCACAGTGGGGGCAGATCTGTACGGGGACATTGTTGAAGGTGAGCGAATGCTCCTCGCGTTCGAGCAGGATCGAGGTCAGGCCGGGAAGCGTCTCGGCTATATCACAAATAATGCAGATCATAATTTTCGATTCTTGAACCCCGGCTTCCAATGGGATAATTTCGGTTCATACACGGTGATGACGAT
>CAZHOX010000289.1:0-3383 GCA_964534345.1 uncultured Anaerolinea sp.
CCCGATGAAGATCGTTACGTGGAAGAAAAGGATGTACCCAAGGGCGCGAAGACCGCCAACATCTCCGGCACACAAGTCCGCGACGATTATCTCGCCAAGGGCAAACTGCTCCCCGAGTGGTTCACCCGCCCCGAGACCGCCGAAATTTTGCGCGAAATGTACCCCCCCCGCCACAAGCAGGGATTTGGCATCTGGTTCACCGGCTTGAGCGGTTCCGGCAAATCAGCCACCACCCAGGTCCTCACCACCTTGCTCCTCGAACGCGGGCGTGAAATCGCCATCCTCGATGGTGATGTCGTCCGCACCCATCTTTCCAAGGGACTCGGCTTCAGCAAGGAAGACCGCGACACCAACATTATCCGCATCGGTTTCGTCGCTGGCGAAATTGTCCATGCAGGCGGCGCAGTTGTTTGCGCAGCCATCAGCCCCTACCGCGCAACACGCGCCGAAGCCCGCAAAATGGTCGGCGAGAACTTCATCGAAGTCTACATGGATACCCCCGTTGAAGTCTGCGAACAGCGCGATGTGAAGGGCCTCTATGCCAAGGCACGCCAAGCCATGCAGGACGGCAAACCGATGGGCTTCACCGGCGTGGATGATCCCTACGAACCGCCGATCAATCCTGAAATTACCCTCAAGGGATTTGGCGCTTCTCCTGAAGATAATGCCCACATCATCATGAAGTATCTTGAAGAACAGGGCTTTATTCTCCCTGTAAAATAGTTCAGACTTGTTACGCATCACGTAATGTTGATTACGTGATGCGTAACCTTATTATGACCCCGCGACAATCCCTTCTCGCTTCATTCTTAATCCTCGGCCTGTTTGCTGCACTAGGTACATTCTTCATCCTGTATGCGACTCCGCAAGGCCTTGGTCTCTCTGATGACTCAATTGCATATATTGCCGGCGCGCGCAGTATCTTAAGTGGGAATGGGTATCACGCCATCTGGCTTGCCTCCAATAAACCTGTTACACATTTTCCCCCCGGCTTTTCCTCCATCCTAGCACTCATCGGCCTCAGCGGACTTGATCCGCTGCGCGGCACACGCTTTATAAATTCCCTGCTTTTTGGCGCAAATACATTCTTGCTCGGCTTCATCGGCTGGCGCATGACCAAGTCTCAACTTGCGGGCATCCTGCTGGCTTTGTTGTTCGTGTTCAACGCATCCATGTTCCGCGTCCATGCCGTGGCGATGAGCGAACCGCTCTATATCTTTTTCAGCCTGGCTGCATTTATTACTTTTACACAATACTTTACACCCATTCCCTCAGAGAAAGGTGTGAAGGATGAGGGGTGGCTCCTCCTTACAGGAATCCTCACGGCTCTTGCCTACCTCACCCGCTATGCAGGGCTTGCTCTGCTTGCAACATTTATCATTGCCCTCATCATTCTTCAGGACACTTGGCGCAAACGATTGGTTAGTTCAGCTACCTTCATTGCTGGTTTTATTCCGCTCGTTCTGGCGTGGAGCATCCGCAATAAACTTGCTGCGAACAATGCCACCAACCGCACGCTGGTCTATCATCCTCTCACGGAAGAGAATATCAATACCGGCATTTTCAACTTCGCCGAGTTCCTTGCCCCCATTGAAGCATGGCGGCGCGTGTTGATGCAAATCCCCAATTTGGTTGTCATTATTCTTTTTGTCATCGTTATTATTTTGCTCGTCTGGGTCGCTTACAAAGGACTGAAGAAATTTTTCCAGCCTTCCAGTGAGTCTCCCGAAATTCTATCCTTCACAAGCACTCTTTACATCTTTGGTTATCTGGCCTCTATTGTTTCCTCCATGCTTTTATTTGATGCCAGCACCAAATTCAAGCTGCGCATCAATGCACCGATGTATATCAGCCTGCTGATCATGCTTGTCTTTTGTCTTCACTGGCTCTGGCAAAAACGCGCCATATATTGGCGTGGACTTGCCGCTGCGATTACAATCTTCATCCTTGCTCTCTCTGCGTATGGGATGTTCGACTCCGTTACCCAGCTTCGCAAAGGCGGGCAGGGATACGCATCCTTCGTCTGGTTTGATTCAGAAGCCATGGCTTTTCTGCGTGACCTTCCTGAAGGCGTTGGCATATACAGCAATCAACCTGGACCTGTTTATCTTTACACGAATCGCTCAGGGTACGTTCTGCCTGACCTCATTGACCCGGTCACCGGCCTGCCGCGTGAAGGATACGAAGAAGGCGCTGCCTCCCTCAAGCAGAATGTCCTTGCTGGGAATGCTGTCCTTGCTTTGTTCAAATTCGGCTCAGAGTCGGAAGATGTTCAATCTATTTACGTACAACTCGCTGATGGCCTGTATCTTGCTCACGATACACATGGCGATAAAATCTATACAGCCTTTCCGTAAAGGAGAACCACATGACTATTTTGGATAAATTTAATTTGAAGGATCGCGTTGCCATTGTTACCGGCGGCGGCGGCCAATTGGGATATGAATTTTGCAAGACCCTTGCCGAAGCAGGTGCCGCTGTTGTTGCCGCAGATCTGAATATGGAACTCGCATCGAAGACAGCCTCCCGCCTTACTGACTCTGGCTACTCTGCGATCGCCTTCCCGCTTGATGTCACCCGCCTCGAATCGACCCGTGAAATGGTTGCTGAAACTGTCAAGCAGTTCGGCCGCCTTGACATTCTTGTCAATTCCGCCGCCCTTGACCCCAAGTTTGATCCGGATGCCGCCTCCAAGGGAATCGCCCCCGGCGCATTCGAAGATTACCCGCTAGACCAATGGAATGCGGCGTTGAACGTCAATCTCACGGGTATGTTCCTCGTCACGCAATCTTGTGTCAAACAAATGGTGGCGCAGGGTAAAAAGGGCAGTATCATCAACATCTGCTCTACCTACGGACTCAACGGTCCCGACCAGCGCATTTACATCAAAGATGGCAAGCGCGTGGCATTCAAACCTGTTTACTACACCACTACCAAAGCAGGTGTGATGGGTTTTACTAAGTACCTTGCCGCCTACTATGCCGAGACTGAGATCCGCGTCAACGCGCTTACCCCCGGTGGTGTATATAACAATCATGAAGAATATTTCGTGAAGAATTACTCCGCCAAAACCATCCTTGGCCGCATGGCGAAAAAGGATGAAATGAATGGCGCGTTATTATTCCTTGCGTCTGAAGCCTCTTCCTACATGACGGGCAACAACGTCATCGTAGATGGCGGCTGGACGGCGTGGTAAATTTGACCGTGGACCTCAGACCATTGACTATGGTCTATTGTCCATCGTTCATTGTCTGCTTATGACTGACATCCTCGCTCTCATCCCTGCCCGCGGAGGTTCCAAAGGTATTCCGCGCAAGAATATCCGCTTATTTGCGGGCTATCCGCTCATTGCATGGAGTATTGCTGCTGCAAAGCGCTCTTCA
>CAZHOX010000290.1:0-3381 GCA_964534345.1 uncultured Anaerolinea sp.
TGCCGCTGCCCCAGCATTCGCCGAGGTTCGGACACATGGCTTCTTCGCACACGGTGTGCAGCTCTTTCGAGCGCATCAACACTTGCAGTTTTTCAAACGTCTCACCCGCAGGCGCGCGGACTTTGATCCAGTCTGGCCGCCGCAGTGGGCGTGACTCTGTTTCGGGTTTGACTCTGTCTCTTGTTGGTGTAGCAGGCATAAGGTCCTCTTGAGGCGCGATGTAAATATCGCGTTATTTTTTCTTAACGACTAATCTCAATCCACGTACTTCGACAACTTCGATTTTATCGCCCTTACCGATGGATTCGGACTCGGCGGATTTTTCTGCGCTCCATAATTCGCTGCCCACTTGAACCTGCCCCGCCTCTTCGCTGAACGATTTGGCTGTTCCTGTTTTCCCAAGCAGTGCCTCACTTCCGGTCTGGATCGGCCGATGCTGCGCGCGCAATGCAAGCAGCAGAATGCCGAAGAAAAGCAACCCAAGGAAGAGACTCATGCCGACCACGAGCGGCACAGACACACGTTGAAATTGCGGCGTACCTGGCGAATTAAATAATACCAGCGCACCGACAATGAACGTTGCCACACCCGCTGTGGTGAGTGCGCCATGCGTTGGCGCTTTGATATCCAGAATGAATAATACGAAGGCAATGATGAGGAAAAGGATACCAAACCAATTGACAGATAACACGCCCATGCCATATACCGCCAGCGTGAGACAAACCGCACCGATAAAGCCCGCCACCCAACCGCCCGGCGAAGAAATTTCGATCAGCACAGCCTGCACCCCAATCGCCAGCAGTAGGAAAGCAATGTTAGGGTCGGTGAGCAGCAACAGAAGTTGTTCAATGAAACTGATTTCCAAATTCTCTGTGCGGATATTTTCTGTATCGAATGTGTGGCGGCTGTCTTCCATTTGAACGGTGAAACCATCCAATGATTGCAGCAGGTCTTCCGTATCATCAGAGACGAAATCAATAAGCTGGGCATCAAGAGCTTCTTTGGCTGTCACAGCTTTTGCATCGTCGATCATCGCTTCTGCAAGCTGCACCGCTTTTGTGCCGCGGTCCTCCACAAGCGCCCGTGCCCGCGCCTTGAGGATTTCCTTTATCTTTTTATCCAACGTGGTTTCAATATCTGCCCCGTTAGATTCGATCGGGCTAGATGCGCCGATCGCAGTCCGTGGAGCCATTGCAGATGCGTGCCCCGCCATGGTGATCAATGCCCCCGCGCTCCCTGCAATTGCATCGTTTGGCGAAACATACACCACCACTGGCACGGTACTGGCACGGATTGCCGTGATGATGTCCAGCATCGTATCCACACTGCCGCCGGGCGTATTCAATTGAATGACGAGCACTTCCGCATTGCGCTGTTCGGCGGTTTCAATGCCGCGTTTGAAATACTCCAGCATCGGCGGTACGATCGGGCCATCTGCCGTCATTACAACGGCAAGCGGTTCGTTGCTCTGAGCAAACACAGGTTGAATGAATGCAAAGGCGATTAGAAGTAGAGTGGCAAAACGAGTAAGCTTCATAATTATGTCCAGGGTGTCTGATTATTATAATGGTTATGGAGAACATTTATCACCCGCCTCTTTTTTAATCTCAAACCTGATTGCGCTGTTATGCATTTTCCTCAACCCTAGCATGGGTAAAACGACACATAAAAAGCACAGATTCAAAACAATGAATCTGTGCTTTTTTATGTGTGAGCTAATTCGGCTGGCTTATTTCACTGCAAGGTACAACGTGCGGATGCTCAACAAAATGATCAAGACGCCCACCACGATCATTAATGTCTTGACGGGTAATTTTTGCGCAAGCCTTGCTGCGATTGGTGCGGCGATCGCTCCGCCGATCAGCAACCCTAAAATGATCTGCCAATACTCCGTGAAATTCAGGGTAAATATAAATAAGATGGACTCACCCAGCGTAACAAAGAATTCTGAGAAATTAACCGAGCCAATGGTTCTGCGTACATGCTTTCCGTGAGCGACAAGCGTGGAGGTTACCACCGGTCCCCAGCCGCCGCCGCCGATGGAATCAAAGAACCCGCCGAACAACCCAAGCAAGCTGATGCGCGGCCCGTGATACTCATCGTGTTTTTTGCGTGGTGTGATTGTGAATGCTTTGTAAATGATGATCCCACCCATCACCATTAGGTACACAGCAATATAGGGCTTGATGATGTTTCCGTCAATTGTGGTTAGGATGTATGCGCCCAACAAGCCGCCGATCACGCCAGGCACCAACAGGCGGCGGACAAGTTTCATATCTACATTACCCAGTTTCCAGTGTGAATAACCAGAGATGCCGGTCGTTACCACTTCTGCCATGTGAACACTGGCAGAGGCTGCGGCAGGGGGAATCCCTAAACCGAGTAGAAATGTATTCGAGCTGACTCCATATGCCATCCCCAATGCACCATCGATCATCTGGGCAATGAAGCCCACCAAAATAAATAATAGGATGTTTAGTTCCAAGTTTTTTTATCCTTACCCGAATTGGGGTTGTATTCAAATATTACTAAAATAATAGAGCTTGTTCCTTAATATGGGGAAAACATTCAGTCGATTATAACGTGAAAGCAAAGACGGCCAAAAGACCGTCTACTAATTCAATCCCTAAAAATGTCAGGCGGACTCGGATTTTAGAATAACCCTTCAAGATATTGTTTTGTCCGTTCATGCTGCGGGTTGGAAAATACTTCTTTTGCCGGCCCTGCTTCAATGACTTCACCGAGATACATGTAGATGACATGATCTGCGAGGCGTTTGGCTTGACGTAACGTATGCGTTACGATGACAGTGGTGTACTGCTGCTTCAAATCCAACAGGCGGCTTTCAATGTTTTGTGAAGAGATCGGGTCAAGTGCAGAGGTGGGTTCGTCGCCGAGGATAATTTCGGGTTCAACGGCCAGACCGCGGGCGAGGCAGAGGCGCTGCTGTTGTCCAATGGAGAGGCTGGTGGCAGGGTCATGCAATCTCTTGTGGACTTCTTCCCACAGACCGGCGATCTCAAGGTAATGCCGAACCGCGGCTTTGTATTCTGCGCGGTCATTCTTCATCTTGTGGATGTGCATGCCGTACGCCACGTTCTCATAAATGGACATGGGCAATGGCGAGGGACGCTGTGCCAGCAGCCCAACTACCTTGCGGACTTCGGTCACATCCACATCTGCATCGTAAATATTTTTTCCGTCCACGAGCACTTCACCCGTGAGGCTGGTATTTCCGGTCAATTCAAAAAAACGATTAAAGGTTTTCAATAAAGTGGTCTTGCCGCAGCCGGAAGGTCCCATAATGACTGTGATCTGGTTCTTCGGGATTTCGATGTTGATATTTTTCAAGGCTTGTTGCTTGCCGTAATAGACGTTGAG
>CAZHOX010000291.1:0-3370 GCA_964534345.1 uncultured Anaerolinea sp.
ACCGTCCATATCCACGCGCTTCATGAATGCCCATCGTGCTGATACATTTTTCAATACCAGAACGCAATGCCTTGAAGGTTTTCTTCAATCCTTCGGCTTCCTGTTCATCATTCGTAGCTTTGATTGCCGCCTCGAAAATCAAATAAGGCGAAATCGCATCCGCGCCCATGCCGATGCACATGATGACATCATGCAAATTGCGGATGGCTCCACTGCGCACAACCAACCCCACCTGACGGCGCAAATTTACCGCTGAATGAGAAGCCATCAGACTTAGGTCAATTTTTCCGCTGTCATTTATAGGCAGCGGAGTAGATGAAGATTCTGAAGAATTAAGTTCTGCAAACGTTTTACGAAGCGCAAGGTCAATCACACTGAGCGCGAGAATTGGGTCAACCCATCCGTTTTGATTCTGGAATGCGGCAGAGTCATCCAAAAGAATCATCTTCGCCCCGTTGCGGACAGAATCAATGGCGGCTTGAGCAAGACGTTCCAAGGCTTGAGCCGTTGTCTCACCCTCGAATGTGACAGTCTGCAAATGACCAAGCTGCTCGTTCGGAAAACGGTTCGTCAATTGACTCAGGGTGGGATAACCTGTTTTCAAGCCAGCGCTGACCGAATCCAGCAGAATCGGCGTTTCGAGTGTGAAGGTGGTGTCTTCTCCCAATTCATTGGGCATGAGCGGCGGACGTGAGCCAACCATCGTCTGAGTAGAAAAATGCTCCACCTCGCGCTCGCGGTCAATCGCAGGATTGGTTACAACCGCAACCGCCTCTTTGAAATAGTCCGCGATATTTTGGCGTTCGGTGGAAAGAGATGCAAGCGGGCCGTCAAAACCGAGCGAGCTGATCGGGTCAATGCCGTTCTTGGCAAGTTCCTGAACCCACTCACGATCTTCCCGTCCCCAACCGAAAGCGGAGAGACGATTGTCCAAGTCCACTGCGGGTTCGTTGTTATCGTTATTCTCTGTAATTTCCACTGGCAACGGGGGATGAGCAAGCCGCTTGTTTAGCGTTTCAAGGGAGCCGAACCTACGCATGGTCAAGTTGAGCATACGCTGTTGAATGGCGGGGTAATCAAAGACTTCCACATTGCGTCCGCGATGAATGCGCACACGCATTTTTTCACCAGGCGAGAGTGGAATTGGGTCTACAACCATATCATCCAAGTGATAGACGCCTTTTTCTGAGGAGAAGAAATATTCCTTTTCCGTGTCACCAAACCAAAGCGGGCGCAGACCGAGAGCATCCACGCTGAAGACACACTCATCACCAAAGCGTGAGATGATCCCCGCAGGGCCTTGCGAGTATGGGCCGAACGCCTGACGATAATATTTATAAATTGTCTGTAATTCAGGGGAAAGTTTTTCCACTTCGCTGAGAATGGGAGGGAAAGCAAGTTCCAGTGATTCAGTCAACGAGAAGCGATAATGATGGATCAAAGTAGAAAGGAGTCGGTCAAGGTCTTGCGAGTCGCTGCCGCTTTCCACCAGATTCACCCCCAGCATTTCCGCCTGTTCGCGCAAACGGGCAATGGTGTTGATCTCGCCGTTATGTCCAATCAAACTAAAGGGCTGGACTCGTTCAAAACTTGTGGCGGTGTTGGTGGAATAACGCGCATGTCCAATGGTGATGGCGGTGGTGAAATCAGGATTGCGAAGTTCAGGAAAATATTGATACAAAGTTTCTATCGAGCCGCGAACTTTATAAACCACCACATTGCTGGAAAGTGAAGCAATGGCAACGTTCGTGAATTTTTCAATATGAAGCGCAAGGTCAAAGAGAGTCCGCTCCACGTTTTCAAGCGGGCCATTCCGCACCATGCCTGAGATCTGCCAGAGATGTGGAACCTGCTGACGCGCCATTTTTCCTAGCGCCTGCAAACGCGTAGGCATGTGACGCTCCAGAAGCAGGTCAATATCTCTTTCTTTGAGCATGTTGATAATTTTGGCTTTGACGCCGTCAACATCCGCTTCGGTGTTTGGAATCATCAAATGTCCCACAAAGAAGCGTCGGTCTTCCGCCAACCAGCCAGGTTTGCCTGCCTGCTCCAATGCCTGTGACCACAACACGCGCGGGATGTCGGTCATCACACCGATGCCATCCCCTTCTCCGTTGACCTCACCAGAGCGATGTCCCATGATACTCAATGCGGCCAGCGCGCGTTTCAAATTCCCATGCGTGGCTTCCCCATTCTTGCGGACAGATGCAACCAATGCGCAAGCATCGCGTTCTTCCAGCCAAGTCTTTGTGTGAGCGGATGTCAACCAATTGAACGAAGTGGAATTTAAATCATGTGCAAGCTCATTATCAATATTTTGAAACTGATTCTTGTTTTTCATGACATCACCTATGATCGAGCAGATAAAAGATAATTCCATCAATCATAGGGAAATAAAAAAACAATACTACTACCCGTATGGGTACTCCTTTAAAAAAATATAATGGCGCAAATGGGTATCATAAAATCATTGACATATTTCACATGGGTAGTAGAATTCGGCCCAATATGTTTAGAGACCACGCAAGTATTCTCATGGAAGCTAAATCCAAGCGCAAGCCCACGTTCACAACTTCGGTTGTCGGATCTGGGCATGTTTCGGTTAAACAGGAAAAAGGCAAACACTTGCCGTAGTTCATTTTATCTACCTGTCTACCTAAAACGCTCTCCGATAACGGAGGGCGTTTTTTATTTTCACAAAAAGGAAAACCTATGCTTGAAATTTTGGATACAACTTTACGTGAAGGCGAACAAACCCCTTTCGTCAATTTCACGGTGGATGAAAAAGTGCAAATAGCGCGCATGCTGGACTCTGTGGGCGTGGATATGATCGAAGCGGGCGACCCATCTGTCTCGCCGAATGTTGCCAGGGCGATCAAGTGCATCGCCTCTCTCGGACTTCGAGCTGAGGTGGTCGCCCATTCAGTTGCTTCACGCCTCGGCATTGACAAAGCAAAAGCCTGCGGTGCAAACCGTGTTGCAATCTTTTATGCCACCTCGAAAATCCATCTCGATGCAAAGCTGCATAAAACGCAGGAGCAAGCCATTGCCATCATTCAAGAGCATGTGGCATACGCCCGCAGTTTGGGATTGAAAGTCCGTTACACGCCTGAGGATGCCACACGCACCGACTTCGAGTTTCTGGTTCAAGTCTGCAATGCCGCCATCGAAGCAGGTGCGGATCGCATCAGCTTTGCAGACACGTTGGGCATCATGCAGCCGCATGTGATGTACGAAAAAGTCCGTGCGTTGCGTGAGAGATTGCTTCCCTGCAAGATCGACCTGCACTGCCACAACGACTACGGGCTCGCGCTTGCAAACGCCATGGCAGGGATTCGCGCTGGCGCGGACTGCATCCACACCACGGTGA
>CAZHOX010000292.1:0-3352 GCA_964534345.1 uncultured Anaerolinea sp.
ATTCCAAACCGATGACGATGATGATATGAAGGACGATTACCTTTCATTCTTCAGCGGGAACTACGATGTGGTTTCTGCCCGCCCTCAGTTAACGATTAAGTATTACATTCCAAAATAGTACTCTTATAAAAATCTTCGCTGCGACCCGCAGGGATAGGATAGAAAAAATGCAGTAAATTTTAGAATGTTTTTGAAACATTCAACTGTCATGCTGCGGCTGTATGATGGATGCAAGGAGATGAGTTGGGGAATACCTCCTGAGCAAAGGAGTACCTTATGAATTCCACATATATGAAAAATGTAGGGCGGGGTATTTTTGTATTTCTTCTGCCTTTAATGCTGGCTTTTCCAAGCGGAATGAAAGTTGCTCGTGCTGCGGTAGGTGATATTACCCGCGCCTCAGTGGATTCAAACGGCGCACAGGCAAACGCAATGAGCTACTCTGGCCAGATCTCAGCGGACGGGCGCTTTGTATCCTTTGATTCAGATGCGAACAACCTTGTTCCGGATGATACCAACGGGAATACCGATATTTTCCTGCGTAATTTGCTAACCGGCACAACTGTCCGCGTTTCTGTGGATGCGAGTGGAGCACAAACCAATAATGGTTCTGGCGGATCATCCATTTCAGCGGATGGCCGTTTTGTGGCGTTTGAATCCGATGCCAGCAACCTGACGTCTGGGGATACAAATAATCTCACCGACATCTTTGTGAAGGATATGCAAACCGGCATTGTCACCAGAGTGTCTGTTGATTCAACTGGAGTGGAAGCCAATGGCGTTTCCTCATCTGCTTCCATCTCCGGTGATGGTCGTTATGTTGCGTTCATCTCAGAAGCGAATAACCTCGTGCCCAATGATGTGAATGGCGTGCAAGACATCTTCGTCCATGACCTGCAGACGGGTGCGACCATGTGGGCTTCGGCAAATGGAAATTCATCCTCGTGGGACCCAACTATATCGTTGGATGGCCGCTATGTTGTCTTTACTTCTGCTGCAACTAATCTGGTTCCAAATGATACGAATGGCAAGCGCGATATTTTTATGTTCGCTGTTCAAACAGGTCAGGTCACCAGAGCATCGCTGGATGCAAGCGGGGTGCAGGGAGATATGGACTCTCTGGATGCATCCATTTCCGGTGATGGCCGTTACGTGAGTTTTTCCTCCGCTTCCAATAATTTTATGACCGGCGATACCTTCGGCTTTCCACATGCTTACGTGCGAGATATGCAAACCGGCGCTCTCTCTCTTGTCTCATTTGCGAATGGATTTCTGATGATCGGCTGGTCTGATGCCACACAGATGTCTGCCGATGGACGATACGTTGCATTCAGTTTCGATGACAAGGGAGATAGCTACCCGACACGCTGGGTCTACATTCACGACCGTGTGACGGGCAAAACATTTATTGCTGCATCTGGCGGCGGCAGTGATGGTTCTGGAAATCCAATTCTCGCATCCATCTCTGGTGATGGTCGCTTCCTTGCATTTGCATCGAGTGCCACTTCGCTTGTGCCCGGAGATACCAATGGCACGCGGGATATTTTTGTAAAAGAAGTTTCGTATCCGGTGGATCTTAATCCTTCGGTTGTTTCTGTGCTGCATAATTGTCCAAATGGGTGCGGCGGACCCGCGGATCAACAGACCGATTTTTCGGTGAAGTTTTCCGAGTCGGTGACAGGTGTGGATGCGAGTGATTTTGTCCTCACTGCGGGTGGGGCAATTTCCGGGGCAACGGTATCAACTGTCAGCGGGGTGGGAAGCGATTACATTGTCCGCGTGGATACTGGAACTGGCGATGGCACGCTGCGGTTGGATATCAATGACGATGACAGCATCATCGATTCTTCGAACAATCCACTGGGTGGCGTGGGCATTGGCAACGGCAGTTTCGCAGCGGGCGAAATATATACGGTGGATAAAAGTGTTGTGACCGTTACGAATATTTTGCGTGTGGATCAAAATCCATCCACGGGCGGCGTCCTTCGCTTTGCTGTGAATTTTTCCGAGCCAGTCACGGGTGTAGATGTGAACGATTTTCTGCCAGTGACAACGGGCACGCTCAGCGGCGCAACGATAATTGAAGTGAGTGGTGCTGGAAATTCATATACCGTTGCGGTGAATGCAGGCACTGGCGATGGCACGCTGCGTTTGGATGTTTTGGATGATGACAGCATTTTGGACGCGCTCCATGTTCCGCTTGGCGGTGCAGGTGTTGGGAATGGAAATTTCACCGCTGGTGAAGTGTATTTGCTCAATGGACCTGCTCCAAGCGTGATCAGTATCCTGCGCATGGACGCGCATCCAACCGCGGCGACAGTTGTTCATTTCAACGTGACATTTTCCGAAGCTGTGAGCGGAGTGGATGGCAGTGATTTCCTGCTGACCACGAGCGGCGTCGCCGGCGCAGCGATGACGGAGATCCTCGTTTCAGGAAATTCATATTTTGTGACGGTCAACACAGGCAGTGGAAATGGCACGATCCGTTTGGATGTGATCGACAACGATAGCATTGTAGATGCTTTTGGCTATCCTCTTGGCGGAGCAGGGATTGGCAACGGCAGTTTCACAATTGGCGAAACATACTCGGTCAATAAAATAGCGTATGTTGCAATGTCAGAAAAATTACGGTCCACAGGTGACAGCGATGGGTGGCTGCTGGAAGCAAATGCAGGCACTGGCGTGGGTGTTTCCAAGAATTCCACTGCTTCAACATTTATCCTTGGGGATGATGCCTACAATCGCCAGTATCGTTCCATTCTAAGTTTTCCCACCTACTATTTGCCTGATAATGCGGTGATCACCAGAGTCATTCTAACGATCAAAGCCCAGAGTGTGGCTGGCACAGATCCGTTTACAACACATGGAAATGTGCTGGTTGATATTCGTTACGGGCCTTTTGGCTACTTTGGGCCATTTGGGATTAAAGCCTTGCAAGCCACTGATTTTCAGGCAGATGCAAGCATGGGCTCGGCGGCAGTGATTCCGAACACTCCCGTGGGCGGCTGGTACTGGACGACTTTGGATAGCTCCTCATTCAAATATATTAATTTAACAGGCATCACCCAGATGCGCCTTGCCTTCCAGTTGGATACCAACGATGATTATGGCGTGGATACCGTATCCTTTTTCAGCGGAGATTACGTTGAGCAACAAGCCCGCCCTCATTTGTTGATCGAGTATTTCGTTCCCCGTTGGTAATAGAAAAAACTCTGAGTTCTTCAAGAACTCAGAGTTTTAATTTTCCTGCACCATATGAGGATTTATCAGAAAGCTTGCTACTTTTTACTTATTCAGCCAATAGACGGGCAGTCAATGTGATGGGTGTGCTTGCGAGTGCGGCGGAGACGGG
>CAZHOX010000293.1:0-3338 GCA_964534345.1 uncultured Anaerolinea sp.
AGACCGAACTCGCCTGTCATCTCGAAAGAGGACTTTGCTGGTGAAACAAAGTAGTCAGCGACGGGAAAGCCCGTTACAGCGACAAAGAGCGTTTGAAAGTCAAAAGGTTGAATGTTGAAGGGTAAACCTGCAACTTGTAACCTTCAAACTTTTCAACCGAATCTGGGTGGTACCGCGGAGAATACTCTTCGTCCCTGATGTGGATGAAGGGTTTTTTGTTTAATACGGACAATGGACCGTGGACAACAGACCACGGGAAATGGTTTTGTGGTCAGTCGTCCATCGTCAATGGTCAAATAAAGAAAGGAGGCTCGCATGAAAATACAAAAAGTCTTTTTAAAGCAGGGACCTTTGCTTGCAGGCCTTCTGTTTTATCAACTCTGTTGGAAATAATGGCGCCAGTCACCTGGCACCTGAAACCCGATATATTTATTTCATGAGGTAAGAATGGCTGAAGCGAAAAAGAAAAAAGATGTGAAAAAGAAACCTGCGGTTAAGAAGACCGTAGCGAAAAAGGTTGTTGCCAAAAAAGTAACAACTGCGAAGGCGAAGCCTGCTGTTAAGAAGACAACTTCAAAAAGCAAACCAGCGGCAACAAAGGCAGTGGTTAAGAAGGCTGCGGCGAAGAAAGTTGTTGCCAAGAAAGTTGTTGCAAAAAAAGCAGTCGTTAAGAAGCCTGCTGTCAAGAAGACTTCTTCATCCTCCCCGAAAGGGAAGAATACCACAATGGCGATCGAACCTGCCAAACAGATGGCTGTGGTCGTAGCATCAGAGAAACCAAAGGCGGTTGTGCCAGTGACTGATAAACCGAAAGCGATCGTGCCCGTTCAAACAGAGAAGGCTGCTGAGTCTGTCCCTGCCTCTGCTCCGCGACAGGATAAATCCTACCAGCCGCAAGTAATGGAAAAGAAGTGGCAGGATAAGTGGGAAGCGGATCAACTGTACCGCGCTGTGATCGACAACAGCAAGCCCAAACATTACGCCTTGACCATGCTGCCATACCCAAGCGGTGACTTGCACATCGGTCACTGGTTCTCGATGATTCCCCCGGATACACGCGCACGCTTCATGCGCATGCGCGGCTACAACGTGATGTTCCCGATGGGCTTCGATGCGTTCGGTCTGCCTGCGGAAAATGCGGCCATCAAGGATGGTATCCATCCGATGAAGCGCACCTTCCAGAATATTGACCGCATGCGCACACAGATGAAAACAATGGGTGCGATGTTCGATTGGAAGCGTGAAGCTATTTCCGCTGACCCAAGTTACTACAAATGGACAGAGTGGTTCTTCATTCAGTTGTATAAGGCTGGCTTGGCCTACCGCAAAATGTCTGCTGTGGATTGGTGCCCGAAGTGCAACACCACGCTGGCCCGCGAGCAGGTTTGGGGTGATGACCGTCACTGTGAACGCTGCGGCACGCCTGTTATCAAGAAGGATTTGGATCAGTGGTTCTTCAAAGCCACGAAATATGCCGATGAGTTGTTGAACTTCGAAGGCATTGACTGGCCTGAACGTGTGAAGACCTTGCAGACAAATTGGATCGATCGCAGTGAAGGCGCTTCGGTCATCTTCAAGACTGAAATTGGCAACCATGATGTCGAGATATTCACAACCCGCCCCGATACGCTGTGGGGTGCGACCTTCATGGTCTTCTCGCCTGAACATCCTTTAGTGGATGAGATCACCACGCCAGAAAATAAAGCTGCGGTCAACGAATACAAACTGCAAGCCGCACGTCAAACGGATATTCAACGCGGCGCAACAGATAAGGAAAAGACGGGCGTGTTCACAGGCGCGTATGCCATCAACCCCGTCAATCAGGCACGCATTCCGATCTGGATCGCGGACTATGTCATGATGTCTTACGGCACGGGCGCGATCATGGCCGTGCCTGCGCACGACGAACGTGATTTTGCATTTGCCCGGAAGTATGAACTGCCCATCGTTCCAGTGATCCAGCCTGAGGGGCAGAATGAAGCGGATGGAGCGACGATGGAAGCCGCTTTCGTAGGATCAGGCGTAATGGTCAACTCAGGCATGTTGAACGGGACGAAGGTCAACACAGAAAAAGGAAGAAAGAATCCGAGCATTGCGGCTGTGTTGGATTGGCTCGGTCAGCAGGGCATTGGCAAAGAGTCGGTCAACTATCGTTACCGCGATTGGTTGATCAGCCGCCAGCGTTATTGGGGTGCGCCCATCCCGATGGTGAATTGCGAAATTCATGGTTGGAACCCCGTGCCCGATGACCAACTGCCTGTGGAGTTGCCCGAAGATGTGGAGTGGAAGCCAACGGGTGAGTCTCCGTTGAAACTGCACCCAACATGGAAGCATACGACCTGCCCCGTGTGCAATGGCCCAGCCGTGCGCGAGACCGATACGATGGATACCTTCATGTGTTCGTCATGGTATCACTTGCGCTATCTGTCGCCGAACTATGACAAGGGTCCGTTCGACGAGGCTGAATACAACTATTGGATGCCCGTCGATACCTACACGGGCGGCATTGAACATGCCACCATGCACTTGCTGTACACGCGCTTCTTCCACAAGGCATTGCGCGACATCGGCATCACCGAAGGCAACGAGCCCATGCTGCAATTGCGCAACCAGGGTATGGTCTTGGGCGAAGACGGCGACAAGATGTCGAAGAGCAAGGGCAACGTGATCGCGCCTGATGTGCTGGTCAATCGCTACGGTGCAGATACAGTCCGCGCCTACATCCTGTTCTTTGCACGCTGGGAGATGGGAGCACCGTGGGACTCGCAGGGCATTGAAGGAAGCGCGCGATGGGTGCGCCGTGTGTGGACTCTGTTCACAGACTCCGCTTCATCCTACCCGACAACTGCCACTGAAGAAACCAAAAAGAATCTACGCCGAAAGGTTCACCAAACCTTAAAGCGTGTGACCCGCGATTTCGAGAGTTTTGAGTTCAACACCATCGTGTCATCTTTGATGGAGTTGATGAATGAAATGTACAAGGCTCGTGAAGCAGGCGCGGCTGGCAGCGACGAGTGGAACGAAGCTCAGGAAATCTACTTGAAGATGATGGCTCCTGTCACACCGCACATCGCCGAAGAGTTGTGGACGCAGTTGGGCAAACCGTATTCCATCCATCAACAAGCCTGGCCTGTTGTGGACGAAGCCGCCACCAAAGAAGATTCCATCGAGATTCCTGTGCAGATCAACGGCAAACTGCGTGACAAGGTCGTCGTCCCCGCCGAAGCTGGCGAAGACGAGATCCGTGCTGCGGCGCTGGCTTCTGAAACTGTCCAGAAGTATTTGGAAGGCAAAGAGCCGCGCAAGGTGATCGTAGCAAAGGGACGCTTGGTGAGTAT
>CAZHOX010000294.1:0-3326 GCA_964534345.1 uncultured Anaerolinea sp.
TTTTCGTATCCAACTGTCGTTTCAGAACCATGACCGGAAAGCAGACGGGTTTCATCGGGCATGTTATAGATTTGTGTACGAATACTATTTTCTAAAGTTTCAAAATTACCGCCGGGCAGGTCGGTGCGGCCTACACTACCATTGAAAATAAGGTCGCCGCAAAAACAAATATTTTCTTTCGCCACATACAAAACGCAATGACCTTTTGTATGCCCGGGCGTAAAGCGGACTTCAAACTCGTTTGAGCCAAGCTTGAGTTTCATACCATGCACAAAATCAATGGTCGGTTCAGGGCCGGGGTCAATATCTAATCCAAAGACCGCACCACCACCACCCGCCCGCCAGAGAACATGGTCATCGGGATGCAGGGCTACATGCGGCAACGGGTTGAGCGCATCTGCAATTGCCGCCGCTCCGCCGATGTGATCGAAATGCGCGTGCGTGTACCAGAGATGACCGATACGCCAGCCGCGATCCTGCGCTGCTTTGAGGATGATATGCCCATCCCACGAGGGGTCAATGACTACGGCTTCTTTCGTTTCAGGGTCAGCAACTAGATATGCATTCGTGGAGGCAGGGCCAAGAGTAAATGAGACAATTTCAAGCATGGGCTTCCTTTCGAGGCAGAAAAATGGAACTCAAAATGAGTGAAACTGCAACCATTGCGATGGAAATCGGGTACACGATAAAAGGGTCAATCTCAAATAAAAAGCCAGCAATTGGCGGCGTGACAATGGTGATGATCGCGCTGACAGTTTCCATCACGCCGTAAGTGATTCCCATTTGCGATTCGTGAACGAGTTCGCGTGCCTGTGCCATTGCCATTGGGCGGCCTGCACGAAACCCGCCGAGCAGGAAATATCCCAATGCAAAGAAGGGCATTCCCGTACCCTTCCAGATCAAAAGCGCAAACAGGATCACCAATGCCTGAGCGGCTAAAAATCCTTTGCGTGGATTGACACGGCTGAATGTGATTGCCATGAGCGAATTACCCAACGCGCCTATGGTAAAGATCAAACCCGTCTGGCTTAATGAAAGTCCGCGCACACCTTCAAGGAAATTTGGGGTAAGCGGCTGGGCAATATACATGGAAAAAATGGCAAACGCAAGAACCGCCATAAGGGTGATAAAGCGTTTGTTCTTTCCTAACCCTGTCGGAGGAGAATCGGGGTCATGGTGGTCAATGGGTTGGCTTTCAATAAAATACATGAAGGCGTTTGAAAACACAAACACAACCGCTGCAACATAAAAGCTCATGCGCATTCCGTAGTTGTCACCGATCCATCCACTGGTGACAGGCCCCAGCACCATGCCCATGCCGAAGGTCGCAGTAGTGAGTGAGAGTACCGTAGCCACAGGCCACTTGCCTCGGGCGGCAGTCACATAACTTGCCAGTGGAGATGAAACAAAAGCAGTTAATCCATAGGCAAATAAACCGATCAGAAAGAGCGGCAACGTCAGGGCAACGCCCATGGTCAACGTGGAGACCAAGCCAAGCATCCACGCGCCGATCAACAAGGGCCTGCGCCCCACCTTATCAGCAAGACGGCCGGCAGGGATATGCGTGATCGCCATGAAAAATCCGAACGCGCCAAGGATGAGACCAATTTGATATTTACTCAACAAAAACTGAACATCCAGATAGATCGGTATAAAATTAAAAAACATCCCTTCGCCTAACCCCCAAAGGAATAGAGCAGCCGCCACAAAAAATAAATTACGATTCAAGTTTCCTCACGTATGTTATTGCCTGTACCGTGCGCAAGCAATCTCCGCTTATTTATTTTATTCTTCAATCCGTTTGATAAAATCCCGCGCCGCTTCAAACACTTGCTGACGAGCCGCATCCCGCGTAACCACGTGGCCTGAACCGGTCACGAGGAGTTTTGTCTTATCCGGGGCATTTACTAACCCTGCATAAATCCGCTCCATATTTTCAGGAACCACATACTTATCGTCTCTGGAGTGAATCAACAACGCAGGCACAGTCACTTTTGGCAAAGCTGCGTGCATCTTATCGAGCAATGTCTTCAACTCCGCCGCCGAGCGGATAGGATTCAACGGATAGGAAATATGACCTTTAAATGCATCCTTATCAAACCAACCTGCATCCGGCTTGCCTTTGGTCTTCGGTAGATAAGTCTTGAAATAACTGTACAATTTTATTTGCCATGCAGGGTGTTCTTCCGGCATCGCGTATGGCGCTGAAATGGTCACAACACCTTTGACATCCAACCTCGTGGACATCAGCAAAGACAACGCCCCGCCCATCGAAAGCCCCACAAAATAAATATGATCCGTTGCACCGCGCAGGAGATTGTAGCCATCTTCAACAGAAGCTGTCCAATCGGTCCAACGCGAACGGATCATATCTTTCGGGCGTGTGGCGTGTCCAGCCAACCGCACACCGAGGCAGGTGAAACCAAGTTCACGGTTTAGGTATTCCCCCATCCAACGCATTTCCTTGGGCGTTCCGGTAAATCCATGAATTAGCAAAATCCCTGTACGCCCACCAGGCAGAAAAAACGGTTCAGCAGTTTGTATGGTTTGAGTGTTCACACCTTAATTATACCTACTCAAGTAGGTATGATATCAATGAGCCCACGCAAACCCAATTCATACGAGTGCCAGCCAAATCCACTGACCTTGCCTTTGCACACCGCCGAAACAAACGAGGTATGCCGAAACTCCTCACGCGCATACACATTGGAAAGATGCACTTCGATCACCGGAATCACGATCGCAGAGATCGCATCACGCAGTGCCACCGAGGTATGAGTGTACCCGCCCGGGTTGAAGACCACACCGTTCGCCCACGTTCGCGCATCGTGCAGCGCATCGATCAACGCGCCTTCGTGATTCGATTGCAGGCATTTAACTTCAGCGCCTAATTCTTTACCCAACGCAATCATCTTCTCATTGATGTCATCCAACGTCATCGAACCATACACTTCCGGTTCACGCGTGCCAAGCAAATTCAAATTTGGGCCGTGCAAGAGTAAAATTTTCATTTCATCTCCGTATGTCAACATTCATGTTGACAAAATCGCAAGATAAATCTTGCGCTACAAAACATCTTCCAAATCCGTCACTTCCACCAGATCCACTTTCCCGATCTCAACCGGCAGCGCAAAGCGGATCGCTTTCGCATTTTTCTTTTTATCCACCCGCATCGCGCGGATGATTTCTTCTCGCGGCATCGCTTCGGGGATTTGGATCGGCAGCCCCAGCGACTTGAACGACTCTGTCACCGCCTCTACCAACCCGTCACCTGCCAGCCCAACCCGAGCAGCATACTTCGCCTCAGCCACTGTGCCGATGGCAAT
>CAZHOX010000295.1:0-3316 GCA_964534345.1 uncultured Anaerolinea sp.
CCTGAAGGAAGGAATCCTGTACGATATCTTCAGCCAGTCCCAGGTCGCGTGTAATCAGGTACGCTGTGCGCACAGCCTTCACCTGATGGCGCGCGACCAGAAATTCCAGCCCGCCGATATCGCCATTCTTGAGTCGTTGAATTGCCTGTTGTTCGTCCATCACTATAGGATATATCCGCTCATCCCCCAAAAGGTTGGGTACCATTTTTATGAAGCCATTTCAATTTCACCCTACTGCACAGCACAGAAAAATAACTATCTTTGTAATTGTCTCAGAATAAACAAGGATGAACCCTGAATAATTAAAGCTGTCAGCGCAGCGAGCCCAAAGGAAACCGCCAACGAAGTATTTTCGATCAATAATCCAAGCACAAGATAAAAGCCAGCGAAGGCGAACAAACCGAGTGTGAGACCATGCAACACATGAATGGCGCCATCTGAGCCTTGCTGGCGTTGGGCAAAAATGGCAAGGATGCTGGCAAAGAGCGGGAAGGTGGTCAGCAATCCGGTCAGTTTTGAACCGATGATCGGCGCAATGCCCGTCACGAATAAAATGAAACTTGTTCCCACCAAAATCCGTGCAGGAATATCCCATTGATTGAGCGTGGATGCAGCCACCTGCTCTGCCTTCTGTTTGGGCATCCACCATACACCGAGCGAAATCGTAATCACTGCCAACACAAACAGCGGAATCAAAGGCATCACCAATTCCTGCAAGGCAGAAGTGATCAATGCAAAAACGGTCAAACTTCCCAAGGTGGTAATGTGCCACTTAAATTTTGTAGAGAGCCATGCGTGAACCAGACAAAATGCGATCAACGAAAATGCGCCGCTCAAGGTTCCAAGAATGGCATTTGCCGCAAAGGGAATATCATGCGTGATGGCAAGGAAGAAGATGACCGGGCCTGAAGTAAGCGGCAGCCCAACGATCCAACCACTGACAGCAGGCCCCCAACGCCGCCCAGCTAAACTGGCTGTACCAATAATGAGGGGAGCGAGAATCAACTTTAGGGTGAGAATATTCATGGAATAAAAATTACCTTGTCATGGTGTAAATGGTCAGGAGGATGGAAAGATCCGCAACCATGTGGCCGAGCACAGCGGCAAGAAGTCCGTGGTCTTTTCGGGATAACTGCCGCCAGAGCCAGCCCGCAGAAACCAGGATGATAACAGCAAACACAATGGAAAATGGATTCACTCTGCCCCACAAGATCATGGTGTGATAGCCAGCAAAGATCAAATCACCGACATACAGTTTTTTTGTACTGCTCCCCAGAACACCGCGCCAAAAATATTCTTCCAAAAAAGGATTGACCAGTGAAAAGTAAGTAATGAATGGAAACCACGAAAGCGAGTTCAACCCCAGGGTTTGGAGTTGAGCAGGCAGGTTTGTTGCTACACCGAACACATCCCACAGAAAATACAGACCAATTCCACTGGTGCTGCAAAAAAGCACGCTGAATAAAATCCATTTGGCAGATTTGCTTTTGAAAAGAATATTAATGGGAACTACAGGTCGAATGGCCGCGAGTGCAAGCAGAATCGCAGCATGAAACGCGATCAATGCGAACCATGCATTTTTGACAAAAAACAATCCTGCCCACACAGCGAGATAGGGCAGGATGGAGATAAAGAGATTCATGATGCTGCAATTTTAATCCAGCAAATCAAACCAGAGAGGTTTTTTGCGCTCCAATTCGATCCGTATATTTCGAGTCGTCTATGGAACTGGGAACATAACCCTCGAAAATAATTTCAAGACATCCTGCGGTGGAGCATCAACCCGTTCAACGGCTAGAAAGTTTTGAGTGAATAGAACTGTTTCTGTTCCATCTGACATTCGTTGCAGTGTCTGCTGGCTAACCTGCTGACCGGTTTCTGTGTTGATCCAGGTACGGTGGACAAAATCTCCCTCTGTAAGAGTAATCAACAGACAGGGAGATGCATCTTCGCAGATAGTATCCTCCCGCAGCGCGGTCTGACCGTGGGTTAATGCATCATCCAAATCTGTGAGAAATCCATCAAGAGAAAAACGAACTACAGGAAATTCCATCGCTTCGCCGGTGGTGAGATTCATATTATGCGTTCCAGAAGAAATACTCTGTTGCAGAACATTCCCAACTCTATCGCTATGTGTGGTTAAGCCGCGCGTGACCCAGCCTTCCGAGTTAATCTCTGCCCATTGTTCATCCTGATAATAGGGAGGCGGGTAAGTTTGTCCCTCCTGTGTGGTTTCAGTAATGATCTCACTGAGAATATGCACCCAGCCCGCTTGTTGCGTAACGGAGTTGTTAAATTTTTGCAAAAGAGACTGCACCTCCAGAAATAGCGGGTCTTGTGACGTATAGACCGGCGCAGTCGATTCTGGAGCGATCGCTACAGGGGAGGCTATTGAGCTCGTATCTGTGAACATAGACTCGAATACTTCAAAATCCAACGACCACGGGCCAAATGCGTTGTAATAGATCGTTGTTACATACACTTCAAATGATTCTTTCGGCATTTCAGCAAAAGATAACAAAGTAGTAAACGTGCCATTTTTTACGCCGCCACCGGAAGAACCACTTGCTGCCGGAGCTGAAAGTATCGCGCCGTTCAAATATCCATCTGCTTCAAATTCAAAGAGCAATTCAGTATCTGAAATCTTTTGTGCGCCTATGAGGTGCAGGGTATATCCATTTGCATCAATAAAATCATCGAGACCAATCCTGTCTCCTGTTTGCAAAGCGTTCGGGTCAAAAGTGAACTTGCCCGGATTTATGGAAACATCCACTGAAAGCGGAAGTCGTTCCTTTTGCGAAAAATTATTCAAGTCTAAAATGATATGCTCACCCACTGGAACTGGAGTGGTTTGATACACACGAGTTGTTCCCGCGTCCATGTCGGGCGGCGTGATATTGGTCAGTGGGTACATATTTCCTTTGGAATCAGTCATTGTTAAATTCCATTCACCCGCCATGGAAACTTCCGGTGAATCATAACGGAGTGATACTTGAAAGAGTGTGCGATCACTGGAAACTTGCACATCATCCAACACCAGCATCACACCGCCATTGTTCAAGCCTTCCACAGTATCCCAGCCGCGAAAGGCAAGTTTCACATTGCCTGTGGATAAATCCCAAAAGCGAATCATCGAAGGTCGTTGTTGGGTATAGCTGGTTTCCAGGGTTGCAATGGTCTGTGGATCAAACCACTTTAAGTCTTTATAAATAATGCCATCGTAGAAACCAAATGAAGAGGAAAGTTCTCCTGTTGCAGAATCCCAAATACGAATTGCGCCGCTGGCAGTAGCGATCTGCCTGCTGTCTGGAGACCA
>CAZHOX010000296.1:0-3312 GCA_964534345.1 uncultured Anaerolinea sp.
GTTCCAAAAGAACAATATGGC
Source organism: uncultured Anaerolinea sp. (assembly GCA_964534345.1). GTDB lineage: Bacteria > Chloroflexota > Anaerolineae > Anaerolineales > Villigracilaceae > Villigracilis. Next base: position 22 of record CAZHOX010000296.1, read on the forward strand.
CGTGCCAACGGCATGATGTCCCTCATCGAAGCTGGCCCGGGCGTTATTGCTCCTTTGCTTGCAGGCGCATTGCTTCCCATCATCGGACTTACGGGCATCTTGTTTTTTGATGTAGCCACCTTCCTGCTTGCCATCGGCGCATTGATGATCGTTCACATCCCACAGCCTCCACGAACAGAAGAAGGCGAACAAGGAAAAGGCAGCATTTGGAAAGAAGCCGCCTACGGATTCAAATACATCTTTGCCCGCCCAAGTCTTCTTGGCTTGCAGATGATCTTCTTTGCAGGCAATCTCTTCTTTGGCATGGCGTTCACTCTGCTTGCTCCAATGGTTCTCTCCCGCACAGCCAATGACACACTCTTACTTGGGTCTGTACAAACAGCAGGTGCAGTCGGCGGCCTCATCGGCGGCATCCTGATGAGCGCATGGGGTGGTTTCAAACGCCGTGTGCATGGCGTTCTCGGCGGATGGATGGTCTCCGGCATTGGCCTGACAATTGTAGGTCTCAATGGAGGTTTACCCATTTGGATCGTTGGCATGGTTGTTTCTGCTCTCGTAGCGCCATTGGTCAACGCATCAAATCAAGCCATTTGGCAGGCCAAAGTTGCTCCCGACGTGCAAGGTCGTGTCTTCTCCGCTCGTCGTCTCATCGCATGGTTCACCAATCCCATCTCTCCCATCATTGCAGGCACCCTCGCAGATTTTGTCCTCGAACCTCAAATGCGCATCACAGGCAGCTCGCTTTCCTCAACATTTAGCTGGCTGGTTGGCACAGGCCCCGGCGCAGGCATGAGCTTGTTGATGTTCTTCTGCGGCTTTGGCGCCATATTCGCTGGCCTGGTTGGATACTTCATCCCAGCCATTCACAACGCAGAGACAATTCTTCCAGACCACGACCAACTTCCAAAAGCAGAAGCAGCATCTGTGGATTAAATTGATTTGACAAAAAAGTCGGGCGATTCACATTCGCCCGACTTTTTGATTCTCGCCTCTTTCTTAATCTGACGCCTGTATCGCGTACCTGAACATTTCCATCCCGAAATAGGGTTCGCTCCGCGTAAACGACAACCCGCTTTTCTCCAACACACGTTGCGATGCAATATTCTCCGGGTGTGTCAGCCCAATGATCTCCTTCAGCCCAACCTTAGTAAGCCCAAAATTAATAATGGCGCTCGTTGCTTCTGTTGCAAACCCTTTTCCCCAAAACTCTCTGCTCAAAAGATACCCCACCTCTGTTTCATCTGTCTCAGGCAGATACTCCAACCCATCCCAGCCAATGATCTGACCTGTTTCACGCAGCACCATCGCCCAATGCCCATACTTGAATCTTTGCCAATGCGCAATTTGGTAATGGATGTATCTCTCTGCTTTTTCCAGCGGCCATGCGCTCGTCGTCGGAAAATAGCGAAATACATCCGGCTCCTGCACAATTGCGAAGAGCGTATCACAGTCGTTCATATTGAACGGACGCAGGACAAGCCTGGGCGTTGTAATCATCGGGATTTTTGGCGTAGTTTCCATAGTAAACTCAATCCTCTATTAAGTGGCACAATAATATTTTATATCACTCACTCTCAAATTGGAGATACTTATGAAAATAGCAATTTTCGGTTCAGGCGGTGTTGGCGGATATTTCGGGGGCAGACTCGCGCTGAGTGGGCAGGATGTAACTTTCATTGCCCGTGGGGCGCACCTTGCCGCAGTAACAGAATCAGGCCTCCGCGTGGATTCGATCGGCGGCGATTTTGTCGTCCACCCCGCCAAAGCAACAGATTCGCCGCAATCCATTGGCCCAGTGGATTTGGTCATCCTCGCTACCAAGGCTTGGCAGTTGAATTCCGCCATTGAGCAGATGAGGCCGCTGATGGGGGAGAGCACAATGATCCTGCCGCTCCTGAACGGCATGGAGCACATGGATACGTTGCTCGCTTCTTTTGATCGCAAACATGTGCTTGGCGGGTTATGCCGAATCAGTGCCTTTGTCGCTGGGCCGGGGCATATTCGCCATGTAGGTGTGCCGCCATTCATTGCATTCGGCGAATTGGACAATTCCAAAAGTGTGCGTATTAATTCCCTGCTTGATATGTTTGCCGCGTTGGATGGTGTTACTGTGGATGTGCCCACGGATATCAATGTAGCCATGTGGGAAAAGTTTGTATTCATCTCTGGTTCAAGTGGCGTAGGCGCATTCACCCGCCAGACTATTGGTCAATTTCGTGCAACCCCTGAAACCCGCGCCATGCTTTTCAATGCCATGAACGAAACCGCAGCTGTTGCCCGCGCTCGTGGCGTTGCACTTTCAGAAAGATTTGTTTCTGATACCATGATACGAATTGATACTATCCAACCGCATATCATTGCTTCGATGCAAAAAGACATCATGGAAGGCCGCCCATCCGAACTGAACGAACAAACTGGCGCAGTCATTCGCATGGGCCGTGCAGTTGGAGTTCCAACACCTACGCATGAAATGATCTATGGAAAATTACTTCCGTTGGAAAATAAAGCGCGAGGGTTGTAGAAAGTAAAACCTCCGAGTTCATCAAGAACTCGGAGGTCTGTTTTTTTACTTACAACAATTGAATTACAATCCCGCAGCTTTTTTCAAAGCAGCAGCCTTGTCGGTGCGTTCCCAGGGGAATTCAATGTCATCGCGGCCAAAGTGACCGTAGGCAGCGGTCTGGCGGTAGATGGGTTTGCGCAAGCCGAGGTCGCGGATGATGGCGCCGGGGCGCAGGTCAAAGTGTTCGTTGATGAGAGCAGCGATCTTTTCGTCTGCGATCTTGGCGGTGCCAAATGTTTCCACGTTGACAGAAAGCGGGTGAGCCACGCCGATGGCATAAGCCACCTGCACTTCCACGCGTTCGGCCAAACCAGCAGCCACAACATTCTTGGCTACATAGCGGGCTGCGTATGCAGCGGAGCGGTCCACCTTCGTGGGGTCTTTCCCGGAGAAAGCGCCGCCGCCATGACGGCCCATGCCGCCGTAGGTATCTACGATGATCTTGCGGCCGGTTACGCCTGCATCACCCATAGGGCCGCCGATTACGAAGCGTCCGGTCGGGTTGACGTAGATCTTCAAGTCGCCATCCACCAATTCCTTGGGGAGGACAGGGTTGATGATGTGCTCAATTACATACTTGCGGATATCTTCCTGTGAAATTTCAGGAGCATGTTGAGTGGAGATGAGTACTGTGTCAATGCGTTTGGGCTTGCCGAATGCGTATTCAACGGTCACCTGGCTCTTGGCATCGGGGCGAAGCCAGGGCAGGGTTCCATTCTTGCGAACTT
>CAZHOX010000297.1:0-3307 GCA_964534345.1 uncultured Anaerolinea sp.
CACCACCATGAAGTTGACCAGGATACTGTGGAAGCAGTCATCGCTGAAGCAGCAGACGCCATCTCCGGTGCACGCCCTGGCGCTCGCCGCGAAGACCTCGAAGCGTACATTAAGCGCATCCGCTCTCTCGAAGAAATGTCCATGTCCTTTGACGGCGTTCAGCAGGCTTTTGCCATCCAGGCAGGGCGCGAAGTGCGCATCCTCGTCAAGCCCGATACAATTGACGATCTTGGGTCTGCAAGGCTTGCACGCGATATTGCCAAGAAGATCGAAGAAACCATGCAATACCCCGGGCAGATCAGGGTTACGGTCATTCGAGAAACCCGTTCTACAGAGTATGCAAAATAGACTCAAAATCCCGCAGGAAGGCTTTCCTGCGGGATTTTCTTTTCTTACAAAGGAATTGTAGTTACAATTATTTTACGGCGGAATGTTAAAATATCTCCTGTGAACACGAAATTCTATTCACTTTCTAATCGTGCGAAATGGATCATTACTATTGTTGTTTCGGCAATATATCCATTTCTTCTGGCATGGCTAATAAAATATTACGGGCCGCCTGTAACCACATTAAGTGTGATACCGGTCAGCCTGATTGGTTTTCTATTTGGATTTTATGGCGGTATTGGGGCCGGGTTCTATGCAATTCTCATCAATATCCTTATATTAATCACTATACAAGGCAATTGGCTGGATGCCGGGTTTCTAGCCGGTTGTATCATTTTGCTGTTTGTAGGAGCTTTAACAGGCAGGCTAAGACAAAGCATTGAGAAGCGATTAAACAAAGAAACTGAGCTTCAATCCCGTGAACGCTACCTTTCCCTGCTCAACAAAATGACACACTCGATCATCGCATCTGAAAATCCAGACGAGATGATTAACATATTGGTTCTAGATCTAAAGAACCTGTTGACAGCAGATGATTGCTACCTTACCCGCTGGAATGATGAGACAAAGAAAACCATTCCATTAAGCACATCCGCCTTCCTGGAAAAATCCTACGACAATTTTGATATTCCAACAGAACAGGTATCCATGACCCGTTCTGTTATACAGGAAAGCCGTGTTCTCGTTGCGGAAGATGTTTTCAATTCGCCATATATCAGCCCAGAGATTGCCAGGCAATTTCCCGCTCGTTCCATTTTAGGAATCCCGCTGATCTACGGACAAATAAAACTTGGCGCGATCCTGGTCGCATACAATGCTCCGCATAAATTCCCGATGATTGAAATTGAACGTGCAGAACAGGCTGGGAATCAAATTGCCATCGCCATCTGGAATGCCCAGCAAGATTTTGAACTTCAAAAACGGTTGAAAGAATCGGATGCCCTCACAAAAATTGCTCATGCACTGAGCCAAAGTGAGCGCATCGGTCTGGCAAATGTTTTAGGGTTGATAGCCACTTCCGCACAGGAGTTAATTCCAGGTGCAGAACAAGCTGTCATCCATCTCTTAGACGAAGCCAAACAATTTCTCATCGCTGAAGCCGTAGCCGGAATCAAATACCCGACTGACGGAAAGCCAAAGATGCGCCTGGGAGAAGGCATTGCCGGACAGGTGATCGCCGAAGGGCGAACCATCAACATCTCTGATATTAATGCCGACGATAGGTTTATAAAATTTGGCGTTTTTCCTAAATTTCGTTCTCTTATGGTTGCCCCCATTATCAGCGGCGAACAGAAACTTGGCACCATAAGCGTACAGAGCAACACACCGCACACATTTACGAACAATGAAATTGACCTGTTGAGCACACTTGGAACACAGGCTGCCATCGCTATTGAAAATGCAAATTTATTAGAAAGTACGCAACAATCGCTTAAGGAAACCAACGCCTTGTACCGCATTAATCAAGGGTTGGTCGCACTAAATACAGACGAACTGCTGGCAGATGTAGTCGACCTCCTTCAAAAGAATTTCGGCTACTACCAAGTACAGGTGTACGTGATCGAAGAAAGCACAGGCGACTTTGTTCTCCAGGCTGGCAGTGGAGAAATTGGAAGAAAACTAAAAGAACAGAATGTGCGTCTGCCTGCAGGCGCAGGAATTATCGGGTACGCCGCTGAAACATCTGCTCCTTTCTTTACAAATAACGTGGATGAAGTCATGTTCTACATCCGGCACGAACTCCTACCTGATACAAAATCTGAGCTGGCTATGCCAGTCATTATTGGCGAACAACTTTTAGGAATATTGGATATTCAACAAGCGCCGCCCGGCTTATTTACCAACCGAGATCTGCAATTGGTTGCTGCCGTGGCAGATCAACTGGCAATTGCACTGCAAAAAGCTGACCTATACGAAGACCTGCAAACTTCACTTCAACACGAGAAGGAAGTTCGCACCCAACTGGTTCAAAATGAACGGCTGGCGGTGATGGGGCGTTTGCTGGCATCGGTATCGCATGAACTGAACAATCCTCTGCAAGCCATACAAAACGCGCTATTCCTGCTTAAAGGAGAACAGGCTCTCTCTCAACAAGGCAGGCAAGACTTGGAAATCGTTCTCTCAGAAACTGAACGTATGGCGGCTTTGATCCAAAGATTGCGAGCAACCTACCGTCCAACCCACGCAGAAGATTTCACCCCAATTCAGATCAATAATATTGTGGAAGATGTGTATGCACTCATCTCAACCCATCTTAGACACAATAATATTTCATTCGAATTCTACCCAGACCCCTCTCTGCCAATGGTCCCCGGCCTCGCTGACCAGATCCGTCAGGTAATTTTGAATCTATTCATGAATGCGGTGGAAGCCATGAAAGCCAGTGGAAGGTTAAGTGTAAGCACAAGGCACTTCGAAGCAGATGGAGAGATATTCCTTTCGATCTCTGACGATGGCCCCGGCATTGATTCGAATATCCTGCCAAATATTTTTGATGCGTTCATTACAAACAAGGAAACAGGCACCGGCCTTGGGCTAACTATCACTTATGACATCATTCTCAAACACGAGGGGCGTATTTCTGCAGAAAATAACGCAGATAAAGGAGCAACTTTCAAAGTATGGCTGCCAACCAGGAGGATGAATCTATCATGAACATTACCGGGCACATCCTGATCATAGATGATGAAGCCACCCTGCGCAAAACGCTTGCACGAATTTTACAGCAGGCAGGCTTTGAAGTGACCACAGCCGAAAATGCAGAACAAGGCCTTGCCTATTTAAAAAGCACCCATTTTGATCTGGTCTTTACCGACCTGCGTATGCCCGGCATTCAAGGGTTGGATGCGCTGCGCCTCATTCACAAAAATTATCCACTGCTTCCAGTTGTATTATTCACGGCGCAGCCAGATGTAAACTC
>CAZHOX010000298.1:0-3305 GCA_964534345.1 uncultured Anaerolinea sp.
GGATGCACTCGGATGACCAGTTGAACATCTGTCCGCTTGGCAAAATACTGAACCGTCTTTGTGATCCACTCGGTCATGGAAGCGGCGAAGATGTCACGTCCAAGAGTGAGGCTGTCGCCAAGAACATTTGCGGCAAGCATCACCACGGGACGGTCATCAAGATTGAGCAGTTTGCGAGTCTCTTGTGCGCCTTGCGATGAAACATACTGCCACAATCGTTTGGACTTGCCCCACACACGAGCGCCGCGGCGGGCGTTTTCCAAGTCCGCCACCCGTTCAAACATAGCATCGGTGACAGGCAGCGAGCAGCGCGCATCCACAAGATAATCCGTCTCCTGCTGCATAATGGATGAATTTTGAGCGAGCCAAATCTGCTCGCGCTGGTCGTTGAATTCGTAGGTCACAGCGTCAATGCCCAAATAACGCGCCACGCGGAAGACAATTCCCATTTCAAGAATTAATCCATTTGGAATTAAGACTACATCGGGCTGATTCTTCTGCATCCATTTGATCGCGGCTTTGGCAGCAAACGTATTGCGTTCAATGCGCAGGTCGTAGAGTGCGCGGTCGCCCGCATCGTTCATATCCACTTCTTCGCGCATCAAAGTGTATTGCACATCCCAAAGAGAAACTTCCTTGATGTCCGTTTCAATTTGTTCGGGCAATGCGTTTTGCGCTACAGCATGAAGAGTGTTGTGAGCAGTAAACGATGAGGATTGCATATCCAGCATCGAAACATGTTTCACCAAAGGCTCAAGGCTGGCAAGCGCATCATGCGTATGAAGAATGCGCTGGCGCTGAGTGAACTTATCTTTTTGCTTGTGCCATTCTGAGTAGGGCAGAGTCAACAAGGTTACATCATGCCCCATGCCTGCAAGAACCAAGCCAAGGTATGCAGATTGTTCGATCCAATAATGAAGCGTGGCAAAGAACAAAACTTTTTTACCGCGCGGCGCCGTTTTAGCAAATGGCTCCACAACCGCACGCGCCGCAGGCAGAGATTTTTGCAAACGATCCAAATTGAAATGATCGTTGCGTGGACGATTCTTTGAACGAAGCATCCAGTCAATTTCGGCAGTGAAAGGCAGGTCGCCTAAAAGGTTGCGGAGAGGTTTTTTCATAGGGTTCCAAGTTGCAGGTTGCAGGTTGAAAGTTTTAACTTGCCACCTTCAACCTGCAACTTTCTAACCAATCTTCTCGATCTTCCAATTCAATCTTGGGCGCACAGGTCCCACACGCGGCTCAGCCCATTGTGTGCCAGGCGCACCAGAAATATCCACGTTGAAAGCCAACGCATTTTCGTCCATAAAATAACGGCGCACGCCGAACGAACTCGCATTCACGCCAACCGTGTAGCGGCTCTCATTAAACATATCCGCAGGAATTTCTGCGCGGCTGATGTAGTGACCCGCACTGCGCGTGTCAAATTTTTCGTAAAGCGCGGGGTTGTCCGTATCGAACGATGTGAAAACATATTCGCCGCGCATGGTGCTGACATAAAGCCCAACCCGCAGCCCTGTGACGGAAGAACTGAGTTTGTACTCGAACTCAACCGTGACAGGTTCCGTAGAGCGGACGGTATCCACGACCTTCCCGCCTCTTTCTTTAATCTTCAAGCTGATCGGCATAAACGGAGCACTCGCCGCTGGAACCTCTTCCGCATCCCAAGTGCGCTCGCCTGCCTGCGATTGACCCGATGACAAATAATAGTCAACGGCTTCCTGCGTAGGTCCACGCATGATGAGTTGACCCTTGTTCAAGACAATCGCTTCCTGTGTCAGCCGCAAAATGGCAGACATGTTATGGCTGACGAACAAAACCGTGCGGCCTTGCTGCGCCACATCCCCCATTTTGCCAAGGCATTTCTTTTGGAATTCGGCATCACCCACCGCAAGCACTTCATCCACAACGAGGATCTCAGGTTCGAGATGCGCCGCCACAGCGAACGCAAGGCGCAAGTACATGCCTGAAGAATAGCGTTTGACCGGCGTATCGATATATTGTGTAACTTCGGAGAAATCCACGATCTCATCGAATTTGGAGTCGATCTCGGTGCGTTTCATCCCAAGGATGGCGCCATTCATGTAAATATTTTCGCGGCCTGTCAGTTCAGGGTGAAAGCCTGTGCCCACTTCGAGAAGAGAACCCACACGCCCGCGCACAGAGACTGTGCCCACAGTCGGTTCGGTGACGCGGGAGAGAATTTTTAGCAGGGTGCTTTTGCCCGCTCCGTTGCGTCCCACAATGCCGAGGACTTTGCCTTCTTCGAGGTCGAAAGAAACATCCTTCAACGCCCAGACGAAGTTCTGGTTCTGCCTGCGGTCAGATTTCCCCACCATAGCCTTTGCCAGACGAATGGGTGCCGAGACCGTATCCACGATCACATCACGGAGCATGTTATAGCGGAATTTCGTTTCCGCCGCGCCGATCTTATATTGCTTGCCAATGTTTTTTACGCTGATTGCTGTTGTCATAGTTTTTGGAGATTGAAGGTTGAAGGTTGAAGGTTGAAGGTTGAAGGTTTTAAACCTGCGACTTTCAACTTAGAACCTGCAACTATATGGTGTCCGCAAAGGTCTTTTCCATGCTTCTAAAATAGAAGAGACCTGAAACAAAGATCAAAATTGAAATACCTGTCGACACCCAGAGTGTGATATCTGGCCCATTACCTGTACCAAGCAATGCCCAACGGAAACCGTTGACCACGCCCGCCATCGGGTTGAGCGAGTACAGGATCTGCCACTTTGCAGAGATCACAGAGGCAGAATATGCCACGGGTGTGGCAAACAGCCAAAACTGAGTCAGAAACGGGAGGGCTTGGTTTACGTCACGATACTGGACGTTAATCGCTGAAAGCCAAAGAGCCACGCCGAGCGCAGTCACAATGGCAAGCAGGAGGAAGAATGGAAGCGTCCAAAGTAGGTTCCATGCGGGAGTTACTTGATAATAAATCATCAATGCGACCAGAATAACAAAGGCGATCACAAAATCCACAAGGCCAGAAAATACCGCAGACATCGGCAGAATGAGGCGCGGGAAGTAGATCTTCGTCACCATGTTATTGTGCGCCACAAGCGAGCGGCTGCCCTGATTGAGCGCCACAACGAACAATCCCCACGGCAGCAGCGCCGTGAATGAAAAGACAGGATATGGGATTCCTTCGGTCGGCAGTTTTGCCACGCGGTCGAATAGGAAGGTAAATACCAGCATGGTCATCACTGGTTGAATGACAGCCCAAGCCATGCCCAACAGGGTTTGTTTATATTTCACTTTTACATCGCGCCAGACCATGAAGAAGATCAATT
>CAZHOX010000299.1:0-3304 GCA_964534345.1 uncultured Anaerolinea sp.
TCAAAGGGTTTACCCATTTCACGCTCGGCAATGCAGTGATGATCTTTGCCGCGCTGGTTCTGATCTATCTTGCGGTCTTCAAAGAGATCGAACCCGTGCTGCTCCTGCCCATCGGCTTTGGGTGTTTGCTGGCGAATATTCCGCTGGCAGGCATGACCGCCGCCGAAGGCATGACAAAAGTTTTGTACGATGCAGGCATCAAAACAGAATTATTCCCGCTGCTGATCTTCATTGGTGTGGGTGCCATGATCGATTTCTCTCCGCTGCTTGCACAACCGCGCATGGTGTTGCTCGGCGCTGCGGGACAGTTCGGTATCTTTGGCACATTGATACTGGCGATCTTATTGGGCTTCCCACTAAATCAAGCCGCATCCATCGGTGTGATCGGCGCGATTGACGGTCCCACATCCATTTTCGTGGCGACCAAACTTGCACCTGAATTGCTCGCGCCGATTGCGGTGGCAGCCTATTCATATATGAGTTTGATTCCGATCATTCAACCGCCATTGATGAAGCTGCTAACCACGAAAAAAGAGCGCTTGATCCAAATGGAATATGCGCCAAAGCCCATTTCAAAGAGGACATTGATCTTCTTCCCGGTTGTGTTGACCCTCGTCGTTGGTCTGCTCGTTCCTGAAGCCACCCCGCTTATTTCCATGCTCATGCTCGGAAATTTGTTAAAGGTCACTGGCGTGGTAGATCGCTTGAGCAATGCCGCGCAAAATGAGATCATCAACATCTCAACCTTGTTCCTCGGCCTTGCCATCGGCTCCACCATGACCGCCTCAGACTTTTTAAATCTGGATACAGGCAAGATCATGCTGTTGGGTCTATTTGCCTTTGTGTTGGATACCGTGGCAGGTTTACTGTTTGGAAAGTTAATGTCACTGCTGAGCGGCGGCAAGATCAATCCGCTCATCGGCGCGGCGGGCATCTCCGCATTTCCGATGGCAGGACGTTTAGCCGCAAAAACCGCCAACGATGAAGACCCGAACAACTTCATCCTCATGCACGCCATGGGAGCAAATACCGCAGGTCAATTAGGGAGCGTCATCGCAGGCGGCATTCTGCTTTCGGTTGTCAGCAAGATATTGGGAATTTTGTAAAAGCTGTTGACGATAGACCACGGACGATGGTCCGTGGTCTATCGTCTATCGTCCGTACGCGGTGATTTCAACTTATTCAAAATTTTTGTCACCAGCATTCCACCTGGCACTGCAAAAACAAAGGTCAACACTCCCGAAAGTATCAAACCGATCACGCCCCAAATTCCTATCCAAGTAAATGCATAAACAACGGGGTCTTCTTTTACCACAGCGCCACTCGAATCAACACAATGCAATTCATAAGCGGTGGATGGCTGTGTATTTCCAAATTCATCTGTAGTGGTGGTTGCATACGAATAACTTTCAGGCGTTGTCCCCTCTGGGCATAACCAGCCCCCCGTTGTACGGATCGCAAAATCGCTAAATGAACTCACACTGCCCACAATAAAAAACACAGGCATTACACAACTGCTGATCGTACAGATCAAAAGAAACCAGATCAAGCATCCTGAAACAGCGGTTGTCTTGGCATTGTTCATCGTATCTCCTTTGCCTCTAATTAAGACTACTATAGCCTTCTTTAAAATCAAAATATATGGCCAGTTTGTACCAATTTGCGCTATAATCAAAGTTGTCTGACAATTACTCAATCAGGAGAAAACCATGACCACGATTGACCTGACCCTTCACAAAGACCGCCGCGCCCGCGCCATTCAACGCGCAAAAGAGCGCAACATCATCATCCCCACCTATGCCCAAATGAAAGACCCTTCCAAAATTCCTGCAAAAGTTAAAGAGGAATTGACGAAGATCGGACTCTGGGACATTCACCCCCGCAACCTCTTCCGCATCAACTGGCACAACCAACCCACCGCCTCAGGCGGGACGTATGGCGGAGTCAATTTTCTCGAGCTTCCCTCCTCGCTGACAGGAGTCAAAGCCCGCATCATTGCTCTCGTTGGCAAGTGGTTCCCCACCGGCGCGCACAAAGTCGGCGCGGCATTCTCATGCCTTGTCCCTCGTTTGGTCACAGGTCAATTTGACCCGACCACCCAAAAAGCGGTCTGGCCCTCCACTGGAAATTACTGCCGCGGCGGCGCGTATGACTCTGCCTTGCTCGGCTGTGAATCGATCGCCATTTTGCCCGAAGGCATGTCAAAGGAAAGATTTGAATGGCTTGCCAAAGTTGCTGGTGAAACCATCAAAACCCCCGGCTCTGAATCGAACGTAAAAGAAATTTTTGACAAGTGCAAAGAACTGAATCAATCCGGTCAGGACTTGATGATCTTCAATCAGTTCGAAGAATTTGGCAATTATCTTTGGCATTATGAAGTGACAGGTCACGCTATGGAAGAAGTCTTCAAAGCCGTAGCAGGCAAGAACGGACGTTTCCGCGGCATCGCATCTGCCACCGGTTCGGCTGGCACCATCGCCAGCGGCGACTACATGAAGCAGCTCTTCCCCGATAGCAAGATCGTGGCAAGCGAAGCCTTGCAATGCCCCACCCTTTTGGAAAACGGCTTCGGCGCACATCGCATCGAAGGCATCGGCGACAAGCACGTCCCCTGGGTTCACAACACCAAGAACACAGACATTGTCACCGCCATTGACGATAACGCCGTGGTCAACATCTCCCGCCTGTTCAACGAAGAAAACGGACGCGCCTACCTCGCAGAGAAGGGTGTTCCTGAATCGGTCATCTCAAATCTCGATCTGCTTGGTTTCTCTGGCATTTCGAATGTTCTCTCCTGCATCAAAACAGCCAAGTACTACGAGATGGACGAGAACGACATCATGTTCACCATGCTCACCGACTCGATGGAACTCTATCGCTCCCGCCTGCATGAAATGCACCAGGAATTCGGCGAATACAGCGAGAAAGACGCTGCCGCAGATTTCGCCCGCTACCTGCACGGCCAATCCACCGATAATATGCTCGAACTCACTTACCCTGAACGCCGCCGTGTTCACAACCTCAAGTACTACACATGGGTTGAACAACAGGGCAAGACCTACAACGAAATTCAAGATCAATGGTATCAACCTGATTACTGGACCAGCGTCCAAAAGCAGGCTGATGAAATTGATGAACTGATCGTTGAGTTCAACAAGGAAGTTGGGTTGTCTTAAGAAAAAACCTCCGAGGTCTTGCCCACAGGGTGCTACGCGAAGACCTCGGAGGTTTAGTTTTATAAGGACATCATCAACCCCACCAACAGCAAAACGATTCCAATCATTTGTATCAAGTGAAAGACTCC
>CAZHOX010000300.1:0-3282 GCA_964534345.1 uncultured Anaerolinea sp.
CCCAGCTTGATAGCCTGCCAATGCAGTTTCGATATACTTCTTTGTTTCATCAGGGCCGGGTACAGAGGTAAACCAAAGATTCCAAAGTTCACCATCCGCTGCGGCCGCAGAAAGATCCGCTTCGTGCTCAAGGGTCAGCGGTTCGAGGCGAATGCCATGTCCTTCCAATGTAATGGGAGCAAGTTTGATCATTGTAAGTACCATCCAAATAGTGGAGTGAATTTCAATTTGAATTCTACACGGCTTTGCGAATCATGGTTCAGGATTAATGATCTCTTTGGGCGTCTGACCGTAATAACGCCTCAACGAATTCGTGAGATGTGCCTGATCAAAATACCCTGTCTGATAGGTCGCTTCGAGAATTGGAACTCCGCTTTTCAGTAATTCAACTGCCTCGCGAGCCCGTTCCACCTGCAGGATGGCTTTATACGTCAGCCCGGTGACATGTAAAAAGCGGCGTTGAATCGAACGCAATGAGAGGTCATACTCCTTGCCGCGCAACACGTCTGCCACGAGTTGATCGTGAGCAACCAGGTCTTTGCGGATCAATCGCCCTACAAAGGTATCGATGTTTTCTAAGGTCGGGAATTGCCATGTGTCCCCAAAAAGTTGAAATGAATTCTTGCCAGTTTCAGATAAATGAATTTCTTCATCCACCAATTTGTAGCCCGGCAGGTTTGGCATGAAGGTGCCATGCTTGAAAATGATCCCTAAAAATTCGGCGTCTTCAGGGATGGGTGCAGGCGATGCCTGTGTCTCCGGTCCACGCAGGCTGAGAGTGATCTTCCCCACTTGTTTGGTGATGACCATTTCCCATTGTGTTGTGGCGTTCGACATAAATGAACCGCCGCCAACACTGCGTGCTTCATAGACAGAATGCACAAAGGGCGAGTCAGAAAGTCGCGTATCGAGGTCTACTATCATTAAGGATTCCTACGTACCAATAAGTTATTGAATCTTACACCTTTTTCCAGACCGTTGCATATTTCTTTTTATGTTTCACATCTTCTTCCAACTCGATCAACTCCAACGCCTTCTCCTTGATCTCGCTGGATGTGGTGGCGGTATATAAATTTCTCATACTCACCAAAATATCATAGCGGATCAACTTACCATTCTTTTCAGTGACACATTCCTTGAAACGTTCCTCAAGTCCTTTTACTACCAAAATCTGCGCATTCTTTCCGCCCAGCCCAACCTTCCAGATATTTTGCATGGTGTGTCGTGCCGTGACGAAGCGTTCATCTTTTGTGACATTGAGCAATGTATCGAAGTCCTTGAACATTCGTCCCTTCGGATCACTTTTACCGAGATTGCCGAGCAACTGCCCACAAATAGCGCGGATGTGGTTGTCCTTGTGCGTTAATCCAGCCACTACTTCTTCCCACACATCGTACGCCCACGAAACAGGCTTTTCAGATTCCTTCATCAAGTAGTCATAGGCCTTGAATTGGGTCTGTCCATCGCCCGTAAAAATGTCATCCATCTTCGAGCGGATCGTTTTATCCATTGCGTCCCCGTGAGATTTCTTCGCCTCACGAAATGACAATCCATTCTCCTTAAGTGCTTCACGCAATATACTCAGGGCATTCTTACCCATGCCGTGTAATTGCATGAGTTCCTCTTCACTGACCTTGGTCAACTGTGTGAGTTTGGTAATGCCTGCGCTCTGAAGCGCCCGCTGTGCCGGAGCTGCCAACTTGGGAAGGTCAATCTGTTTCATTTCTTCTTTTTCCCTGCCATATTAAATTCCACCGCAGCGCGAATCAGTTCCTTTAGTGCAGCCTCATCCACTTTATCGTTTTCAGCAACATCAATGGCACGCGTGGCTTTGGCTTCCAACCCTGCATTGAATAATTTTTTCGGGTCAGGCAACGATGCGCCTTTGAAAAAATTGAGTTTCACATGGTCTTTGAAGACTCCTGAAGCAACCACATTGCCGCTATACGTCCACACTGGAACGCCCCATTTCCAATCTTCGGCAACTTCGGGGGCAGTTTTCAGAATCAAAGCGCGAAAATGCTTAATCCACTTTCCGCGCCAATCGGTGAGATCATTTATAAATTTGTCGATCTCTTGTGAAGGTGTCAGTGCCATTTTGGATATTCTCCTATTCTTGCAACTTGATCAGATCTTTCAACGCCTTTTCGAGCAAAGACTTTTTCGCCTTAATATCTTTCATATCCGCAAAATAAGCCATGCGCCGATCCACATAATCGCCTTCCAAGATCGAACTCTTCACCTTGGATATCTTCGGGTTATGAAACACAAGATGAATCCGTTTTGTGTCGCGCAAATTAAACGTCACCAAATATTCGCCTTTGTAATTGAAGGATGGCGCCACCCATTTAATTTCTTCGTTGATATTTTTGTTCACGCCTTTGATGATGGAACGCAGCGCCTCCACCTCCGCCTTGAGCGGGTGACTGAGATTCTCGAGGAATTCATCCACCTTATCCGTGCGGCTGACGGGCGAGCCTTTCTTTCTCAGCGTCTTCCCTGCCTTTCCTTGTTTGAAAGACAATCCTTCCACTTTCAACGTATCACGCAAAATTCCCAGTGCTTTCGGACCCATGCCATGTAACTGGGCAAGCTCCGCCTCGGTGACCTTGGTCAACTGCTTGAGATTTGTATATCCTTCCGCCTCCAATGCACGGGTAGCGGGAGCACCGATCTTGGGGAAATTAGACTCCGTCATTCGCTCTCCTTATGCTAATTCAGCATCAGGCAATATCTCAGGCTCATGATTCATGTATCGTTCAGAAAGCAATCGGGAATATTTTGAGTTCATGGCAACGATGGTAATGATTAACCCAATGATTCCCGTTACAGTAAAAACCAAAGCGATACCGCGAGCAGGTCCGGTGCCGAACCAACTGCCAATGAGACCAACCCCTGCACCGGTCGTCATGAACGGGATGAAAAAGGTCTCAGCAATGGGACCAATCAAAAACGTCGTCAGAGGCGAAGCGGATTGTTCCACGCTGTGAGCGAATCCAAATACCCGTCCCTGCCTTTCCTGCGGAACCACTTTCTGAAGAATTGTCTGCTCGGCGGCTTCGATGAATGGCACGACGCTGATGTAAATGAACATACCCACGGCAAGCAAAATAATGGACGGTTGAATAGTAAAGATTGCCGAGATGACCCAGATCACAATATTGGCGGCAAACATCGCTATCAGCGGATTCTTCCCCAAGCCATATTTTGAGATGACCAATCCACCTACAATAAAGCCGCAACTGATCACGGCAAAGAGCAAGCCCCATGTTTCCACAGAAA
>CAZHOX010000301.1:0-3274 GCA_964534345.1 uncultured Anaerolinea sp.
GGGCCGCCTGCTGGTGGTGTGCCTTGCGGCATATCGCCTTGAGGAGGCTGTCCTCCATTTCCTTGCTGTGGGCCGTTTATGGATAGCCCCATTTCTTGCATGATGGTCTGTGAAGTTTCTTGCGTAATTTGCATGGACGCAATGGCATTGATCTGCTCTGGCGTCATGGATGCTTGAATCTGTTTGGTCAGTTCAGCGAGTTGCGTTTGCACTTCTGTGTTGATTGCTTGTGGAGTTGCATTTGGCTGACCCTGTTCCATGCCTCTTTGCGCAGGCATCATGTCTTGACTGAGAGTCTTGAAGTTCGTCCACAATGGAATCAATATACTTGCTTGTTCGGCGGTGATGGCTTGTTCGGTTCCTTCGAGTTTCATGATTCCGAGCAGTAATTGCATTTCGGTGGAGACTGCATCCGTGTAGTCTGTGGTCAATTGGACAGTTTCAACTTC
This sequence comes from uncultured Anaerolinea sp., assembly GCA_964534345.1. GTDB lineage: Bacteria > Chloroflexota > Anaerolineae > Anaerolineales > Villigracilaceae > Villigracilis. The sequence goes on from CAZHOX010000301.1 coordinate 450, forward strand.
GGGCGAAGGTTGAGGCGCGACAGGTGCGGAGGCGGTCAGGTTTTGGTTGACCAAGTCTGCTACGAGGGTGGATGATGCAGACGGGTCGCTGTTTTCTGTCGCTGGCGCTGAATTGGAGCAGGCGCTAATGAGTAGAAGCAGAACGATTGGAATGATGAATATTATTTTTTTCATTCGATGTCCTTGTTGAAATTAAGAATCGGGTGCTGTTGTTGCAGTTGGTTCTGGTGTGTTTGTAGGTGCAGTTGTGGATGTGGGCTCCGTTGTTGCCGTGGGTGCAGTGGTGGGTGTGCTGGTGTAGGAGGTTGTTTCACTTGTTGTTGTGGCTGTGGGCGTTGCTGTATTGCCTGAGACAACGATCTGCACATAGACCGCTTCGCCAAAGGATGTTCCTGACGCGTTTTGTAATCGCCAGTACCCGGTGTAGGAACCTGCGGCGGATGGGGCGGTAAATTCAACAGAGATGTTGATGCTCCCGCCGGGGCTGACAGATTCACTTAATGCTGTGGTGACTCCGCTCATGGCGTTGCCGCTGTAAAAAACAATCGAGTAGGAGGTTGACCATGTACAAGTCCCTGTGTTTTGCATGCTCCATGTTTTTGTGAATGTTGCGCCCGGGGTGAGTACGGTTCCATCTGGAACGGTGACGTCACTGAGGTATACCGAATTATCGCAACTCGTAACGCCGCTTGATGCGCTAATTAAGCTAACACCTGATGTAGCGGTTGGCAGATTGATCAATGTGGCAATTGGAATATTTGTGGACGTTGCCGCTGGTTGCGGGGTGGATGTTGATTCCACAGGTTGCGCGGCCAGAGTCATTGCAACCGATGTGTACACGGTATCCAGTGAAGCTTCTTCGGCGGGTGTGGCGGTTGCTTCTGCGCCACAGGCACTCAAAACGAGTGCAAGCAGCAGGAACAAGGAAAATATGATTTTTGTTTTCATAGGCTTTTATTTTTTGCAGTCGTAAAGAGCTATGGATTGACTCCCGCTCTGCCTTCCAGAACTTGAAGAGGAACTTGAAGAAGTTGCAGTTCCATCAGGAGCGCCTGCGTTTCTTGTAGTTGTCTCAAACCCTTGAACTACTGAACAAGCAGATGTAACCCAGCTTGAGATTTCGGAATTGCTTCCCATCCCCTGCGAACTCCAGTAGATATAGCGAAGCTCGCCTCTTTCTACAAGCTGTGAGAGGTCAGCCGCACTGACAACTTGGTCGCTGCCTTTGAACCCTCCGACATACAACACGGGGCGGCCTGTTTCGAGAACATAATCTGCACCTTGCATGGAAGTAGGAACTGCCATTAGATAGTTGGAGTCTTCAGTGTTGGCTTCGAGATACTCCACAAGAGATTCGTTGACTTGTGCAAATCGGCTGTTGGATGAGCCAGAATCTTTGCCTGAATAAGCAGCGGGAAGCGATTGGTTGCTGCTGGGGTTCAATGCTGTGTACACAGACCATATCCCTGGTGTGATGAACATGGATGCGACCAGTAAGGTAATACCAGCAAGCGCGAGATTTTTTGGCGTGATAAATTTATTTGATGCGATCAGCATCGCAGCCCCGCAGATGGATACAACCAATGTAGGCATTACCCATGTGATCGACTCAGTAAAAGAGAATGCGGTGTAAAACTGGAAGGCTAAGGTCAATGCAGTGACGATCACTACGGATGCAGTTGTAAAAAATGGACGGTCTTTGCGCAGTTTCCATAATTCCACGATGCAAATGCCTACCAAGGCAGCCAAAGGTGCTGCAAGCAGAGTCAGGTAATATTCGTGGAAGTAAGATGCCACGCTGAAGAACACTCCACCAGTGACAAGCCAACCACCCCACAAAACCAGAGCTTGATGTTGTTCTGCTAGCGGCCATTGGATACGAGTCCCTGCTAATAGGAGCGCCATGCCGACCAACCCAATTGGGAGCAGCCAACTCGTCTCTTTGCTTAATGGGTTGGTGAACAGACGCAGCACGCCTGCCTCGCCAATGTTCGATGGCGTGCCGCCAGGGTTGCCTTGCGGACGATTCCCCGATGGAGGTTGATTGTTGGATTGAGGCCTTTCTCCTTGAGGAGGGGTATTTGATGGGGAGGTGATGTTCATAGATGGAGAAGCAGGCTGAGGTGAGTCTGAGGCGGCACTTCCAGCTGGGGATGTACCCCCGCTGCGCGTCATACCTGTCAGGCGGTTGATTCCGTTATATCCAATGATCAACGTGAGTTCAGAGTTGTCGGTGCTGCTGCCAACATACGGACGTTGGTCTGCAGGAGTCAGATCTACGGCGATGGCCCAACTGAATGAGACGGCGAATAGCAGGGCAAGCGTGATGGTAAGTTTGCCAACTTTGCGCCACCAGCCTTCGCGTGCGCCAAGAAAATACAGTGCAAAAAAGGCAGGGACAGGAAGATAGGCTGCCATCATTTTGATATTGAAGGCGATGCCAACCAGTGTTGCGCCAATAAGCAGGTAGCGCATTTTGCTTGTCTCTGTGGCTTTGATAAATGCCCATGCCGCGAGGAGCAAGGTGAATATCATGGTGCTGTCGATGGTGTTGTTTCGATCCACGGCGACAGCGACAGGCGTGACAGCCAATGCAAGGGCAGCTAACAGACCCGCCGTTGTGCCGAACGAACGACGTACAAGGTGATAGACCACGACCACTGAAGCCAGCCCAGCCAGAATTTGAGGCATCAACAATCCGTAGGCGTTCACGCCGAGAAAATAAGCTGAGATGGTTTGAAGCCAAAGCCCAACGGGAGGCTTATCAACAGAGACGGAGCCACCTGGTTCAGCGGCAACAAAAAAGAAGTTGTGCCACGATTGCA
>CAZHOX010000302.1:0-3252 GCA_964534345.1 uncultured Anaerolinea sp.
GAGCGTTGGAAATCGAGACCAGCGAGGGACTCTTCGGTGTTGAGGGCGCAGGCAGCGCGGTCTTCAGTGAAGAAACCGCCGCCGGAAGCGTTCAACCAAACACCGTAAGGACCCCACCAAGCGCTCGCGCCATAACCATACACATCGGAGCCGAGTGCGCGGGTGGCCTGGGCAACTTCAAGGAAGGCATCCCAAGTCCATTCGCCGTTGGCAGCGAGTTCACGTGGATCGGGAGCGCCAGCTTCGTTGATCAAGTCCATGTTCAGGTAAAGAGCGAATGTGGACACATCGCGAGGAATACCCCACAGAGCGCCAGAGTCAGCGCCGGAAGCGCCGGTCTCAGGATTGTAGGTGAGGTGGAACATCGGGCCAGCGTAGAAATCGTCAACATTGAAATCAGATCCAGCGGCGAGGTCAGAAGCGTTCAAGATCAAACCACGGGTTGCGAAATCAGCAACATCGGTTCCGGGGATCCAGAAGACATCGGGAGCGGTACCGGCTGCAATTTCAGCCTTCAACTGATCTTGATAGTTCGCGCCTTCGGAACCACCGGGTTCGTAGGTGAGGGTAATGCCATCAAGTTCGGCATCCAGGTCAGTGCTGATCTGGCTATAGACATCGATTTCTTCCTGATTATCAGGGCGGGTGCGCCAGCGGATGGAAACATCTTCGGTAGCAGGTGCTTCGGTGGCGGGAGCTTCAGTAGCTTCAACGGCAGGGGCTTCAGTTGCTTCAACAGCGGGAGCTTCGGTAGCGGCTCCGCCGCCACAAGCTGCCAAAACGAATGATGCGATCACAAGAAGGCCAAAAACCTTCATCAAAAGACTGTTCTTCATTTATTCTTCTCCTTGGAAATATGTAGAGCAATAGACGTACAAAATAACGGTACGATCGATATTTTGCTTGGAACTATTAATCACCTCCTTTGGATGTAGATTGACGCACAACCAACTCCGCGGATAATTTCACTTCGCGTTGGCCAGTATTTTTCTTTTGGATAATGTCCAACAACATACGGGTGGCTTCCTGCCCAATGCGCGGCATATCTTGACGCATCGTGGTAAGCGGCGGATCAAAATAGGAAGACAAGGGCATATCATCCACGCCAATGACGGCAAGCTGAGTAGGTACTTTTATATTCACATCACGCGCGGCGCGTAACACGCCCATTGCCATGCGGTCATTCTGTGCAAACACAGCAGTCGGGACGCGTCCCTGTTCGACGAAGGAAAGCAAAGCATCCTGACCTGATGTGGCAGACCAGTCACCTTCAATGATCTTTGAATTATCAAAAGGAATGCCAGCCTCCTGCAAAGCACGGCGGTATCCCTCGGTACGATCCAGTGAACAATCTTCTTCCATTGGGCCGGTGACCAGAGCAATGTCTGTGTGACCCAACGAGATCAAATGACGGGTGGCTTCGTACGCAACCTTCTCATCGTCCAAACAGACGGATGAAATCTTCTGCTCATGAGATTGCGCACCCACAAAAACCACCGGAAATTTTTCAGGGATATGCTGAAAGCGATCATCAGAATACGGGTTGATCACGATCAGCCCATCCACGCGGCGGTGCCCCACCAACTCATCCACCAATGCGTGAAAAGCATCTGGGTCCGTGGCAGATGAAGACAGCAGAAAATAATCATGCTGCCTTGCCTCCGTCTCAGCGCCTTCAATAACGCTGGCAAATGTGTAATCTGTCAAATTGGGGGAAATACAAGCCAGCGTATGAGTCTGGCCGCGAGCCATCGAACGCGCAATCGCATTCGGGCGGTAGCCCAATTGCTTGATGGCAGCTTCCACGTTTGCACGAGTCTCCGGGAGAACATCCTCACTCCCATTGATTACGCGCGAAACGGTCTGATGTGAAACACCAGCTAAACGGGCAACATCACGAAGGGTTGGGTGAGAATTTTGCATTTTTAGGTTGGGGTTGTATAATGTTACCGGTCATGTGAACGGTAACATTAGTTTACAAGAACGAATATGCTTTGTCAAGAGGCAATTTCAAAAATGGTCAAAATCACCGAAAATCGACGCAAAATTCAAGTCACCTCCCCTACCTACGTCTGGGAATGGGACGCTGAGACGGACATCTTCCATTTGTACGACTCGCAGCAGCGGCTCATCTCACGCGCGCGCCATCGTCCGCTCATTATCGGGGCGGAAATATTTCTCGACTCACAGACCAGTTATCAGATTAAGAATGACCGCATCTTTATCATCTATCAAGCGACAAAAAACGCCTCGCGCTTAACTGTCAGCTGGTCCTTCCAAATGGACTTTATCTCCCTCGAACCGCTTCTGCTCGAATCCCCCGCGGACAGTGACATTGCACAAATTATTTACTTCCCCGAAATGGACGGCGGCACTTACAAGCCTTCGATGTACAGCCATTATGCGGTGGTGCCTGGCTTGTGCATGAGTACGTCCATCAACCCCGTGGTGGATTTGCATTCGCGGCTTGCGGTGACAACGGTGCTCGGCTCTGGCGCCATGCGTGGACCTGGTCTCACGCAGCAATGGGGATTGCCCGCGCATTATTTTTGCACCTTCAACACCTCGGATAAATGGAATGCCATCGGCGCGAAGGCGCTGCAATCGGGTGCGGCATGTTGGGGACTCGCTGAATTGCCGCAAGGTGATTTCCGTTTGGAGATTCGTGAAATTGGCATCAGCCCTGTGTTGAATCTCCGCAGCGATATTTGGAAGCACAAGCCGAACAAACTCGGCTTTTCATTTTTGATTGCGTTCGGCGAGAATTACCATGAAGCCATCCGCAGTTATTACAAAATCCTTCAACGCGAAAAGATCATTGCGCCAAAAAATATTTCGAGCAAGAAAAAAGATGTGATGCTCGCGCCGCAATACAACACATGGGGAGTTGAGTCATCCAAAGCGATGAAGCCCGAAGAGTTGACCGAAGAAATCGTCAAAGATATTTTTGATACATTTCAACGCTCCCGCATGAAGGCTCGCACATTTGTGATTGACGACAAATGGGAAGGTCAATACGGCGAGCTAAAACACGACGCCGAGCGTTTCCCGCATTTTGAAAATTTATTGGATGACATTCGCGGGCAGGGATATTTCATCGGCTTGTGGGCAGCGTTCCTGCGCTGTCAAAATCCCGCTGCCCTCGGCTTGGACGAATCCAATCTCCTGCAAACGCCCGCAGGCAAACCGCTCTGGCTCGACCATCAAACCTCCCGCTACGGCATCTTCGATGTCACACAACCCATCGTCCAA
>CAZHOX010000303.1:0-3222 GCA_964534345.1 uncultured Anaerolinea sp.
GATTTTCCCAACCCGAGCATTCCGTTCGAGCGGGTGTAATCCTCTTTAGGCAGGAGCAAGCTGATCGTTGACGTGAACGCAGGCTCCTGAAATGCTTCAAAGATTCCTGCCAACCCAACCGCTAGGTACAAATGCCAAAGGTGAAGTTCGCCGGTCAAGTTGGTGATGAGTAAAAAGATGGTTGTCAGCCCTGCGCTGAGATCGGCAAGGAACATCACCCGACGACGGGGCCAACGGTCAACAAAAACGCCTGCGAATGGGCTGGCTATAATGTAGGTGAGGCAATTGAAAAATCCAAGCAAGGCAAGCGCAGTAGCAGACTTGGTCTGCTCATATGCCCAGATCATGACAGCAAATCGGGTCATACCTGTGCCAAGCAGCGAAATGGATTGCCCGAATAAAAGAATATAGAATGTTTTTACATTGAAGTGTTTGGAGGTCATGCAGTTTCTCTTAAAATAAAAACCCGCGGGCGCACATTGCGCCCGCGGGGAAGGTGGGTAAATATCAGGGTGTCAACCAGACACCGACAAACAGGCGCGCGAATAGAAGGAAGTCCTCATCTTGCTCATGTTGATCACCTGCGGCATAAGAATATATTGCATAGGCGGGATTATATCATGCGCAATATTAGGGCATTCTACGAGAAAGTTCTTTTTTGATAGATATTGTTGTATAAATATTCTGGAGGCATCATGAGCAAATTATCCAGTCCCGTACATTACACCATTCGCCGTGCCGAGGCTTCCGATGCTGAGGCAATGCAAAAGATATTTTCCGGCTCCAAAGCAATTTGGGGTACTCTCCAACTTCCATATCCATCTCTGGATAGATGGCGTAAACGGCTTGCCGAACCGCCAGATGGTTCTTTCAATCTTCTGGCTTGTGTGGATAATGAAGCCGTTGGCCAGTTGGGGTTGTTCACCTTTCCGCAAAACCCGCGCCGCAGACATGTGGGACAGCTCGGCATGGCTGTCCGCGATGACTGGCAGGGCAAGGGCGTTGGCTCTGCGCTCATGGAAGCCGCCATTGACCTCGCCGATAACTGGCTCAATCTTTTTCGCCTCGAACTCGAAGTCTATACCGATAATGAGCCTGCCATTGCTCTCTATAAAAAATTCGATTTTGTTATCGAAGGCACACTCAAGAACTTTGCCTATCGCGACGGCCAGTTTGTGGATGTGTACACAATGGCGAAGCTGCACGAAAAATAAATGAAAATGGAAACACCCTACATTTGTGTGATTGGATGAAAGAATTTCCCCATGTAAGATGATTTCAATAAATTACATCCTTTGGAGGAACTTTATGAAAAACCCAATTCAATATGCTGCCTGCCCCAACTGCGGACAAAGCAACGCAAAGAAGGTCAGCTACACCTGGTGGGGAGGTGCGCTTGGCCCGAACATGTTTACCCATGTCAAATGTCAAAGCTGCGGCACGCAATACAACGGTAAAACAGGTCAATCCAATCAGCGAAACATCATCTTATATTTTGTCGGTTCGTTTGTGATCGCTTTTTGCCTATGCGGTGGCCTGGCTGCGGTGAACTACATCCTCCAAACTCAATAATATATTTCAGTACATCATAAATATTTGCAGGCAGTCTTTGTGGCTGTCTGTTTTTTTATGTTACAAAATTCAATAAACAAAAGACGATAGTCAATTGACGGGGGTAGAGTGATGGGATACTTTAAACGGGAAAAATATCAAACCAAGAAAAGGAAAAACTCCCATGTCCATGAAGATCCAAGATGATTGCATCGCCTGCGGTGCGTGTGTTCCCGATTGCCCCACCGAATCCATCACTGAAGGTGATGGTACTTTGTATGTGATCGATCAGGCTACTTGTGTTGAGTGCGTAGGCCACCACGATTCTCCCAAGTGCGTTTCCGTCTGCCCTGTAGATTGCATCGTCAAAGCCTAATTGCATCACTGTACCCGTTGCGGGTATAATTTCAACAACTTAATATTAACCTTCGGGGCAGGGTGACACTTGCACGAACACTTAGCAGGTGAATTCCCGATCGGTGGTAAAGCCCACGAGCCTCTTTGGGCAGTGACAGTTTCTCCTTTGAGAAGCAGGCGCCGCATAAAGCAAGCATGATCCGGTGAAATTCCGGGGCCGACAGTATAGTCTGGATAGTAGAAGGTATAAGCAACACGACTCGTCGTCGCTGTTTGGATTCACGCCCCGAAAACGCTCGTTGTTTTCGGGGTTCTTTTTTGTGGATGGTAAACCGCTTCACGCGCCGCGGATGCCTGTTTCTGCGCCCCTTGGTTGATACAAGCGAGGCGCATTTTTATTATGTCAGCATACAAGCGTATTCAAAATACCCTTCCAATCATTCTCTCCATCGTCTTTGCCCTGCTCGCATGGCAATTAACCGTGCAGTGGACTCAGCTTCCGCGCTTCATCCTGCCTGCTCCAATGGACGTTTGGTCACGCTTCCTTGAAGCTCTCAACGATGGAAGCCTGCTTTATCACACAGGCATCACGCTGGCAGAGATCGTCTTGGGATTGCTGGTTGGAATCACCTTCGCCACCATGATGGGGTACGCGCTGGCAAAATCTCGCTCGCTTGAAAAAGTTCTTTCTCCGTATCTTGTAGCGAGTCAGGCCATTCCCATTGTGGCAATTGCACCGCTGCTAGTCATCTGGCTGGGAGATGGGATTCTCTCGAAGGTGGTCATTTGCGCGTTGATCGTGTTCTTCCCCGTGTTGGTAAACACGGTCGTTGGTGTGCGTGCCGTTCCTGCTGCATTGTATGACCTGATGCATTCCATCCGCGCTACACGCTGGCAGATTTTGCTGAAGCTGGAAATCCCCGCTTCGTTGCCGATCATGCTCGGCGGATTGAGGATCGGCGCGACCTTGTCTGTCATTGGCGCCATCGTTGGCGAGTTGGTGGATGCGGAACAAGGTCTTGGCTTCCTTTTGCAGCTCGGCGATTTTCAATACGACACGTCGATGGTGTTTGTGGCGGTGTTCATGTTGATCGCGCTGGCGTTATCCATGTATGGCGTGGTGACGTTGTTGGAAAGAAAATTTTTGAAGTGGCAAAAATAAAATATCTTCGTCATTGCGAGGAGGGCACTTGTTCTTCCCGACGAAGCAATCTCCAGTTTGGCTATGAGATTGCCACGGGTGAAAGAGCATCGCCCTCGCAACGACGAGGTAAATTCATAGGAGACTCAATGTTTAAGAAATTAGTTTTACTC
>CAZHOX010000304.1:0-3200 GCA_964534345.1 uncultured Anaerolinea sp.
GATCTGAAACGGGTTTTGCTTTATTGGTGATGACGAATGCCAAAAGTTGTTTTCGACGATGTGCAGGAACAAGTGCAGACCGTATTCCATGTAGAAAACTGCGGTTCTCATGGCCTTCTTGACTCGCATCAGATCCAAAGCGCGGCAGCACTTCACCTGTGGCCTTAGTCATGCCAACGGTGCCAACGGCGATCATGAGAAGAAAAATGTGATATGCCACTCCAAGAGATATCATAAAGATTCCCGGAATGGAACCAACCGCGCCTCTTTGAATAAACTCAGAGATACTGGTGGCTGGCACAGGGAAAAGAAAACTTTTTCCCATCCACGAAATAAAGAGAATCAAATAGATCCACAGGTAATTACGCCTCAAACGGCGGCCAAACGCCTCCCACATTGAAATGGGGAAACTGGGTGTAAGAAGATTCTCTGCTAAATTCTCAGCCCATTCAGGGGAAGGATGAAACGGCGGGACAAGCATTGGAGCATAGAAGTCCGTTTCCATCAGGCGGACACGATAACTCCATAATTCGTAATAACGATAACGCCGTGCTTCAATGAATAAAAACCACGTAACCAATAAGGTATTCAAGATAATAACGCCGTGATGTACATTGGGCTGGCTAAATGAAATGGAAAGGGTTGCGCCTGTGGCAACAACTGCCCAGTTTGTAGTCGTATCCAATCGTTGACGCCAGACATTGGCGCGTTGAACTTCGGCACGGAAAAGATGTACCATGGCAGTGACGAATTCACTGCTTTTGAGTTTATATCCGCGATACGTCCATACAGAATCTTCCTCTTGTGAAGGTGGAGGAGGCGGGGTTGTCTTTTTTCTTGGCATGAGGTTTATCCGATCGGCATGAGAATGGGGAGAATGAGTAAGAGAAGAATGACAAGCAAGACCGTGAGCGGGATGCCCACCTTTGCGTAATCCTTGAAGGTATAACCGCCTGCACCCATGACCATCACATTGACGGAATGTCCAAGCGGCGACATAAAAGCCATGGAGGATGCTAATGCCACAGCCATGGCAACACTGCGCGGATCCATCCCAACCTGTTGGCTGGTGGCAATGGCAATTGGCGCGATCACGGTGACAGCCGCCGCGCCGTTGATGATCTGCGTCAACGCAACAGTCAGCAGGACAAAACTTGCCAACAGTGCCAGATGACCCGCATTCCCAAGCGCGGACAAAATGGCATCCGCAAACAGGGTGGACGCGCCTGTTTTATTCAGCGCCACACCCAGCGGCAGCATCCCAGCCACCAGAAACAAACTACGCCAATCAATGGATCGATAGGCTTGATCCATGCTCATGATTCCGATGAGCACCATCATCACAGCACCCGTCAACATGATCTCTGCGATGTTATCGGAAAACACCACAGCCAGAACAAGTGTAGCGAACATGATGAGAACCGTCAGCCAATTGCGCCCTGTCATGCGTGTGGATGGAGCCGACTCAGCCAACAGGATCAACCCGGGTTCAGTCCGCAGCAGGCTTAAACTTTTTTCTGTACCCTGCATCAAAAGTCCGTCACCGAATTCAAGCGGAAGATCCGCCAGCCGTGTGCGGATCGAACGTCCACGTCGCCAAACGGCTAACACCTTTGAATTGAACTTCTGCTCAAAGCGAATTTCAGACAAAGTCTGTGAAGCAAGATGAGAGCGCGGCGCAATGGCGGCTTCGATCAATTTCATATCAGGCGTCGAAAGATAATCCTGTTCCCATTGCCCCGAAGGCAATACTTCCAACATCTCCCCCAGCGATTCAGGCACACTATCTTCAGGGCGAGCCATGATGAGCAAAATATCATCACCTTTTAAGATAGTCTTTGCTTCGATGGGCAGCGTGTTCCGTCCGCGTTGAACAGCAATGACATTGAGATGATGCTTTTCACGCAATTCGCTTTTTTCCAACGTCACGCCATCCAAACTTCCGCCCTTGCACACTTCCGCGCGCACCAACCGCTCTGCAAGTTGATAGGTCTTGATCAACTCATCGGAAGCGTTTTCTTCTTCATGCCGCTGCGCAGGTGATTGGCTCGGCAATAGTTTTCGTCCCCACAAAACCATGAACAGAATTCCTGCAAAAGCCAACGGCAGACCCACGGGCAAAAAATCGGTCAACGAAAAGGCGGGGAGTTTTGCGTCGCGCAACAGTCCACTCACCACAAGGTTGACCGTGGTCAATAACGTTGCCATACCGCCAAGGATGGTCCCAAATGCCAAAGGCATCAGCAACTTTGACGGCGAGATCTTCATCCTCCGCGCCACGCCAGACAATGATGGAAACAACAATGACGCTGCGGCAATATTATTCATGAACAACGACAACACAGCAGATGCGGTCATCACGCCGAAGATCAATCTCCGCTCACCCGCGCCAAACAATTTGATGATGAACAAACCCACGCGCTCAGTCATGCCCGAACGCCGCAATCCTTCCGCCAGCACAAACGCCGAAAGCATAATGATGACCGCTTGCCTGCTGAATCCAGAAAAGGCTTCCTGCGGAGTCAATATTCCACTCAAGCCTAGGGAAAGCATCAACATCAACGCGACGATATCTGCTCGCAGGATGTTTCTCAGCAAGAGGATCGCGGCAATGCCGAGGAATATTAAAGTTAAAGTGATCTGTGACATATTGGATAAAGAGCCGCTTCGGGGCTCAGCCGAAACTGATTCTGTTTTCTGAAAATGATTCTTACTCTGTCAGTGAGTCTACACCCGCAACAGATTCTGTTTCGTGAGGCTTTCGTTGCACTATACACATATGTCATTGCGAGACTGTGTTCTTCCGTCGAAGCAATCCCCTTACAAAACACGAGATTGCTTCGCTCGCTACCGCTCGCTCGCAATGACATGTCACTTCGGCAACTTATATGCTTCCTTAGTCGGCTTGAGCGGACGCGCCAGCCACATGGGACGGCGATTGCCATCAGGGCTGACTTTGTCCGCAGCGCGAGTCATTGCCAACCATTTTCGATAGATTTCCATCGACTTGTTCGTATCCACGAACAAGTCGCCTGCTTTTTCGCCTGCTTCGGCTTTGGTGACCTTGAACACCTTTTGCAGCCAGCAGTGGACTCCGCTGATGGGGTCGGGATGCACCGCATGAGCAAGATTCTGGTTCACGCCCACGTTGCTCCACCAGATGCGGCTGGTATCGGGGTCAGAGGATTCCCATGCTTTGC
>CAZHOX010000305.1:0-3194 GCA_964534345.1 uncultured Anaerolinea sp.
GAATATACCGAGTTTGTGGCGGAGTCGCAGAGAAATTTTCAGTTGGTGAAAATGATCGTCGAAGCGAATCAGGCGTCAGGTAGATTAAGAAGCGGTGATTCAGAGTTAGCAGCTCTCTCGGCGTGGGGGATTATCCACGGGTTTGTGATGCTGCTTATGGAAGGTCAAATTCCGCACAGCACTTTGGAAAAAAAGAGCTTACGCGAGTTGGTGGAATTTCAGTTGAAGCAGATCATGCTGGTGTAATTGAAAATTTTCGGACTATAATTATCTTATATGATGAATAGTCTGAAAATTTTCTTGTCTCAGATTGTTGATTATGCGGGGATGTACCCGCCTGCGAATTTGCCTTTGGAAGAGGCGTTTGGCAATTTTGTGTTGTATCAACAGGCGGAGGAGGCATGGATGCTTTCGCGGTTCATCATCCCTGCAAAACGGTTGGAGGAATTGCCGCGGTTTTATGGAAGTTTGTCTTTTTCAATGCTGGGACGTGGGGGAAAAGATGCAAGTGAATTTCTTGAAAATTTAAAGTTGGATATTTATGACATTCAGGCATTTCGCGAAATGCATGGCGTTGATGCATCTGCGGATATGTTTGAGGTGCCCCTGCCTGCTTCTGAGTTGGATGATGTTGAACGTGCGCATGACCTGGTGAATAGCGCAGCAGAGGTTCTCAATAAAAATGGATTGACTGTTTTCTTTGAAACGCCGCCTGGTGAAGGCTGGCAAATGCGGGCGGATAAGTTGATGCGGTTCTTGAAGAAGTTCAAAGATCGGCACGTCGGTTTCAAATTGCGGACAGGCGGCGTGGTTGCCGATGCGTTCCCTTCCACAGAGCAGGTGGCTTGGGCGATTGCTTCTGTACGGGATGCAGGTGTGCCGATGAAATGTACAGCGGGGCTGCATCATCCTGTGCGGCATTTTAACGAAGGTGTGCAAACCAAAATGCATGGGTTCCTGAATGTGTTTTGCGCAGGTGTATTGGCTGTGACGAATTATTTATCCATCGATCAAATTCAAGATATTCTTGAGGATGAAGACCCTGCCAGTTTTGTATTTGATGAAACAGGTTTTGCGTGGAAAGGTCTGCGCGTAGTCACTTCTGATATTTTGCATGCTCGACAGCAAGTTGTTTCTTTTGGCAGTTGCAGTTTTGAGGAGCCGCGCGAGGATTTGCGGGCGCTGGGATTGCTTAAATGAGTACGTCGCACCAAAAGGGTGGTAAGCAGAAGAATCATCTTTTAGGATTTACGCAAAATGTTTTATCCGCTGATCTTCGCGAATTTTCGCTAATCTAAAAATAATTCGTGCGGATTGGCGTAGATTAGTAGATTTTATTAAGGTTTTGTGCGGCGCACTAAACAGGAAAAATTATGTCTCTCAAATCATTCATCGAAGTACATCCAGAATCAGATTTTCCAATTCAGAACCTGCCGTATGGAATTTTTTCAACGCAGTCAAATTCAAGTCCGCGAGTGGGGACGAGGATCGGTGATTGGGTTGTTGATCTTTCCATGCTTGATGCAGAAAAATTGTTTGGCAGGCAATATGGTTTTTTTGCTGATCCAACTTTGAATCGATTCATGTCTGCGGGGCGCGAGGTGTGGCGGGAAATCCGTCAGCAGTTGATTGGCTTGTTGAGCAGTGACAACTCTCCGATTAAGAAAGAGGCGTTGATTCCCATTCAAGAAGTCCAAATGCATTTGCCCGTTGCCATCGGTGATTACACCGATTTTTACGCCTCGCGTGAACATGCCACGAATGTGGGCATTATGTTTCGCGGCAGAGAAAATGCGCTCATGCCTAATTGGCTGCATCTGCCGGTTGGGTATCATGGCCGCGCAAGTTCGGTGGTGCTCTCTGGTGCGGATGTGATTCGTCCGCGTGGGCAGGTGGCATCCAATGGCGTGCCTGAATTTATTACGTCCCGTTCGCTCGACTTTGAATTGGAGATGGGTTTTTTCATTGGCACTGGAAATCATTTGGGCGAGCCGATCTCGATTGAAAATGCGCACGAACATATTTTTGGCATGGTGCTGCTCAACGACTGGAGCGCGCGCGATATTCAAGCGTGGGAATATCAACCGCTTGGCCCGTTCCTCGCGAAAAATTTTGCGACATCAATTTCGCCCTGGGTGGTGACGATGGATGCGCTGGAACCGTTCCGCGTGAATGGACCAAAGCAGGAGCCAACGCCTCTTCCGTACCTGAAAACTGATTCAGCAAATGGACTTGATCTCAATCTGGAAGTGACTCTGCAAAGCGCAAGCATGGACGCACCGCAAACCATCAGCCGCTCGAACATGAAATACTTGTATTGGAGCATGGAGCAGATGCTCGCGCATCACACCGTCACCGGCTGTAACATGCGCACAGGCGACCTGTGTGGCACAGGCACGATCAGCGGTCCCACGGAAGATAGTTATGGCTCGATGCTTGAGTTGACATGGCGCGGCGAAAAACCGATTTCACTGCCAAATGGCGAAACGCGGAAGTTTTTACAGGATGGCGATACAGTTGTGATGAAGGGATATTGTCAGGGGGTGGGCTACCGTGTTGGCTTTGGTGAAGTAATGGGAAAGATAGTACCTGCAAAATAAAAAATCCCCGTCAATTTGACGGGGATTTTTTGCGGGAATAGATTCTTATCGTCTGCGTCCGCCGCGGATCAAGCCGATGACATACAACAGCACAACAGCACCAACGACAGCCACGATCAGGCTTTGAAGATTGAAACCCGTAATGCCCTCAGCGCCGAAGAAGTCCATAATGTAACCGCCAATGAAAGCACCGATAACACCGACTACGATGTTGGCGATGGCGCCCATTTGCTTGTTCTTGTTCATGATCATGCTCGCGATCCAGCCAGCGAGCGCCCCAAAGATAATCCAAACTATGATATTCATTTCTTCCTCCGTAAGTTTTAAAAAGTTTTTGCTATTTTATCATCCTGTCACTAAATGTGCAGGCAGGTGGTCTACGCGATTTGTGTATGAGACCATAACGTAATCATTGCGGATATCAAAGCGGCTGATGGAGCAGTTGTTGAGCATGAACCATGAACGCATTCCCAATGCCCCCTGCCGCCAGGGGAGTTTTAGCATGGCAGAGACGAGACGCACAAAGAATCCGCCGTGGCTGACGAAGGCAATCCGTTCCTCGGGCTGGCCTTCTTTGTCGCCATGTCTTTCGAG
>CAZHOX010000306.1:0-3177 GCA_964534345.1 uncultured Anaerolinea sp.
TTTCTGGCTGGACGGCTTCGCCGTCCCCGCCCCAGCGCAGGTAACGCAAACCGTTCGGCTGTGGTCTCGTGACCTTCCGAAGAATAATTTAAAGAAGAATATGATTACTATTGATTTCCTTGCAAATCATCTTGATACCATACCTACATTGACAAAATGGTTCCGTGACCAATGGTCGGATTATTTTGCAGACTGGTCAGACGAAGATATGATGAAAGATTTTCTTGAAGATATTTCTCGCAACAATCTCCCCTCTCGGCTTGTTGCTTTTGAGGCCAATGAGCTTGTTGGCACAATTGTCCTACGGGAGAGCGAGACTGAAGTATTTTCAGAGTACCAACCCGAATTAGGAGGTTTATACGTTATGGAGTCTTATCGAGGTCATGGCATTGGTACAGAATTGGTTCGAGCAGGCATGAAATTAGCTCAGAGCCAAGGATATTCGGCGGTTTCTGCAACAACTGTTAAAGCAGCAGGCATTTTGGAAAATTTAGGCTGGAAATTCATTAAGACAGTCCAATATCCAGATGGTGAAGTCTCATTGTACAGTTGTAAACTATAAACGCCGCATAACAAAGCGTGCGCCTGACGCTGGGGATGCTGCCGTCTTCAAGCCTTTTCCTACACCTTGTCATATTCCTTGGACTGTCGTC
The DNA here is from genome assembly GCA_964534345.1 of uncultured Anaerolinea sp. Taxonomy (GTDB): domain Bacteria; phylum Chloroflexota; class Anaerolineae; order Anaerolineales; family Villigracilaceae; genus Villigracilis. The sequence continues at coordinate 654 of CAZHOX010000306.1, forward strand.
TAGGATAGACTGGCTGGATGGATGGCTTCGCCATCTCTGCCTCAACACAGGTAATGCAAATCGTTGGGCAGTTGCCGAAAATTTGGGTTTAGCTCTTTTCTATCTTGACTTACTAGAACACATATTCTAAAATCTCTATTATTTTAATCTAGTCAAGAAAGGACAAAAATATGACAACTCAGAACTCTGCACATCCTCAAATTGTAAGTAGAAATGAATGGCTGGCAGCTCGAGAAACGTTGCTTGCCCATGAAAAGGAACTCACCAAGCATCAAGACAAAATAAGTGCCGAGCGTCGCAGACTGCCTATGGTAAAGGTTGAAAAAACATATATTTTTAACAGTTCAGAAGGAAAACGTAGCCTTTACGATTTGTTTGATGGACATACTCAACTCATTGTGTATCACTTCATGTTCGACCCTTCTTGGAATGATGGTTGCATGGGTTGTACTGGGTTTGTAAACGATCTGGGAGATTTATCCGAACTGCAAGTACGTAACACAAAGTTTGTACTTATCTCGCGTGCCCCATTAGAAAAACTTCTCGCATATAAAACGCGTATGGGCTGGGAACGTCCCTGGTATTCAGCTTTTGACACCGATTTCAATCAGGATTTCCAAGTTACAGTTGATGGTGGTGAAAGGCATGGATTAAGTGTCTTCTTCCGTATTGATGATGATATATTTCATACATACTCAACTTATAAACGCGGTTGCGAATCGTTAAGTGATGTTTATAGATTACTTGATATGACTCCCTACGGACGGCAGGAAGATTGGGAAGATTCTCCTGCTGGCTTTCCCCAGCGTCCAACCTACGGGTAGAATTTCCCGCAATACAAAAACGCCCTACAGACCGTGCCCCTCCCTGACGCTGGGACTGTCTGTAGGGCGTACGTACATCCCAAGCAGTTTTCCACACCTCAGCTTTTCTGGCTGGACATATGCGCTGTTCTTCCCCTACCACAGGTAATACAAACCGTTGGCATGCCCTTTGTAAAATAAATATCAAAAAGGATTTCATGAAAAAATCTATCGTAATTTTTTTATCAATTATTCTTTCTGCCTGTAACATTTCGACACCTCTTAAGACTAATCAATCTCCTACGATTGTCATTGCCGTCAGTACATCCACCGCATTACCTCAGACGGATTTGCAAAACACCTACAGAAACTCAAAATACGGGTATTCTTTAACTTATCCAAGTACTCTCAATGTAAATGTGATAAATGATGAGTATGTTGAAATTGGAGATAAAATCACAGTTGAGGTAATGAGTTTAGACCCAACTGCTCCACATGGAGATGGCGCAGTGATTGAAAGCACTTCTGATATTCAATCTTCAGGTTATCCTGCTAAACTCTTGACAGGTTATATTGGCTCTATTGGCGGATATATGCCACAACAATTTAAGAAAATTGTAGTTGAACAAAATGGCAACTTTTTTGTTATCACTCTTTATGCACTTGGTTTACATGTTACCGATGGTGATATTTCACAAATTGCTCAACTTACGCCAGATGATGTCTCTTTATTTAACAATATAGTGACATCCATACAGATACCTTAACTTTATGATATGTCTATCCAATTGAAAGCCAAAAACACGCGTCCGGGGCTGGAACTGCCCTAAGAGCGTGGGCACAGTTAATACCAGCTGCTAGTTCACAACACTACAACATCAAGCCAAACACATTTTCCAAGAAACCCTCCCATGTTCGCAGGCTTTGAATCATTCGATATTCGCACTAGCACCGTTACCATCCACGGGGTAAAGAAAGGCAGCGGCGCTCCGCTCCTGTTATTGCACGGATACCCCCAAACGCACGTCATCTGGCACAAGATCGCTCCGAAGCTCGCGGAGCGATTTACCGTCATCGCCACCGACCTGCGCGGATATGGTGACAGCAGCAAACCTGCCGGTGGAGAAAATCACATAGCCTATTCCAAGCGACAAATGGCAAACGACCAAATTGCAGTGATGCAACACTTCGGCTTCGACCGTTTTTATGTAGCAGGTCACGACCGCGGCGGCAGAGTGGCACATCGCATGGCGCTCGATCACCCTGAACGGGTGCAAAAGATCGCCGTGCTCGACATCGCCCCCACCCATTGGATGTACACCACCACCGATCTTGAATTTGCGCGCGGCTACTATCACTGGTTCTTTCTCATCCAACCTTATGATGTGCCGGAGAAAATGATCGCCGCCGATGTAGAACACTGGCTTCGCTCCAAGTTCGGGCAATGGGGCAGGGATAAACTCGCCATTACCGACGAAGCCTATGCCGAATATCTGCGTTGTTTCAAAGACTTCGCCGCCATCCATGCCAGTTGCGAAGATTACCGCGCCTCAGCAGGCATTGACCTGCAACACGATGAGCAGGACATGCATCAAAAAGTGAAAGCGCCATTACTGACGTTGTGGGGTGAAAAAGGGTTTGTCGGTAAAAAGTACGATCTTGTAAGTATATGGAAAGAACGGGCAGAAGCTGTTCAAGGCTACGGCTTGCCTTGCGGACAT
>CAZHOX010000307.1:0-3130 GCA_964534345.1 uncultured Anaerolinea sp.
ACCGCGCCTTGTTCTTCGCGGCCATCCATTACGTAAAGGCCGCGGTTGGGGAGGTCTTCGAGCGATGCCCAAAAGTTCCAAAGGGGCAAAGTGAATTCGTCGGCGAGCATAGCCATGTCACGGTTGACGCGGTCGTCCAGTTCGCGGTTATCGGCTTTGGTGGCGAGGATGGGGACGACGCCTTCGTTGATGAGCTGGGTGATGATCTTGCGCAGATATTCTGTGTTGCGCGATTCAAAATGTGTGCCAATTTGAATGATGACAAATGATGGACGGTGGATGCGGAGTTCACAGTCTACGGGCGTTTCGGCAAAGGTGCAGCCAAATTGACCACGATGCCACTGGTCCCAAAGTAGTGCTCCGGGCGTGGTGCCATCTTGTGAAGTGGGACTCTCGCGGTTGAATGAACCATTGAAATGTTCTACTGTTTCGCGCAATTCAAGGGGTAGACTTTCCACAAGGAGCGGATCAGTTTCAAATACGCCGAAAAATTCCTCGGGGCGGGATTGGCAATCGCCGAAGATGGAGAAGGCGTTGGGGTCATTGCCGAGGGTGAGTCCCTTTTGATATATCTCACGGATGCTTTCATCGGGTTTGGGCAGCACAGGCAGGGTCTTCCACTGGTTTGAGAGGGAAGTCTTGGTTGCAGTGGTTATCCGCGTTGCGGTTTCTGTTGAGGTTGATGAGATCTTTGGAGTGAATGTCACTGAGACAGGCGGCGTCTGTGTGGCGGATGGCGGGACATCATAACGCGGTGTGGGAATCAACCGTGCAGGCGTATTTGTTGGGGTGGATGTGGAGATTGGGGGAGTAGCTGCCTGACAAGCGGCGATGAGGATGGAAACCAATAAAGTAATAAGGCGTCTGCAATTCATGTAGAAATATTAAACCACAGATGAAAACAGATAAAAAGGATTTTTTTATCAAGCTATCTGTGGTGGGATTTTCCATTGGTTTGCGAACTTCAAAATACGCGGGCGGATGTAGAACGCGAACGGGTCTGCGATAGGTCTGCGTTCTTTGATGAGATTCATTGCATCGTGTGGGGAATGTCCCTGGGCGATGAGGATGCAGGCGCCCATTGTTACGCCACGGTGGACTCCGCCTGCGCAATGGGCAAGAACCTTGCCTCCGTTGCGAATTGTTTCCAATGCGGCATGTGCTCCGCGCTGCAGAGTTTTGATCGGGATCGGCACCAGCGGCGAGTCAAAGGTTGGGAGCCAGAGCAATTGAAGGGGAGTCGGATGCGGGTCTTTGCGTGGACGATATTCCACGCGCATGTTGATGATCAGCTTCACGCCGAGTCCACGTAGTTGGTTGTAATCTTCTGTTGAAGGAGTTGTGCCGATGAAAAGAGTATTTGTGATGGCAGAAAAATTCATGTAAAGAATGGTATCACAAAGGCTGGTCTGAAGTTTATGAAACCAAATCTGCATGAAATTGAAATGTAATCGCTTGCATCAATAAGTCCATCGGTTTATACTTGCTCGTATGGCAATCCCTGAGAAAATTGGACGTTACATTGTGAAATCTGAATTGGGCCGCGGCGGTATGGCAACTGTCTATCGCGCGCACGACCCGAGCGTTGACCGCGAAGTTGCGATCAAGGTTTTGCCGCGCGAGATGCTGCACGATCCGCAATTTCGTTCACGCTTTGAACGAGAGATCAAAATGGTGGCGGCTTTGGAACATCCATCCATTGTGCCGATCTATGATGTGGGGGAAGAGGATGGCCAGCCATATTTTGTTATGCGCTACATGAACGGCGGCTCCCTTTCTGATGCAATTGAGCAGGGAAAGTTTTCAGTTCAAGATACAGCACGAATTATTGATAAGATCTCCAGAGGTCTGGCTTATTCGCATCGTAAAGGAATTGTGCATCGCGATTTGAAGCCTGATAATATTCTTTTTGATGATAACGGCGATCCGTTCATTTCGGATTTTGGCGTCGCCAAATTGACCGAGGCAAGCGGCGGCCTGACCGGCAGTGGTGTGATCGGTACGCCGGCGTACATGAGCCCTGAGCAGGCACAAGGGAGTGAGATCGACGGCCGAAGCGATGTCTATGGGTTGGGTGTGATCATCTATCAAATGTTGAGCGGCCAGCAACCGTATAGTGCCGATACCCCCATGGGGGTGGTGGTGAAGCACATCACAGAACCTGTTCCTGAGATCTTGCATGTACAACCTGCCCTTCCTCAGGATGTAGACCATGTCATCAAAACTGCCATGGCAAAGGATAAGAATAACCGCTATCCCACCACCGTGGACCTAGCAAAAGCCTTGAACATGGCGGCGTTCGGGCATGAAGGCGATGTTACATTCACTTCCAATACAGGTATTGGCAAAGGAATGAGCCCAACCACACAATTTGGCCGCGGCAAAACCGGGTTGGTGGTGGTGGGTATTGTTCTCCTTTTAGCTGTTGTTGGTTTCTTCCTGCTGAGGAATCAATTACTGGTTCCAGACCAGCCTGCTGTAACTGTCACATCAGCTATCACTGAATCTACTGAAGAACCTGTTCTGGCAACCGTCACTGTGGAGGAGCCCACAGCAGAAGCAGCAACACCTACACTGGATGTCGCAGCCTCTTTTGCCCCAGCTTGTGCAGAGGGGATTACCTTCCCGGTTCCCGAAGCGAAAGTGACCGACAACTCAATATGCCAACAAAGAGCGCCTTACGCCAGTGTGATGATATCCAAGGACGCATTAGATCCTGTTGTGCAAAACCCTGAAACAGGCAGTAAATGTATATTTTCAACAATACGAGATGATGGAAGGCGGGTCTTTTCCTGTACAGGCCCCAACTTCCAACTTATTGAGTTAAAGGTTTGCGCGCCTCCTGTGATTACCAATGATGATCTTGGCAAATGTTCAGCAGATGGAACTTTTGACTCGGCCAATCAATGCTGTGTGGCGGTGCCACCCGCAGAAGCAGGCTGTGTGATATTGCCAGTACAACTAAAAGGCTGTGAATAATAAATCGGGCGCACATTGCGCCCGATTTTCTTTTCCCTGAGCAGGGTGATAAAATAACTCAATGGGAATTTTGTATCTCGTCACAACACCGATCGGTAATCTCGAAGATATGAGTCCGCGCGGCGTGCGCATTTTGCGCGAATCCATCCTC
>CAZHOX010000308.1:0-3129 GCA_964534345.1 uncultured Anaerolinea sp.
ACGATGGTAAAACCAGACAAACAGCCGCTCCCTTGTTCTTCTTCATACGCGGGGGCGGCTGTTTGCCGATAGCTTTTGTTGGAGCGAGCGCGGGGCATACTAAGGTTCTCTTTTCTGGGTCGTCTAAAGGACCCGGGCTCGAAATGAGTTCTATTAAGTTGTTGAGGCCGAACCAATGACTATTTTTTATTTGTTACGCGTCGTAACGTCTTTCGCTGCCGCCTTCGGAGCTGCGTGCTTCGTAAGAGACGGGGTGGTAGGTCGGTTCAGGAGGGATGAAGGAAGACTGCTGTGACGAAACAGGCTTTGGCGCGGGGCGGAAGTTGGTGGTTGTGGTTGGCGCATTTGCAGGACGGTTGATCTGGGAAGCAGGCCGCAGGATGGGTTGGTTCACAGGTTGGTTGACCGATTGACGCTGTGATTGAGCCGAATAGGATGAAGCCGAGCGCGGTTGTGGATTGTTGTTGTAGGTCGGGCGCGGAGCTTGGTATTGTTGCGGCTTTTGATACGATTGGCTCTGAGAAACCTGCGCAGTGGTGAAGAGACGGTCACCTGCGAGGGAGAAGGTGCCGATGATGAGCAGGCGCACGAGCCAGACCATGACCGCCACGAAGACGGGGACAGCCTTGGTGAGGGTGGCTGCGCTCAAAACAGCGCTGGACTGCAAGTTGCCGTTGGTGGTAATGGCAACGGACACGCCCCACCAAGTGAGGGTGGCGTTGAAGCCGGCAGCCAGTACCCATGCGCCAAAGAGATAGTACACTTCGGCGGGTTCGTCACGGCCCTGTTCGGGGGTGAAGATGCGGGCGATGCCGGCAAAGTCAATGCCGCAGAAGGCAATGGCAAGCACGGTAGACCAGCGCATGCCTGCGAATTTCAGGTCGCCGAGCATGTCGTGCAGTGCGTACTGGGTAGTGCTGAAGTTGAAGACTTCAAAGGCGAACAATGCGCCGACGATCATGGCTCCCCAGGCAGCGCCACGGTTGAACTTGCGGTTGTGGACGAGGCTGTTCCAAAGAAGTTTCAGATTGTCTCCAAGCGGGTTACGACGGTATTGAGTCATTTCGACCTCCTTGTCGAGTAATAATGGCGTTAGTTTAGAACGTTTGTTCTAATTTGTCAAGATGTTTATGAGGATTGATTCGGGGCAGATTGACCGTGGACAGCGGACGGTAGACCATAAAAGCCTTTGCCGCGAATTGCACGAATTACACGAATTGAAGAGAAAAAATCCGTGAAAATTCGCGATATTCGCGGCCAATGCTCTTGAATTCTCTAAATGAATCAACAATACTTCTTTACGATTTACGTCTACCATCCACCGTCCACGGTCTGCCGTCCATCGTCCACCTTCCCAATGCTATAATCCCCCTCACACATGAAAATCCTTCTACTCAACCAAGCCTTCGTTTCCCCTGATGAACCAGGTCACACACGCCATTTTGAGATGGCGAAATTTTTGCAAACTCGCGGACATGAACTGGTCATCGTAGCCAGTGACTTGAATTACCAGACGGGCAAACGCACCGTTGAACACAGCGGCATCTACGCCGAGCAGAATTTTGACGGCGTGCGCGTGCTGCGTTCGTACATTTACCCCGCCCTGCATCGCAGTTATTTCTGGCGCATCATTTCCTTTTTCAGTTTTATGTTCAGCTCGGTGTGGACTGCTCTGCAAGTCAAAGACGCCGACCTGATCATGGGCACCACGCCGCCCATCTTTCAGGCGGTCTCTGCCTGGTTCGTGGCGCTCGTTCGGCGCAAGCCCTTCCTGCTCGAAGTGCGCGACCTGTGGCCTGAGTTCGGTGTGAGCATGGGCGTGTTGAAAAATCCCGTCATCATTGCGCTTGCGCGCTGGCTGGAGAAATTCCTCTATGCACGTGCCACGCATATTCTGGTCAACTCGCCCGCCTATCGCGATTACATGATCGCCAAAGGCGTGCCCGAAAGCAAGGTGACCTACATTGCCTACGGCACCGATGTGGACATGTTCAATCCGTCCATCGATGGTTCGTCCATTCGCAAAGAACTAAAACTGGAAGATAAATTCGTCGTGCTGTACGCGGGGGCGCTCGGTCAGGCGAATGACCTTGATACGCTGCTCCGTGCGGCAGAGAGATTGAAAGAAGAAAAAAGAATCAGATTTGTATTATTTGGGGATGGCAAAGAACGTGCCCGATTGGAGTCCGAGGCGAAAAGTAAAAACCTGAGCAACGTCATTTTCGCGGGTACACGTCCCAAAAAAGATATGCCGCTCATTGTCGCATCTGCTGATGCCTGCCTCGCGATCTTGCAAGACATCCCGATGTTCCGCACCACCTATCCCAACAAGGTTTTTGATTACATGGCAGCGGGCCGCGCCACCGTGCTCGTCATCGACGGCGTTTCGCGTGAGTTGATCGAGTCGTCGAATGGGGGAGTGTACGTCCAGCCGAATGACGATGCCGCACTCGCGCAAAGCATCCTCGCGCTTTCCAACGACCCCGCCCGCGTTCAGCAGATGGGCGCAGATGCGCGCGCTTATTTGGTCAAACATCTCGACCGCCGCGATAAGTTGAATGAAACGCTCGGCTTGTTAAAATCCTTAACCACAAAGGAGCACTAAGAGTCACAAAGGTTTTCTTCGTGCCCTTCGTGGAAAAATATGAAAATTCTCGTCACAGGCGCAACCGGCTTCACTGGCTCACGCGTCGTCCCCTTATTAATTCAAAATGGATTTAATGTCCGCTGCCTCAGCCGCTCCACCAGCGACCGCACGCCTCTTTCCGCGCTGACAGTTGAGTGGGCTACGGGAGATTTATCCAACGCTGAGTCACTGACCTCCGCCATGCGTGGCGCGGATGCCCTCGTCAACATTGCCTCTCTCGGCTTCGGCCACGCGGGTAATATCATCAGCGCCGCAAAAGCAGCGGGCATCAAACGTGCGATCTTCATCAGCACCACCGCCATTTTTACGCAGTTGAACGCGGGCAGCAAATCTGTGCGCCTCGCCGCAGAGGATGCCATCCACTCCAGCGGACTGGATTTCACCATCCTGCGCCCGACCATGATCTACGGCAGCCCGCGTGACCGCAACATGTGGCGGCTGATTCGTCTCCTGCGCATTTCTCCCGTCATGCCCATCTTCGG
>CAZHOX010000309.1:0-3104 GCA_964534345.1 uncultured Anaerolinea sp.
TTTGCGATCAAGTCACACCAACCCGCACACGCCCCAGGGACAGTGACCGTGTGGGCGTGGAACGGCGGCAATGATTCAGCGAAGAGGCCCTCACTCTTTAGCCGATCAATTGTCAGCGCAGAAGGAGCGCGGCCTGATCCATTCAAGGCAGTGACTTGTTTTGTCCGCGCGTCAAAATACAAGGCGAACATGTCACCGCCAATTCCAGTGGAAGTTGGCTCGGTGACATTGAGCGCAGCAGCAGCAGCCACAGCGGCATCCGCGGCATTTCCGCCTTTTGAAAGAATCTCAATACCCGCGGCAGTTGCCATCGGCTGAGATGTGGCGACAATTCCACGGCGGGAGTAAACGGGAGAACGACGAGAGTTGAAAATGGTGTTAGTCATGGATTCCTCTTTGAGGTGACTATTAGACCACGGTCAACCGTCCATCGTCTATGGTCTTCGATAGATGATTATTATTTTTTCGGAGTATTCAACAAAGACAGCCCCAGCCAGATTCCTGCGCCAACAATTGGAACCATCCCTAACAATAACAGCCAACGGGGCAAACTATCTGGAGTGGTGAGCGGAATCAACAGCGGCAACCCCACTACAAAAGCAGCAACCAGCAGACTGAGCGAAAGACGCGTGACCAGCCGGTCGAGTTTGGTCATGATCTTATCGGTATCCTTGATCTCCATGCGGAAAGGTTCGTTGCGTTCCAACCGTTCCATCATTCTGTTCCCCACTCGCGGCAGACGGTGCAGCATTTCGCCCCAATTGCTTGCATCCATAAGGACAGTACGCACCCAACTGCCATTCGGAACGAAGAGATTCTTCATCAAGGTTTGGACGTGAGGCTCCGCGGCTTTGAACACATCAAAGTCCGGGTCTAATTGCAAGCCGATACCTTCCAGCATCACGATGGTCTGCCCAACCAGCCACCAGGTGGAAGGCAGGCGTAAACGATGACGGAATGTGATGGTGGTGATCTCATCGATCAATTCGCGGGCGCGGATGTATTTGATGGGAACGCCATTATATTTGTTCAAGAAGCGGCTCAGGTCAGATGCCAGCCGGTTGCGGTCTGCATCCTCCTGCACGGCGCCGATGCGCATCAACTGGTCGATCAGCCCGTCCACATCCATTTCGATGGCAGCGATATAAAGCCGGATCAAATCCATGCGGTCTTTGTCACGCAGATATCCCACCTTGCCAAAGTCCACCAGCCCAATGGCTTCGCCCGGCATAATGAGATAATTCCCCGCATGAGGGTCGGCATGGAAGAATCCATCTTCCATCACCTGCTTGACCGTCGCACTTGCGCTGTTCAAAGCCACTTTATGACGGTCGTACCCCGCCGCATCCAAAGCTGGGATATCGCTGATCTTGATGCCGTTAATACGCTCCATGACCAGGATACGCTGGGTACTTAATTCCCAATACACTTTTGGGATGTATAAAAGTTTTTCCTGCCCTGCAAAACTCTCCCGCAGGCGATCAGCATTTCGTCCTTCGCGTTGGTAATCCAATTCATTGCGCAGGGTAAAGCCAAAATCATCGGCGATGCCATTGAAGTCATAGATATTTCCCAGCGAGGTGGATTGCGCACTCCCTGCAAGCGACGCCATGATCTCAAGGTCGGTGCTGATCACTTCCGCAATGTTTGGACGTTGAATCTTGATCACCACCTCCCGCCCATCTGGCAGCACCCCCGCATGAACTTGCGACAACGAAGCAGATGCCATCGGATGCGGGTCGATGGATTTGAATAATGTTTCTGGCGGCTTCCCTAGTTCACGAGTCAGAACCGTGTGAATCAAGTCCCACGGCTCGGGTGAAACGGAATCAACCAGTTTGCTTAATTCGGCAATGAAAGAAGGAGGCAGCAAATCTGCGCGGGTGGAGAGGATCTGTCCAAACTTAATGAAGGTGGGCCCCAGTTCCTCCAACGCAGTTCGGAAATGAACTGCGAGAGCATCTTCTGAAGGCGTCTCGCTTTTTTGAGGTCCGCGCCATGATACCCGCAGCCAACGACGGGATTTGGTCTCTGGGCGGTGAAATAGAAAACCAAAGCCATGGCGGGCAAATATGGCAACGATCTCACTGTATCGTTGCAGGTGGCGAATGGAACGAGTGGGTGCGAACATCAAAGTCTGTTTTATCAGGCAGCAGGGAGATTACCCCAAAACCATTAACCCTGTTTTTCCATCAATTTCTGAATGTCTTCCTTGGTCGCAAGCCCCATATCGTCCATGACCTTTTTCATTTCATCACGGATCAATTTACGCAAGGCGGTGCGTTCTTCTTCGCCGCGGCTGGCGAGTTGATCGACCCACTCAGTCACTTCGTTCTTTTGCACTTCACCCTCATGGCTGAGGTCGTCGATGATCTTTTGGGCCTTTTCACGGGTCATGGAGAGCAGACCAATACCGGCAAGTAAACCTTTTTCGAGTAATGTTTTCATATTGACTCCTTTGAAATCTTGATCGAAGTTCTTTTAATCACTATATCAAATCTGCAATTGAAAAAGTAGTGGAAAAAATCACCGGTTCTTTGTGATAATTTAGACCTGTTTACTTAACTTTGTCACCTTGCGTTAGGTACGCTATAATCGCGCCTATTCAATACGGAGGGCACGCGGATGACTCAAGTCTATGACTATGTGATCATTGGTTCAGGTTTCGGGGGAAGTGTTTCAGCCATGCGGCTGACAGAAAAAGGCTATTCTGTTCTCGTCCTTGAAAAAGGCAAACGATTTGAGGATAAAGATTTCGCCAAATCCAACTGGCAGTATTGGAAATATCTCTGGCTGCCAGCTCTGCGTGGACATGGCATCCTGCAAATTAGCCTGCTCAAAGGTGTGATGGTTCTGCACGGTGCAGGCGTAGGCGGCGGGAGTTTGGGATATGCCAACGTGTTGGAAGTCCCAACCGATGAAACCTTTGCGACCCCAGCGTGGAATCAAAATGTGAGGTGGGGCGAGGCATTGAAATGTCATTATGAAACGGCGAAGAAAATGCTCGGCGTGTCGCGCAATCCCAAATTATGGAAAGCTGACCTTCTATTAAAAGAGATGGCGGAAGAACGCGGCATGGGACACACCTTCCGCGCGACGGATGT
>CAZHOX010000310.1:0-3095 GCA_964534345.1 uncultured Anaerolinea sp.
GCATGAAGAACTTGCCGTACTGCGTCCACGGCCCGCCGTGAATTTCAAAGATGGATGGGTAGGTTTTGTTCGGGTCAAAATTAGGCGGGAACATGATCCAGCCCTGCAGGTCGGTGCCGTCCGCGCCTTTGTACCAAACCTCTTCCACCTTGGGTAATTTCACCGAGGCAAAATAATCGTGGTTAATGTGCGTCAAATAGCGGATGGTGGTGCCTTCCAACTCTCGCAAATGGACTTGCGGTGTGTCATGCATGCTGCCATAAAAATATGCCACCTGTTTTTGAGATTTATCGAACGAGATGGTTCCAAGCGCCCCGCCTTCGCCGATGACATCCATCATATCCTTGCCATCGATGTTGATGCGCCTCAAAACCGTGGACCCGTGAACTGCTGCCTGGAAATAGATAGTTTTTCCATCGTTCGACCACACCGGTGCTACTGTCTCCGCTGCGCCAAAATCGGTGATGACATCTGCCTGAGCGTGCAGATCATATTTCTCGGTCAGATTCTTCGCAGGCTGTGAACCGTCCACAGGCACGATCCACAGACAGGTATTCTTGTAATGTAAATTCTCGCCGTCGCTGCTGAGATACGCCAGCCATTTGCCATCGGGTGAGAACGAAAGCATAGACTTTGCCCCGATCGGTGTTTTCAGTTTGCGAGGTGTGCCACCCTCGGCAGGCATGATGAAAATATCATCATAGTCTGGGTAGGCGTCTGGTTCATCGGTGCGGTTGGAGACGAATGCAATTGTCCTGCCATCAGGTGAGAAAGTGGGATAGTTCTCATCATGGATGGCGCCTTCGGTCAGTTGCTTGCCTTTGCCCGTCCGCGCATCCACCAGCCAGATATGATTCCGCTCATGCGGCAGGTAGCCGTACCCGTCCATTTTGTAAAAGAGGCGCGTGTAATGACGTACCACCACGCCGAGTTTTTTCTTCTGTTCATCTTTCTCGCGTTCCAAAACTTCCGCATCCGTCTTACGGACAGTACACAGCAGTTTGCGTCCATCTGGTGACCAACCCACGAGACTGATCTCGCCATCGATCGATGTCAATTTCCGCGCTTCGCCTCCATCAAAAGGAATCAGATGAATTTGCGAAGGCTTGCCGTTGCCATTGCGGTTGGAAAGAAATGCGATGGTATTGCCATCCGCTGACCAACGCGGCGATGAATCGGATTGGTCGCCGTATGTGAATTGACGCGGCTCACCGCCTGCACTCGGCACGATCCACAAGTTCCCATATTTCTTCTCGGTCTTTTTATCCACCCGTTGCAGTCGATAGATAACGTGTCCGCCATCGGGCGAAATACGCACATCGGAAAGTTGTTGCAGGTTATACAAGTCTTCGGCAGCGATCAGACGCTTCTTTGGGGTTGGCATAAATTACTCCTTTTCGAAATGTTATTTCAGGAATGCAGTTTGATTGTATATCATCTGTATAAAAAAGTGACAGCCACCTCCAAGGTAACTGTCACTTTGTATTACTTCTTCCGTTCTGCCAACCCCTTCACCATCAACTCTTTTGCCACGCTTGGGTCGGCTTTGCCCTTCGTGGCTCTCGCAACCTGCCCCATGAACCATTGGAACAAGGTCTCTTTGCCTGCGTTGTACTCGTCCACTTCTTTGGGGTTGTCGTTGAGGATCTTTGATACGATTTCTTGAACGAAACCTTCATCGGAGACTTGTGCCAGATTTTTCGCTCTGACAATTTCCTGCGGGTCGCCTCCGTTCTTAAGGAGGTCTGCCAGCACAACTTTGGCATTATTCCCGCTGACAGTTTTTTCCGTCACCATGTCAATGAGCTTGGCAAAGGATTCGGGAGGCAGAGTCACATCTTCGATGCTCAATCCCGAGTCATTCAAGTAACGCATGAATTCACCTGCGATCCATGAATGTACTGTCTTGGCAGGGCTTTTTGATTTTGTTACGACACTCTCGAAGTAATTCGCAAGAGACTGCTCGGAAGTGAGAAAACGCGCATCGGACGGAGTCAACTCAAAGTCCGTGATGAAGCGTTTGGTCTTGGCTTCGGGCAGTTCGGGTAGTTGAGTCCGAATCGATTCGATCCACGCGCTGCTGAGTTGCAGTGGAGGTAGGTCTGGTTCGGGGAAGTAGCGATAGTCGTGCGCGTCTTCCTTGCCGCGCTGCGAGACGGTCACACCGCGCACATCGTCCCAGCCGAGGGTTTCCTGCACGATCGTCCCGCCGCTTTCATAGACTTTGATCTGTCGTTCGATTTCGTAAGCGGATGCGCGGGTGAGTGCGCGGAAACTGTTGAGGTTCTTGATCTCGGTTCTTGTTCGGAACTCGGAACTGCCCACGGGACGAACAGAGATGTTTGCCTCGAAGCGCAGCACGCCCTTTTCCATGTCGCCTGAGTTGACGCCGAGGTAGCGCAAGATGGCGCGAATTTTTGTGGCGTAGGAAAGCGCGGCTTCAACGGTGCGCATATCTGGCTCGGAGACGATTTCAAGCAACGGCACGCCTGCGCGGTTGAAATCGACAAGCGCGTAATTTTTTTCGTGCGCGAGTTTGGCGGTGTCTTCTTCGATATGCACACGGCGGACGGTGATGCGTTGTTGCGCGTCAGTATCGTCCAGAACATCGAGGTAGCCCTTGGATGCGATGGGCAATTCGTATTGCGAGATCTGATATCCCTTGGGGAGATCGGGGTAATAATAATTTTTACGTGCGAAGGTGTTGTGCGGGTTGATGGAACAATTCAAAGCCAGCCCGACGAGCGCAGCGAGTTCCACTGCTTTTTTGTTGACCACGGGCATGGCGCCCGGCAACCCCGTGCAAACGGGACAGATATTTGTGTTTGGCTCAGGAGCGGAGCCATAGTCGGCGGAGCAGCTGCAGAACATTTTGGAGTTCGTGAGCAGCTCGCCGTGAATTTCAAGTCCGATGACGGGTTCGTAGGTTAGTTTCATGGTCTGGTAGTCTCGTGGTTGGTTAGTTTTTAGAACGTTCGTGCTATACTTGTTTTAGTCATATATATAAGGAGAAACTTTATGAATGCAGATGCTTTTCGTCATTTCTATAACTATCACTTTGCCGAGAACCGCAAGGTCTGGGAGCATGTCGCTTC
>CAZHOX010000311.1:0-3080 GCA_964534345.1 uncultured Anaerolinea sp.
CGTTCGAGAACTAGAATCATGTCGTTATCTTCGTGCGTGACGAGTGTGAAGGCATCGCCTGTGCGTTGAGCGCGGCCTGTGCGCCCAATGCGGTGGATGTAGGCATCGGCGGTGTCGGGCATATCGTAGTTGATGACGTGCGAAATGGTTTCAATATCCAGCCCGCGCGCGGCAATATCGGTGGCGACCATGATGTCGTGATGTCCGCTCTTGAATCCTTTGAGCGCAGCCTGCCGTTGGCCTTGTGACCTGTCGCCATGCAAACTGGTGACCTTGAATCCGGCGCGTAAAATTTGTTGTGCCACTTTTTGCGCGCGGTACTTTGTGCGTGTGAAAACCAAAACAGAGTTTGTATCGGTGCGTTTGAGAAGCTCCAGCAGAAGTGCAGATTTCAAATGCGACGCAACGGGATACACAGCATGAGTAACAGTATGCGCAGGCTTGATGATGCCCATTGCAATTTTTTGCGGCTGCTTCAGCGCCTGCTGCGCGAGTAATTCTACATCGGGCGGGAAGGTGGCAGAGAAAAGCATGGTCTGTCGTTTTTCGGGTACGGCTTTCACAATGCGGCGCACATCGGGCAGGAAGCCCATGTCGAACATTCTGTCGGCTTCATCCAGCACGAGCAGTTCGATGTTCGCCATTTTTGCATGTCCCTGTGCGATGAGATCCAGCAGACGCCCGGGGCAGGCAACAAGGATCTCTGCGCCGTTTCTCAATGCCTGAATTTGCGGGTTCGCTCCGACTCCGCCGTAAATGGTTGCGCTCTTCAGCCTTGTCCCCGCTGAGAGGACTTTGACAACATCGTTGATCTGTTCGGCGAGTTCGCGGGTTGGAGTGACGATAAGTGCACGCGCAACGTTGCGTTGACCAGTAAGCAGTTTGTTGAGAATGGGAAGCACGAATGCGGCGGTCTTGCCTGTGCCTGTTTGCGCTGTGCCGATGATGTCCCGTCCACGCAAGGCTGCAGGGATGGCTGCCTCCTGGATGGGTGTGGCTTTTTCATAGCCAGCCTTGGTAATTCCCTGCATGAGGCGGGAATCAAGTTGAAATTGATTGAAGTCCATATCTTTCCTTATTTAATTAGAACCGCAAAGGGTACAGCCCCACTTGGGGCTTTGAATACGCTAGGGGAGTTGTGAGATATGCGCCGCACCTAATTTGATGAGAGGTCTTGCTCATCAAAAAGAATCCGCCCGTAGGGTGCGACGCAGGATTCGCGTGAAATAGCGATTTCTCGCTACTGGTTCATTATATCCTTGATATTGTGTTTTTGGCTTATGCCAAAAACAAGACAGATACTCCTAAAATTGCAAGAATAGTTCCTGCAATTCCCTGCCAGCCTATCTTTTCTTTGAAAACAAAATAACTGATCGGCAGCACGATGACAGGCGGGAGCGCCATCAATGTACTGGCGACACCAATTTCGGCGTGTTGCACCGCCAGCAGCGAAGCGGACACGCCCAACACTGGCCCAAGTATTGCGCCGAAAGCAACCAGCCAGAGTGTTTTGGGTTGTTGACGAATGGCCTCAAAGGTGGGGCTAACTTGTCCTTCGATAATTGTCCACCCCAGCATGAAGATGACAGCGGCAAGCATTCGAATTGCGTTTGCTTGAAAAGGGGAAAACCCTCCCGCCATGGCCTGCTTGGAAAGGACAAGTCCCACCGCCTGCCCAAGCCCTGCCAGCACGCCAAAGATCACTCCCTCTCGCATATGTCCGCTTGGTGTATTGCCCTCTTCTTTGTGAGAGGTCACCACCCAACCAATGCCAGCCAATGCGAGGACAATGCCAAGTATTTGCATTGGCGTCAGTGTTTCGCCAAAGAATATCCATGCAATGATGGAGCCGAAAATTGGAGCGAGACTCAGCAGCAAACTGCCAAGTCGTGGACCAACCGTAACATACGACCTGAAAAGAAAAGCATCTCCCAATGAAAGCCCTACGACTCCTGAAAGACTTAGCCACAGCCAGCGGGTAGAACCTGCCGAAAACGGCAGCGGCGAATGAAAAAGAATCAGGTTCAAGATGAGGAGGTAGAGCAACGCAAACGAGAGACGGATGCGATTTGTGACCTGTGAGCCCAGCAGCCGACCTGCTTTTGTGAAGATGATCGCTGTTGATGCAAAGAAGAAAGAGGTGGCGAGTCCTGCAATTTCACCGAGAAGATTCATATATCTATACCCCTGGATGACTTTCACTTACATTTCCAAGCTCTGCCCGTGTCAACAAAATGACAGCCACCAGAATCAACCCGCCGCCGACCATCACAATGGGGAGCAGCTTGTCACCAAAAAGCCAGGCTGCAAGCAAGACTGTGATGATAGGTTCGATCGTGGAAAGCATAGCCGCATTGGTGGGACCAATCCGCTCCAGCCCTGCCAAAAATGTGACCACAGGAATAATCGTTGAGACAACAATAATTCCCAGCATGGCGAGCCAGCCCGAATTACTTGCAGGGAAATGAGCGCCATTGGCAAAGGCTAACAATCCATACACTGCACCTGCGGATGCGAAAATGATCGTGGACGATTGCACAGCCGAGACATGCTTCATCACACCTGTGCCAACGATGATGTAAATGGAATAGATCAATGCCGCAGTGATTGCCATGAGCGCACCGATCAACTGTCCGCTGACAGGGCCGACCGTGAGCGCTGTGCCGAAGAGTGCCAGCAGCAAGGCAAGAATTTTCACCCGTGTGATAACTTCGCGCAGGAAGATCATCGAGAGGATTGCAACGAAGAATGGGTAAAGATATAACAGCAATGCCACCAGTCCGGCAGAGGCATATTTGATGGCCGTTAGATATAGAAATGATTGCCCCACGTATCCAAGCGCACCCATGCCGACGAGTTGCGCGAGAATGCGTCCGCGTGGGAAATGCTCCTTGCGCAGAATCAGGATGACGGTCATGAAAGAGGCGGAGATTCCAAATCGCAAAAAGAGGACGGTGTAAATATCCATGCCGTCGTTGTAGGCATAGCGGCCAAAGATGGCGAGTGTCCCGAACGATGCCGCCGAGATGGCGATAAGAAGGATGCCGATGATTCGTCTCATAGCGGGCTACTATATCACA
>CAZHOX010000312.1:0-3014 GCA_964534345.1 uncultured Anaerolinea sp.
GGATCGAGCAATGCCAGATAGGCGATATCGGCATTGAAGGTTTCGCGCATCTGACTCCCGATGATCTGGATCATGTTATCCAGGTCTGTTTCTGCCACTATGGCCTGTGTGACATTGCTGATCGCAGTCATCTCTGCGGCGCGTTCCTCAGTTTCACGTAACAGACGCTGGGTTTCATCGAAGAGGCGGGCATTTTCGAGTGCCACCCCTGTGGCATTGGCGATGGTTTCCAAGAGACGCAAGGCCGACTTGTTGAAGAAATTTTCCTTTTCAAGGCTTTGCAATGAAATGCCGGTGATCGAATTTTGGCGGATGAGGATCGGCACGGCACACAACGATTTCGGCGGATGGGTACGGGCAGATTTGAAATCGGGAAATTGCGCGGCGAATTCAGGGAAATTACCCGGAACGACAAAACTTTTGCGTGTGGAAACGACCTGATCCATAATATGAAGGTGCAGGCTGGTGGCGGGCTTGGGAGGAATCTCCCATTCGCGGCCTTGTTCATAGGCGAACTCGTAGTTCAGGAGCTTGCTCTCAAAATCAAGAGTATAGATCGCGGCCGATTGAACATTGAATAATTCAGCCAGTTTTTTGCCAACAGCTTGATAGATAGCCTTGATATCCAGGTTGGAGACCAGAGTCTGTTGGACTACATTGATCATGCTTAGTTCGGCTGCCCTGTCTTCAGTCTCCTTTAGCAGGCGCTGGGTTTCATCGAAGAGACGCGCATTTTCGAGCGACACGCCCATACTTGCCGCCACAGTTTGCAATAAACGCACTTGCGAGTCGCTAAAGGCATATTCTTTTTCGTGGTCTTGCACAATGATGATACCGATCACACGGTCACTGCCGATGATGGGCACATTGACGCTGGATTTGGCGGCTTCAGTTTCCGGTAAAAGACTCAACCCCAGCGCTTCACGTTCGGCAAGGGTATTACGCACAAAGGGCTGCCGGGTTTTCGAAATTCGCTCGAATGTGCCGCCATTGACGGGCGGCCTGGGTGAGTAGCTTCGGCGCTCACCCTGAATGTATTCATACACATATTGCATGAGGTCGTTTTGAGCGTCGTACAAGCGAATGCCCAGAGATTCGGTGTGAAGCACTTCGCGCAGTTTATCGCCAGTCATCTCAACAATAGCTTGCGGGTCTAATTCGGCTGCCAAACCCTGTTGGATGCTGTTAATCACTGCGAGTTCGGCGGCGCGGTCTTCAGTGATTGTTAAGAGGCGCTGGGTCTCATTAAAAAGACGTGCATTTTCGAGCGCCACGCTCATGGAGGAAACGACTGTTTGCAAAAGGCGCAAGTCCGACTCGCTAAAAGCGTTTTCCTTTTCATAGTCGCTGATGCCGACCATACCAATCACCTCGCCACGGCTGGTAATTGGCAGACCGACAAAGCTTTTTTCCATTTGGGTGCCG
This sequence comes from uncultured Anaerolinea sp., assembly GCA_964534345.1. Lineage (GTDB taxonomy): Bacteria > Chloroflexota > Anaerolineae > Anaerolineales > Villigracilaceae > Villigracilis. The sequence goes on from CAZHOX010000312.1 coordinate 1,426, forward strand.
GGCAAAACATTTGAACCGACTTTTTGCATAAAGCCGGGCAGATCTTCATGCACGACCAGCATTTGTTTGGTTTCGTAAACGTATTTCGACATGCCTCTGAACGGCGATGGTTCGATCTCAAAATGCTCGCCTTTTTCCATCAGGTAGGGATAATAGACTTTGTCATTGGGCACATCGAATAAGCGGATATCGATATCGTGGGTGTGCAGGATTTCGCCCAACTTATCGCCGATCAACTCATAAATGGCTTGCATATCCAACTTGGATGCCAGACCCTTTTGCACCGAGTTGATGATGGCAAGCTCGGCGGCGCGGTCTTCGGTGATCTTTAAGAGGCGCTGAGTTTCTTCGAAGAGACGCGCATTCTCGAGCGCTACACTCATGCTAGACGCGATGGTTGCAAGCAGGCGCACATCCGAATCGCTGAAGGCGTTTTCGGTATCCAGATTTTGCAGGCTAATGATGCCTGTTACGCCTTCACCGACAATCATGGGCACAAAGAGCAGTGACTTTGGCTCTTCCCCTTCGAGCACGGGTTCCTCCCCGACTTCAATGGTCACTTTCTGATAATCTTGATTAATCAACCAGGGTTGACGGCTTTTTACAACCCGTTGTCGGAATTTATCGATGGGTAGTGGTCTGTCAAAGTGGATGCGCTCGCCGCGTTCAATGAGATATTTATGATCGATCTCTTGCGTGATGGGGTTATACAAAGAGATCAGGGTGGCTTGCGCATTGAAAATCTCTGTAACCTTATCACCGATCAGGTCAATGATGGATTGAAACTCCAGTTTGGAGGCAAGCCCTTCTTGTACACTGTTAATAACCGCCAATTCAGCGTTGCGTTCTTCGGTGATCTTTAAGAGGCGGGTGGTTTCGTCAAAGAGACGGGCGTTCTCGAGCGCGATTCCCATACTGCTTGCCAGTGTTTGCAACAGGCGCACATCCGACTCTGCAAATGCATTCTCCAGTTCTATATTCTGCAAACTGAAATAGCCATTGACCTGTGATCCTGTTCCGAACGGAACAAAGATTAAAGATTTGGCGGCTTGCGTGCCTTCGATGACTTTTATTCCATACCGTTTACTCTCTTCAATTGCATTCTCATTGATCACAACCGATTGCCGCGTTTCGATCATGTAATTATTTGCAGGGCTGAACGGCAGCAATTCATCATCGTATATGCGCTGCCCATCTTCGAAAGCGTAATCCAGCCGCGAAACCTTTTTGTCATGATCGAAGGAACTAATTACGATGGATTGCGCGTCGAACATATCGCGGATCTTGTCGCCGACCAGATCGAAGATGGCTTGCATGTCCAGCTTGGAGGCAAGCCCTTCTTGTACCGAGTTGATGATCGCAAGTTCCTGCGCGCGTTGCTCGGTCTCTTTGAGCAGGCGCTGGGTTTCATCGAAGAGACGGGCATTTTGTAGTGCCACGCCCAAGTTGGCAGACAAGGTTGTGAGCAGGCTGACACTGGATTCGGGGAAGGCATTTGTCTCGTTGGAATACAGTGTAATGACGCCGATGACCTTGCCCGTTGACCAGATGGGCGCACAAACCACGCTTTGGGTTAGATCCTCCTCTTG
>CAZHOX010000313.1:0-3005 GCA_964534345.1 uncultured Anaerolinea sp.
CGCAGGAAGGAATCGAAGGAAGTGTCGTGAAAGTTGGTGTCTGGGATTTCGGTGAGGATGCGGATGTTGGTCAGATAATCGAGATAGGGAGAGATGCCATCGGTGAGGACGGGGATTGCGGCAATGACGAGAAAGCTGACGGCGAACCAGAACATCCAGCGCCAATTGAATTCGAGAAGGAAAGCAAGGACTAGCACAGCGGGGGAAGTCTTTAGGTGAACAGCGAGGGCAAGTGTCAGGGCGGAGAGAAGCGTGTTCTTGGGGTAGGTGAGGATGCTGAGGAAGACAAGATCCAACACCATGAGGTTGACCTGGACGAATCCCAATGTCCGCTGGAGAGGGGCGTTGACGAGGAGGAAGAGGATGGCGGTGATGACTGCAAAACGGTGTGAAAAATTATATCGTTCGAGGATCTGGACAAGTAGAAAGTAGAAAGCGCCGAGGGCGATGATGTTGACTGTCCACAAGGTGACGAGGAAACCTTGATCGCCGAGAGGGACGAGGAATTGAAGCAAGGCTCCCCAAAGCGGAAGATAAAGATAGGTGTCGGGCAGGGTTTGTCCGTTGGCAAAGGCGGTTGCTGCTTCGAGGTAGTAGTGATAATCGCCGTAGCGAAGCCGCTCGCGCAGGATGTTGAGATAAACGAACATGATGAGGAAGAAGCCAGCAAAGAGAAGTGCATTGCCTGCGTTTATTTTTTCGTTGGCTAGCATGTAAAACAGCACGCCTAACAGGAGCCATGTCAACGTGGTGGCGGCGAGGGTTATTGCAAGGTTCGATAAAGGCCATTGCTGAATAAAGAGGTCGAGGCCAGCCTGTCCATTGCGGAGGTAGATGGCAAGAAGACTGGCAATGACCAGCAGGGTAATTCCAATCCATAGTTTGAATGCGGTTTGCAGGGATTGTTTCATGCGGCAAGTATACAGGTAAACAGGCATACAAGTAAACAGGTACGCAAGGAGGCAGATCCCGCTTCCTTGCGTACCTGTTTCAACGTGCTACTTCATTAGTTGTTCAACGCGGCTTTCGCCTACACTGTAATATTTTGCCTGTGCATGGTGGACAATGATCGCTGCGGTGGATTGTTCAGGAATGAGTTGGCCTGATGGGGAAAGGCTCATTCCAAGTTCTGTCTCTACAGCAGGAAGTAGTTTGAAGACCTTGAAGTGATCTTCCAATTCGGGGATGGCTGGGTAGCCCCATGAATAGCGCTTGCCCTGCTCTTCGCTCAGACCTAACTCGCGGCGGATGTGTTCGTGCAGGTAGTTCGCTGTCGCTTCGGCAGTTTGGACGGCGAGGCCGTGGGTGAAGTAGGCTTCGGTGTAGTCATTGGCGGCCTGCATTTTCTCAAACTTTTCGGTGGCTTCGAGTCCAACGGTGACAACCTGCAAAGCAACCACATCCATTTGACCTGATTCAACAGTGGCATAGTAATCTGAGAGCGCAAGGTGATCGTCATACGGCTGGCGTGGGAAGTTGAAGCGCGCAATCTCTTTTTTGTTTTCGGCGTCTTCATAGATGATCAGGTCATCGCCATCTGCCTGACAGGGGAAGTAGCCGTACACGGCTTGCGGTTTGAGCCAGCCATCCTTGAGCGCGTCTTTGGTCATTTTGGCGAGGCGGGCATCGAAGTCTTTCTTCATCTTGTCCCATTCCGCGCCGTGAGTGTTCTTCGCGCCCCAGGAGAGACGATATAACTCATTGATGTTGAGATGCTTGAGTACCATTTCCAAAGGCATGTCTTTTACAATGCGCTGACCAAGTTTGGCGGGCAATGCAATTGGTGCAGGAACGATGTTCGAGCGTGTGCCTTCCGTCTTGCGATGTTCGGGAGTCTGCGAGGCACGCCCCATCTCCATGTCCGCATCTTTGCGGAGTTGTTCGAGCATGGCAGGTTTGCGATTGGGGTCGATCAACGCATCCATCGTGTCCAAGCCTTCGAAGGCATCCTTACAATAGAAGACACCCGGCTCGTACGCGTTGCCATCCTCCGCAAAGAGGATGCGGCGACCAAAGCGGCGGTTGATGGCTGCGCCGCCAATGAGGATCGGGATCTTATGTCCGCGGCGGTGCATTTCGTTGACGATAAGAGGCATCTGCTTAGAGGTGGAGACCAGCAAGGCAGATAAGCCGATCGCGGTTGCATTTTCTTCCACGGCTCTTGTGATGATCGTCTCAGCAGGGACTTGCTTGCCAAGGTCAACCACGGTGTAGCCGTTGTTGGCGAGAATGGTCTTGACGAGGTTTTTCCCGATGTCATGCACATCACCATAGACGGTGGCAATGACAACAGTTCCCTTGGTGACGCCTTCCACCTTCTCAAGATAATTCTCAAGATGAGAGACGGTCTTTTTCATCGTTTCAGCTGATTGCAGCACGAAGGGCAGGATCAATTCACCCGCGCCGAATTTATCTCCCACTTCTTTCATGGCGGGGAGGAGAACCGTGTTAAGGGTGTGGACGGCGATTTCATGACGAGCGGAACGCCCACCGGTTGGTTCGCGGTTGATGATCTCATCAATATCTGCTTCAACACCCTCCTTGACGCGATGCAAGATTTTCCAGTGTAGGCGCTGTTCAGGGGTCATACCTGCTGTGGGGTCAGCGACAACAGCCTCGGTTGAAACAGTGACTGTTTCAAAATGTTGAATGAAGCGTTGCAACGCGTCTGCGCGGCGATTGAAAATCAAATCTTCGCACAGATTGCGTTCTTCAGTTCCGATCTCTGCATAAGGCATCACATGCGCGGCATTGACGATGGCCATGTCCAAGCCAGCTTGAACGCAGTAATAGAGCATGACCGAATTCAATGGCGGGCGGGCTTGCGGAGCAAAACCAAAGGATAGATTGCTTACTCCAAGCGACGTCATCACGCCGGGTAGATTCTGCTTAATGAGGCGAATGCCTTCGATGGTCTCTTTTGCAGAGTCAACGAATTCAACATCACCAGTGGCAAGGGTAAAGGTGAGATCATCGAAGACCAGATCTTCAGGCTTGAGTCCGTG
>CAZHOX010000314.1:0-2996 GCA_964534345.1 uncultured Anaerolinea sp.
GACCTGCCAACCGTCACAGCAGATGGGGACCGCATGGCGCAGGTTTTCACCAATCTGGTAGATAATGCGCTCAAGTTCACTCCGCGCGGCGGGTTGATCTCTTTGCGGGCTTCGGTTCAGAATAACGAAATGCTCATCTCGGTGACAGATACGGGTGCTGGAATTCTAGAGGAGGCGCAGGCACATATTTTCGGGCGGTTCTATCAGGCAGACCCTGCCCGCAAGGGAGGCGAGAGCCACGGTGCGGGGCTGGGGCTGGCGATCGCACATGAAATTGTGCAGGCTCATAGTGGTAGAATTAGCGTCCGCAGCAGGTTGGGGGAGGGTGCAACCTTTGAGGTTTCACTGCCTCTTGCTCCTCAGGCTGCAAAGACAACTGCTCGTAGAAAATGAAATTCTTCCGCCGCCTCTTTTTGGCGGCGAATCCTTGCCTGAAACCCGAGAATGACGACTACCCAACCCTTTGTTTCCATTATTGTTCCTTGTTATAACGAGGAAGCCACCATCCGCCACTTGCTGGAGGCAGTTCTCGCGCAGACATACCCGCGTGAGCATTTGGAGCTGGTCATCTCAGACGGTCTTTCCACAGACCGCACGCGGGATGTGATCGCTACTTTCCAAAAGGAACATGCGGAATTGTCTGTGCATGTGGTGGATAATAAAGCGAAGACGATTCCTTCGGGACTGAATCAGGCTATTCGTGAGTCCAGAGGCGAGATCATTGTCCGCTTGGATGCGCATTCGATGCCCATCCCAGAATATGTGGAGCGCTGCGTGGCGGCGCATCAATCGGGCAAGGGAGAGAATGTGGGCGGCGTGTGGGAGATTCGCCCCGGTGCAGAGACATGGGTCGCTGAGTCCATTTCATTTGCGGCGGCGCATCCATTGGGAGTGGGGGATGCGATGTACCGCCTGAACGCCAATGCGGGCGCGGTGGATACGGTGCCGTTCGGTTCCTTCCGCCGTGCGTTGATCGAAAGAATCGGCGCATTCGATGAGACATTGCTTTCCAACGAAGATTACGAATTCAACACCCGCGTGCGTGAATCGGGCGGCGTTGTCTGGCTCGACCCATCCATTCGCTCGGTTTATTTTTCAAGAAGCACGCTTGGCAAGCTGGCAACTCAATATTGGCGTTACGGATATTGGAAACTCCAAATGCTCAGGCGCTATCCACACACTCTGCGCTGGCGGCAAGCATTACCGCCCGTATTTGTATTAAGCTTCTTCATTCTGTTTGTGTTATCCTTGTGGTTTGTGTTTGCACGCTATCTGTTTGCCGCGCAATCACTTGCTTATTTTTCAATTTTGGGGCTGGCCGGTTTGAAACTGGCGATCAATAAAAGGAAAGGGTTTCTTCTTTGGGGGTTGCCGTTCGCGATTTCCACCATGCATTTTTCATGGGGCGCGGGCTTTTTATGGAGCGGCGTTTTAAGTTTGTTCAAAAAAAATGGCTGATATTTACCGACCTTCATTAAGATTACGACCCAGCGAACAGCGCGCCATTTTACTAGTGGGTGACTTTATCGCATCTGTTAGCGCCATGGGCGGCGCGATCTATTTTTGGTATCAATATTCTCTTTATAAATTAATGGATAGCGGATTGTCGCAAGCCAGGGCAGTGCGCTTGATCTCGTTTGAAGTTCCCCTTTGGTTTTACATTCTTCCGCTTATCTGGCTGCTTTTGATGGTGGAATCGTATGACCCGCATTCCGCGGGCAACTGGCGCAAAACCCTGCGTGGAATTGCCGTTGCGCCCATCGTTGGTTTGCTGGCTTATTCTCTGCTCTTTACGATTAATCTTGACCCGAACTCTCTGCCGCGTATTGCAGTGGGTGCGTTCCTTGTCCTCGCCTCTTTCTTAACCTTGGGCTGGCGCGCCATCTACATCAGACTCTACACCTCATCAGGGTTAATGCGTCGTGTACTCATCGTGGGAGCAGGCAAGGCAGGCCATTCGCTTGCGGACATTTACCGCAAACTTAGTCCGCCTCCATTCATTCTGCTCGGCTTCATTGATGATGACCTGCGAAAGAAGAATAAATCCTATTTTGGTTTTGCCGTTCTTGGGACGAGTGAACATCTCCTCGATATTATTGAAGATTATCGCGTTTCAGATATTGTGGTTGCCATCAACGGCGAGATCAAAGGCGAAACCTTCCAGACTATTTTGGATACTCAGGAACGCGGCGTTGAAATTTCCCGTATGCAGATCATGTACGAAGAGCTTACCCAACGTGTTCCCATCGAGCATCTTGAATCCGATTGGGTGATCCGCTCTTTTGTAGATCAGGTACGGGTCAGCGGCACGTATGAGTTAGCCAAGCGTATTATGGATATTCTTGGTGGGTTTGTTGGGACATTGGTATTCATGCTGCTTTTCCCATTTATTGCATTTGCAATTTTGGTGGAAAGCGGTTTTCCCATTTTTTATTCTCAAACAAGGCTTGGCAAAGGGGGCAGTGTTTTCAGAATCTATAAATTCCGTACCATGAAGCAGGATGCAGAAGCCGACGGCGAAGCAAAGGCCGCTGTGGAAAATGACCCGCGTGTGACCAAGGTTGGCAATTTCCTGCGAAAAACCCGTTTGGATGAGATGCCTCAATTTTTGAGCGTGTTGCAAGGTGAAATAAGCCTTGTTGGCCCGCGCGCGGAGCGCCCCGAACTGGTGGCGGAATATCAAAAGCAGATTCCCTTTTACCGCGCAAGGCTTTTGGTGAAACCCGGTCTCACAGGCTGGGCGCAGATCAATTATGGATACGTTGCCACGATCAAAGAGACTGTGGTCAAACTTGAGTACGACCTGTATTACATTAAACATCGCACGTTGAACATGGACATGAATATTGTCCTACGAACCATTGGAACAGTCATAAGAAGGACAGGTAGATAATGAAATATTTAGTAACAGGCGGCGCAGGATTTATCGGCTCTCATATCACACGCACTCTTTTAGAGCGTGGAGATCAAGTCCGTATTTTGGATAACTTCTCTTC
>CAZHOX010000315.1:0-2989 GCA_964534345.1 uncultured Anaerolinea sp.
GCAGAAAAGATTCGTGCTTATGTATATAGCGGCATGGGGACGTTCTCCTTCTTCTTCCCCGGTGAGACCGTAGTCTTTAAGCGAATTCATCTGCTTGAAAAGAATTATTCCGAAATTGTAGATGAGATGCAGAAAAGCGATTATTTAGTTTTGTACCCGATCGTGCGCGCAAAACAACCGGAAACAGAAAAGGTTCTGGGAGCGTTGCAAGAGATTACCCCAGAGAAGGTCATTGTGATCAACGGTCTTGATTATGTATATATCTATCGAGTGGCTGATATTCCCAGGGAAGTTTACGAGGAAATTAATAAATAAAAAATTGGGCGATTAAATATCGCCCAATTTTTTATTCGTGCCTTGTGTACGTTTCTATTGTCTTTATTCCTAAAGCATCCACAAATTCAAAGGTGTATATGCTTCCGTCAATGCCATAGTTGATATAACATTTCTGGCCGTTGATCTGATATTCCAGCGCATAATGTGTGGAATCTATTTCTGTGAAATTGGTGATCGTGGCACCTTTCAACGGTTGCAGTGCTTCGCGGATGGGGGTGGTGTGCGGCTGCGGTTCGATCTGGTCGCCGCTGATGGTGACTACTCCGCGCATCCCGCCGTTGATGTAGGGATAGGTGTTCGTGCCGTGATAGTGATAACTTCCGTCTGCAGTGTAGTGGCCGTTGAATTCATCCAATGCGGTGACGGGGGAACCATCAGGTTCGGTGAGGCCGTAGATGGGAAAGCCATCAAGGGCGTAGGCGATGGGTTTGTCGATGCCGACGATCTCTGAAAGATGAAGCGGGGCAACGTGGTAGTGATAATCGTCCGCGCGGCCTGAGTGACCGCCCCATTCATCCAACTCACCATACAGATAGGCATCATCACCGCGATTGTTGAGTGCATTGAAAATAGGGACGCCGTTTACGGCTAGCGCAATCGCGCCGCGATAGAGGGATGTCTTTGCTGAAACAGGGTTCTCTGCAATGACGGGGTGCAGCGGAATCTTCCATGCGTTGTTTCCGGTGTACGGTTGCGGCAACGGGACTTGCTGCTGCCAGCTTTTTATCCCTATCATGAGTGGGTGGGCGGGCATTCCGTTCGATTCAACGTACAGATATTGATTGTCTTGATACACCTTCACTTTGTCTGCGAAGGCCGCGAAGCCGAGCTCTGTCAGAGCTTGAGAAATGACAGTTGGTGACAGAGCAGGCATATCGGTTGGGTTAAGAGGCGCGGGGTTTCCTCCTGTTCCATATCCACAAGCGGTGAGGAAGGCTGTTCCGAATCCGTAGGCAGAGAGTCGTAAGAAATCGCGTCTTGTGATGGACATGGTTTATCTCGTATAGGTCACGTTCAATGATGCGCTGGCAAGCGTGATATCTTTGATCGCATTGAGTAAAACATCGCGGTTGACTTCGCTTGCAGGAACAGAAAGCTGAGGTTCGGCAGAAAGCGCATAAACGGTATAGGTGTACACTTTTTCGCCAGGCCCTTTGGAGCAGGGCGGCGCATATTTTGTTTCACCGTTCACACTGTTGTTGCCCAGTGTGCCAATGCCAGAGACATTTTTTTCAAGGCTGGTGATATTTGCGGGGATGTTGTACATGACCCAATACCAGTGCGTGTCACCCGGGCCGGGGATGTGATGCATGACCACGGCGAAACTTTTTGTGCCTTCGGGCGCATCTTTCCATGAGAGGGGCAGGGTTGCGCTCGCTCCATCACAAGTGAACTCTGTGGGGAGTGCTCCACCTTCAGTGACTTCGGAACTGGTAAGTGTGAAAGACCCGTTTGAAGATGTGACCGCTTGTTCAGAAGTTGCCGCAGTTGAAGCGGATGGAGTTGGCGGTGGTGTGCCGGGGGCAAGGGAACAGCCTGTCAATATTAGGATTGCAAGAAGGAGTGATAATTTGATCTTCATTTGTATCCTGCTGTTATGGCACTGAAACAATTAACTTGCACAGAACCGTGTTGCTCGTTTCGAGGTCTGAACCCCAGATGAATTGAGCGGATGAGTTCCATGAGATTTGACCATACCCATCTTTCGGGTTGACTTGCTCTGCGGTGTACATTGAAGCATTGCTCCATGACGAAGTATCGAAGCCGGCATCTTTCCAACCGAGGGGTTCTTCGAGGGAGGTAAATCCACATGGCGCTTGACCTGCCACAGGGTTGGATTCTCTTTCGCAGGATTTATCCAGTGGCGCTTCGTGGATGACGGTGCATGTCCAATTGGAATTGGTCACAGCGATCAACTCACCTGTATCTGCGTTTGTGAATTGGGCAATGAGGCCGCCATCTCCCATCTGTTGTCTGTTCGTGCCGATGTATTCGAGGCCTGAGTCGTTTTCCTTGAAATCTTTTGCAATGAAGTTCAAGGTCAGTGGGTAGGATGCGCTGAACGTGAAAGTCTCTGAGTTGAACGAACGCTCGGTCGTGATCGGGACTGAATCTTCCTTTACGAGTTGGTCGCCAAGATAGAAGGCAAACCAGTTATCTGCCCACACTTCGGCTTTGACATTGATCGTCTCTGCGGTGTTGGATGTGTTGGTAGTGGAGTTCTGAGCCGGTACATTTATTGCGCTGACCATAGTGCTTTGCGGTTCATTGTTTGTATTTGGCTGCGGTGGTGTGCCGCGGCACGCCGTCAGCGCGGTGATGGTTATTAATGCGGCGAGTGATAGTAGAGAAGTTCGTTTCATTGATGTATCTCCTTGCCATTGCTCTGTCGAGAGCTTAGTCCTTGACAGAGCAATGGCGTTTATTTTTTTACTATGGCCTTCCTGAACCGCCGTCACGGACACAAGCCAGTTGAGAGTTTTGCACGATCTGGCATGAACCGTTGATTGTGTTTTGGTTTTTGCCGATGAAAGAGCAGGCAGCGTTTTCTGTCAGATTTGCGCAGGCATTCAAAGATGGGTGTGAAGGTCTGCGTCCATTTTGTTGACCATTGTTTTGCTGACCATTGCCTTGTTGATTATCGTTCTGATTG
>CAZHOX010000316.1:0-2964 GCA_964534345.1 uncultured Anaerolinea sp.
GCTTTTCTTGCGACGATTCAACCGCCAGCCATGCCGGAATCCATTCATGGATTGGATGCCAACAGCCATGTTGAATCTGTCAATTCGGTCGATCAACCCGCCCTGACAACTGATTCTGTTCAACCCGCCGCCACCCAGCCCAAGCAGAATCTCCAGATACACGATCAACAAGTTGCATTTCCTGAAAAGGCTGGTTTCTCTGTGCCAGCTACCCAAGCCGAACAAACGGTGGAAGCAGGCCCAAATCCGCCGCTCAAATTAAAGACAGAACCACAGCCAAAGGAAATTGAAGAATCCCACGAACAGCCTGCAACGACTTTCACTGCGAATACAAAAGCTGTGACTGCACCCACACCGGCAATGGATGTGGAAAACTTGAAAGAAAGAACTGGCGTGAAAATCCCTGTCCATAAAGATGGAAACATTTCCGCAGCAAAACCGGTTTCCTTCAAAATCCCAATGGCCCAGTCCAGTGAATCAGTTCATGTTCCTGAGAACACGGAAACGCCAAATCTTTATTCACCTGTTCGCCCTGTTGTTTTATCTACCAAGATCAATGCGCCAGCCGCAATGCAAATTCTTGTTGAAACAAGCCAACCCAAAGCTGCTACTTTTGCAGTTGCACAACCCGTAGAGAAAGCTGAAAACTCAGTTACAAAAACACCAGTTGAAAAAGAACCCATTGCCGTTGATGACAATGCCGATGTGAAACAAAAAGCTCCAGCCTCAGAGACAAGGCCACTCTCTCAAAAGGATGCGGTAGCGCCAGAACTGTCTCAAACAAAAGTTCCCGCCAGGGTGATTTCCCAGGCAGTGAGCAAGCCAAATACTCTGAATGAAAAAACAACCTTTGCAGGGACAAAATCAACACTTACTGAGGATGTAAATGTCTCTGCTGAAAAAGCAGCCACAGCGGCTAACCGTGATAAACCCACTATGCCAACGGCAACAAAGAATGTGCGTGTGCAGGTCAATCCTTTTGAAAATAAAACCATTCAGCCAACGGTTGAGACGATTGCTTCACACCAGCAACCCTCAAAGATAGTGATCAGCGATGAATTTGAATCACCGCAGGAAAATAAGCCTGCTCCTGCTTCGGTGAATATTTCCACAAATCAGCGGCTTCAGCCTGTGAAAGAGACGGTTGTCCCGAGCGCGAAACTGGCGATGCCTGAACCAGATGTGGCAAAGAAAAATTCACCAGCGCAGATGGAAGTCTCTGCAAGTGAAATGCCTCAACCTGCAAAAGAGACTGATGTACCGAATGCAAAATCTGCAATGCCTGAACTGGATGTAGAAAAGATATCCGTGCCAGTGCAGATGGAAGCCTCTGCAAGTGAAACGCCTCAACCCGTGAAAGAGACGGTTGCCTCGAGCGCGAAACCTGTGATACCTGAACCAGATGTGACAAAGACAAATTCATCAGTGCAAGCAGAAGCTCCTGCTCAACCTACGAAGAAAACAGTAGTTGTACCGAGCGCCAAATCTACAATGGCTGAACCGAACGTAGCAAAGACAAATTCACCAGCGCAAATGAAAGTGCCTGCAAGTGAAATGGCTCAGCCTGCAAAAGAAACAGTTGTCCCGAGCACAAAATCTGTGATGCCTGAGCCGGATGTAGAAAAAATATCTGTGCCAGCGCAGATGAAAGTGTCTGCAAGCGAAATGGCTCAGCCTGCGAAAGAAACGGTTGCACCGAACGCAAAACCTGTGATGCCTGAACTAGATGTGGCAAAGACAAATTCATTGGTACAGATGGAAGTTTCCACAAGTGAAATGCTTCAGCCTGTGAAAGAGACGGTTGCACCGAGCTCAAAATCTGCAATGTCTGAACCGGATGTGGAAAAAATATCTGTGCCAGCGCAGATGGAAGTACCTGCTCAACCTGCAAAAGAAACCATTGCACCGAGTACAAAATCTGCAACGACTGAACCAAATGTGGCAAAGATAAATTCACCAGTGCAGATGGAAGTCTCTGCAAGTGAAGTATCTCAGCCTATGAAAGAGACGATCGCTCCGAGTGCGAAATCTGTGATGTCTGAATCAGAAGTTGCAAAGATAAATTCACCAATGCAGATGAAAGTGCCTGCAAGCGAAATAACTCAACCTGCAAAAGAGACAGTTGCACCGAACGCAAAACCTGTGATGCCTGAACCAGATGTGGCAAAGACAAATTCATCGGTACAGATGGAAGTCTCCACAAGTGAAATGGCTCAACCTGTGAAAGAGACGATCGCTCCGAGCTCAAAATCTGCAATGTCTGAACCGGATGTGGAAAAAATATCTGTGCCAGCGCAGATGGAAGTACCTGCTCAACCTGCAAAAGAAACCATTGCACCGAGTACAAAATCTGCAACGACTGAACCAAATGTGGCAAAGATAAATTCACCAGTGCAGATGGAAGTCTCTGCAAGTGAAGTATCTCAGCCTATGAAAGAGACGATCGCTCCGAGTGCGAAATCTGTGATGTCTGAATCAGAAGTTGCAAAGATAAATTCACCAATGCAGATGAAAGTGCCTGCAAGCGAAATAACTCAACCTGCAAAAGAGACAGTTGCACCGAACGCAAAACCTGTGATGCCTGAACCAGATGTGGCAAAGACAAATTCATCGGTACAGATGGAAGTCTCCACAAGTGAAATGGCTCAACCCGCGAAAGAGACGGTTGCACCGAGCGCGAAACCTGCGATGCCTGAACCGGAAGTAGAAAAAACATCTGTGCCAGTGCAAATGAAAGTGCCTGCAAGTGAAGTATCTCAACCTGCGAAAGAGACGGTTGTATCGAGCGTAAAACCTGCAATGGCTGAACCGAACGAAGAAACAATATCTGTGCGAGTGCAGATGGAAGCACCTGTTCAACGTGCAAAAGAAACGGTTGCACCAAGCGCAACATCTGCAATGCCTGAACCGGATGTAAAGATATCCGTGCCAGTGCAGATGGAAGTCTCTGCAAGTGAAGTATCT
>CAZHOX010000317.1:0-2961 GCA_964534345.1 uncultured Anaerolinea sp.
ATTGTAATCTTCGCAAGTCACAAGCGTGACCCACGAATATTCTTCATGCTTGAATGCGGTGGAAAGGTCATTGGGCTTGATCTTTGTGTTCTCCTGCACTTCGTACACATAGACCTTGCCGTATGCATGGAGCAGTATCTGATCTCCCAATTTGAGACCCTTGATATCGGAGAATGGCCCAAGGTTCTTGTTGGCGTCTCTCACGTGCGCAGTCAGCACCGTGTTCCCATTAAAGGTCGGGTATGCTGAACTCTCAAGGTAGCCCACATTGTCCTTCAACCATGTCAGGTTCCAACCGTTATCGGTGACTGAAACTCCAACAATGGGGAACTTGATGCCAAGAGACGGAATCTCAATGGTGATCTTATCCATGGAGGAATAGGCTCTATTCTCCGGTTGAGCAGGCAGTTTGGTAACTTCATTTGGACTAAAGCCCGTGACCGGAATCAGGAAGCCTGGCGTTGCAAGAACAGAATTTGACGATGAGGCATTGTCATCTTCGTCGTCTCCGCCGCCTCCTCCGCCGCCGCCATTTTCAGCTATTTTGACGGTGAAGCTGTGGCGATAGTCTGTGCCGCCATTACCACTGCTGCCTACCAAAGCCAGTGAATTATCCAATGGGTCAACAATGGAAGTGGTACCGCAGACGAACAGGTGATAATCTCCGTTTGAAAGCGGCAAGCTGTTATTGATGGTAAAGGTTGCTGTGTAGGTCTGGTTGTCGTAGGTCACAGCGCCAATTGCAATTTTGGTATCCGCTGGTACAACTGCTCCAGCAACACAACTGACCGTTTGCAAGCCGCCCGTGTCACCCAAGTCGCGGATGAGCATGTAGTTATTGGGGTTGGTTACATCATCTTCACCATCACCAGGAGGATCAAAGACAGGTTGGTTGAACTTCACCTTGAATTGGGTGATGTCGAATGTGACCGTCTCTCCACTGGTGAGAACGTGGTCTGCTGTTTCGGGAACTGTGTTGAGAGACTCGACAAATGGGCCAACGTTATCCAGATATGTGACGGTAACAGCAGCACTTGCAGGATTGGGGTTATTGCTCGGGTCCGTTGCTGCTCCGGCTGGAATGGAAATCGTTACAGTGCCATCTTTCGTCATACCGCTGACAGTGACCGTATAGACCGGGCCAGCGCCGGTGACGACAACAGTGCTAGCGCCCGCAGTTCCATCCAACACCACATCTGTATCCGTGAAGCCAACCACCAATTCACTAAATGTAACCGTGAAGTTGATCGGTGAAACATTCGTTGGGTCAGCCTGACCAACAGCCTTTTCAACGAGTACGGTTGGGTTGGTTGTATTGTATGTAACTTCATTGTCCGTGCTCGTGGCGGCTGTATTTGAATTGCCTGTGACATCAGTTACGGTCCCAGCATCAAGGGCGGCCGTTACGGTGCCGTCTGTTACCATGCCGCTGACGGCCACATTGTAGGTTGTTCCACTGCCGGTTACAACCGCTGTAGTTGCGCCTGCCGTTCCACCCACCGTAATATCAGCGGATGTAAAGCCAAAGATCGGTTCACTAAATTCGACCGTGAAGTTGATCGGCGAAGCATTGGTTGGGTCGGCCTGTGCAGCAGACTGGTTGATCGTTGCCGATGGAGCCGAAATATCATACGTGACTGTGTTATCAGTGCTGGTGCTGGCGATGTTTCCGTTATTCGCAGAATCCACCACACGGCCTGCTGGAATGGAAGCAATTACTGTGCCGCTCCCACCCATGCCACTGACTTCCACGTTATAGGTTGCGCCGGTGCCAGTTACTACTGCAGTGGTTGCACCTGCAGTGCCAGTGAGTACCACGTCAGCATTCGTAAAGCCTGTAACCGGTTTATTGAAGACAACCGTGAAGTTGATCGGCGAGACATTCGTCGGGTCCACCTGACTGGCCGCCTGGTTGATCGTCACTGTCGGAGCGCCTGTATCGTATGTGACCGTATTGTCGGTGCTGGTGCTGGCGGCGCTGGGGTTGCCGGCTGCATCAATCCCTGCTGTGTCGGTGATCGTAACGAATACTGTACCGGTGACGGTCATACCACTAGCAGCCACGTTGTAGTTCGCGCCGCTTCCTGTCACAACCACAGTTGTTGCACCCGCTGTCCCACCGAGGTTTAGGTCGGTATCTGTAAAGCCTGTCACTGGTTCGCTAAACACCACTGTGAAGTTGATCGGTGATGTGCCAGTTGGATCTACTTGAGCAGCCGCCTGATTGATCGTTACTGTGGGCCCGACCGTATCATACGTGACCGTGTTGTCGGTGCTGGTGCTGACAGTGTTGGTATTGCCGACAGAATCAGCAGCAGCTCCGGCTGGGATCGAGGCGATCACTGTCCCATCCGAGGTCATTCCAGTTACCGTCACAGTGTATGTCGTTCCTGAACCTGCTACAACCGCAGTTGTTGCACCGGCTGTGCCGCCCAAGGTGACATCTACATTTGTAAAACCAGTGACGGGCTTGCTGAAGAGCACATCAAACACAATGGGTGAAATATTGGTCGGGTCTGCTTGGCCAGCTGCCTGGTTGATCGTCACTGATGGAGCAGTGAAATCGAATGTGACGTTATTGTCGGTGCTGGTGCTGTTTGCGTTGCCGTTCCCTGCCACATCTTGAGCGTTGCCAGCTGGGATCGTTGCGATCACAGTACCAGAAGCTGCCATGCCGCTGACGGCTACATTGTAGGTTGTACCGCCGCCTGTTACTACTGCGGTGGTTGCACCAGCGGTGCCGGTCAATGCGACATCTGCACCGGTAAAGCCGGTCACTGCTTCACTAAATACCACTGTGAAGTTGATCGGGGATGCACCAGTTGGATCCAACTGACCAGCTGCCTGATTGATCGTTACGGTTGGACCCACATTGTCGAACGTAACTGTATTATCTGTGCTTATGCTTGGTAAGTTTGCATTGTTGGATGCATCCAAAGCAGCGCCTGCCGGAATATTCGC
>CAZHOX010000318.1:0-2961 GCA_964534345.1 uncultured Anaerolinea sp.
GGATATTACAAGGATAATGGCGAGGACGCTATTTTGATGTCTCTCGATCGTTTGCCTGGAGGATGAAGTGACAGCCGAAGAGATGCTTGGTCAGATCGCGAAAGATGTATCGGTTTGCACAAATTGCGCCTTGCATGAAGGCCGCAAGAAGTCTGTGCCAGGCGATGGACCTGCAACAGCGGAGATCATGTTCATTGGCGAAGGCCCGGGCTTTCATGAGAACGAGCAGGGACGTCCGTTCGTGGGGGCGGCAGGTAAATTTTTAGACCAGTTACTTGCACAAGCTGAAGTCACACGCGCAGATGTGTTCATTGCCAATGTGGTCAAGTGCCGCCCGCCGGGGAATCGCGATCCGCTGCCTGATGAATTGGCAGCATGTGACTTTCATCTTGAATCGCAGATAAAAGCGATCAATCCGAGTATTATTGTGACGCTGGGGCGGTTTTCGATGAACAAGTTCATCCCCGGCGCAAAGATCAGTGCAGTGCATGGGCAGATGCAGAAAGTGGGCGAAAGGTATGTCATTCCCATGTTCCATCCTGCGGCGGCGCTGCATCAGCCACAATTGAAACCTTCCATCCTTGCAGATTTTGCGAAATTGCCAGACCAGCTAAATGAAGCTCGCGCTGCATTGGGCAGAAAGATTGTGATTGCAAAGAAAAAAGAAGTGGTTCTTGAGCAGGATGATAAACCGCAACAATTGAGTTTGTTTTAGAGGCTGTTTCTTAAGTATACGGATTTGATGGACAACACGGAAAACAAGATTTTTAAAAGATTTTCTGTGAAATCAGTGTAATCCATGTACAAAAAGCGCTTAAGAAACGCTCTCTTAGGGGACGGATTTGTGAACGAATCCATAATTGAATAGATTTAATACATCGTCGGAAAATAATAAAGAAACGGATATAAAAAATGTCTACAAAAGAAACTCTTGTAAAAAAGTTAAAAGAAAAGAATGCAAAGGTTGCCATTCTTGGTTTGGGATATGTGGGGCTGCCTCTGGCGGTTGTGTTTGGTGAAGCTGGGTTCCATGTCACTGGTGTGGACCCTGACAAACGTAAGATCGATGCGCTGATGGCGGGAAGGTCCTATATTCCTGATGTGAAGACAGAGGCCGTCGCGAAACTTGTCAAAGACGGCATGTTCACCGCCACAACAGATTTCGCCGTTTTGAAGGAAATGGATGCGGTTAGCATCTGTGTGCCGACTCCGCTGCGCCAGACGGGTGACCCGGATATGTCCTTCATTATTTCTGCAACGGAAGAACTTGCGAAATACATGCACAAGGGCATGGTGGTTGTGTTGGAATCAACTACTTATCCCGGCACTACCCGTGAGTTGCTGTTGCCAAAACTTGGCATTGAACATGACCTGAAAATTGGCGAGGATTGGTTCCTTGCATTCTCTCCCGAGCGCGTGGATCCAGGCCGTGAGGATTTCACGACCATCAACACGCCCAAGGTGATGGGCGGTATTACTGAAACCTGTGGTGAAGTGGCTACTGTTTGGTATGAAGGCGCGATCAAGACCGTGCATCACGTGTCCACAGCAGAGGCGGCAGAAATGTCCAAGCTGCTGGAAAACACATTCCGCATGATCAACATTGGTCTCGTCAATGAGTTGGCGATCATGTGCGAACGCCTTGATGTGGATGTGTGGGAAGTGATCGATGCTGCCGCCACCAAGCCGTTCGGCTTTATGAAGTTCACTCCAGGCCCCGGTTTGGGTGGACATTGTATTCCGATCGACCCGTTGTATCTTTCATGGAAGATGAAGTCTTTCCATTACAATGCGCGTTTCATTGAGCTGGCATCTGAGATCAATACCAATATGCCGCGTTACGTTGTCAACCGCGTGTTGGAAGGAATGAATGACCGAGGCAAGCCGCTCAAGGGCTCGAAGGTGCTTGTGTTGGGCGTAGCGTACAAGCCGGATATTGATGATGTGCGCGAATCCCCTGCGCTGGATGTGATCGGTCTGCTGCAAAAGAAAGGCGCGATTGTGGAATATCATGATCCATATATCCCACATATTCATCATGAATATGACGGCTGGAAAATGGACAGCATTACCGACATGATGAAATCTGTCAAAGAAGCGGATGCAGTGGTGATCGTGACCAATCACAAGCAATATGATTACGAGGCGATCATCGAAGCTGCGAAGTTCGTGTTTGATTCGCGGAATGCCACGGGAAAATTTGGAAAACACCACGAAAAAGTTGAACGACTTTAATGGGTGGCTTACTTGATTTGTGATTTTGGAGGCGTATGGCTAATTATCTGGTAACTGGTGCGGCAGGCTTTATTGGGGCGCGGACTTCGCAAATGCTCCTTGAACAGGGACACACGGTTGTTGGCATAGACAATGTCAACGATGCCTATGATCCACGTATCAAGGAATATCGCTTGAAAAAACTTCAGGCGCAGCAGGGATTCAAATTCCACAAGCATGATATTTCTGAAAAATCTGCCATTAACCTCTTCAAGAACGAAAAGATCGATGGTGTGATCAATCTCGCGGCGCGGGCGGGGGTGCGTTTCAGTGTGGACAATCCCTGGGTGTTCGTGGAATCCAACGTGATGGGGACATTGAACATGCTGGAGGTCTGTCGTCAGTTTGGATGCAAGAAATTTATCCTAGCTTCCACTTCCAGCATCTATGGCGAGAATCCGCCGTACCCCACGCCAGAGACTGCTTCCAGCAGTGAACCGATGCAGCCATACGCCGCAAGCAAAAAAGGCGCGGAAGCACTGGTTCATTCCTATCATCATCTATATGACATTGATGCGACCATCGTCCGCTATTTCACGGTTTATGGCCCTGCTGGCCGTCCCGACCTTGCCATCTTTCGCTTCGTGAAATGGGTTATGGAAGGCGAGCCGATCCGCATTAATGGAGATGGGAATCAATCCCGCGGCTTCACCTATGTGGATGACATTGCCCGTGGGACGATTGCCG
>CAZHOX010000319.1:0-2944 GCA_964534345.1 uncultured Anaerolinea sp.
CCGACAAACATTCTGCGGCGTGCTGCGTGACTGCGCCGAGCAATGTCACTGGGGCGGCGGCTCCAGCCAATGGCATGGAAACAATCTCGGCAGGTACGCCTGCGCGCGCGAGCGAGATCAAATTCCCTGCACCAAAGTTTGACCAGATCAATGGAGGAGATGGGCAGGCATCGAACACGGCTCGCGGATACTTGCGTAAATTTTCAGGGCTGCCTGCGAAGATGGCAAGCATCTCGATCATCTGATGCACGGTCTTGTTCGTGAATGCGCCCGTGACGATCGGCTTCTTTGAATACAGCATGACCAGATACAAACGATACAGGTCATGAATATCTTTTGGTACATCGTGGCACACGATCGCCGTGGATTGTGCGTCGTACTGCGGCAGGCTTTCGGCTACTTTGATAACGCGAAGCAGGTCGGCGGTTTCGGCGGTCTTGTGTTCCAACGTCTCTGGGATGAGGATGGAAATGCCCGAGGAGCCTGGGTCGAATTGAACTGCATCGCCTCCATACTGGACCTTGGGATTGCCATCGTAATCGTAGAGGAAGAACTGGCGAGGGACAGTCTCCAGAGCTTTTTTGACAATTTGCTCAGGAATGCGGACGACCATTGTCTCTTCGTCCACTTGTGCGCCTGCTTCTGCAAGCAGTTGTCTGGCTTCAGCATTTTGCACTTTGATGCCAGGTTTCAGCATCAATTGGTAGGCTTCTTCGATGATACGTTCGATCAGTTCATCGTTGAGTAAAGATAGCTTGGGTTGCATGTGAGACTCCTTGTTGATGTGGAATGGGAGATTGGTAATTGGAGATTGAGATGCTGAATGAAATTGTAGAATTTCCTTGCGATGGATTCGCTAACCGCTAATCTCTATTCACTATTTACCATTAACCATTTACTTCCACTCACAGGGAGTTTATACAGGCTGGTAATCTTCCAGTTTGGGTAATTCTTTGATGCCGGCTTTTTGTGCAAGGTCTAATGTAAAGGCGTGGAGTCTGCTTAGTTTTTCAGGATCAATTTCAGGTCGCTTGTAAGAGGCGAGTAATTCGTTCACGCGTAACTTGGCACGGCCGAAGGCATCCAAACTGCCGGCGGCTTTCCACACACGAGTCGAGTCGCGGTCGATGACGCTGCTGGGTAAATGCTGTTCTTCGCGGAAGAGCTGCATGGTGACTTTCTGCTTGAGAAAGTCGCCGCCTTTGAAATTGATCTTTTCATCGTAAAAGCCTGTGGCGAGCGTATCAGTATGGAGTTTTACACCGCCGATCATGCGCTTGGCCATGGCAATACCTTCCGCGTCGATCACGAGTTTTTCCGCGCTGTGGCAGGCGAGAAAATCCAACATGCCGGAACCGGAGATCATATTAATTCCGCTCAACGCGCCGACCATGGCAGAGATGCCGCTTTCGAGTCCTGCTTGTGCATCGACAAGTTTCGAGTCAGTAGCGCCGAGGTAGGTGTGTGTGGGCATGTTGAGTGTTTTGGCAACTTGCGCGTATGAGCAATCCAACATGGCAGTTTCGACGGCTCCCATTGGGGTTGCGCCTTTGCGCATATCGAAGATGGCCGCGGCGCCGCCCCAAACGATGGGCGAACCTGCATGAGCAAGCTGGTGGATGACGATCCCCGCGAAACACTCCGCTGTGTGCTGGGTGACCGTCCCAAGCATGGTCACAGGGGCAGCTGCTCCAGATAACGGAACAGAAACGATCTCCGCTGGGATGCCTGCACGTGCGAGGGCAATGAGATTGCCTGCGCCAAAATTTGACCAGATCAATGGCGGCGCTGGGCATACATCAAAGATGGCGCGCGGTTTTTTGCTTGCTGCTTCTTTACTGCCTGCAAAGAGCGCAAGCATTTCGATCATCTCTTCAACGGTCTTGTTTGTAAATGCGCCTGTGACGATTGGCTTTTTGGAATGAAGCAGTGTCAGATATAGACGATAGGAATCTTGAATTTCTTTGGGGACATCGTGACAGATGACCGCGGTGGACTGCGCATCATATTGTGGAATCTGTTCTGCAACTTTTAGTAAACGGATTAGATGTTCGGTTTCGGTTGTATCATGCTCCAGCGTTTCAGGGTTGAGCATGGTGATACCTGAGGAGCCTGGGTCGAAGTGAACAGAGTCTCCACCGTAATGGACGGTGGGGTTACCGTCATAGTCGTAAAGATAAAATTCACGCGGCACACTTTCCAGCGCCTTGTGGACAAGCGAAGCGGGAATTTGTGCGACGTGAGTCTCAGGGTTGATCGTTGCGCCTGCTTTTGCAAGCAGTTCCCGCGCTTCCTCGTTTTGAACTTTGATGCCGGGTTTGAGAAGCAGTTCATATGCTTCTTCCAGAATACGGGCGATGATCTCATCGCTTAGGAGAGTAAGTTTTGGCCGCATGGGACACCTCTAATGGGATTGGGTTCTCTTTGGCGAAAGAGAGTAAATAAAGGTTGAAGGTTGCAGGTTACAAGTTCGTTGTGCAAAAACATGCAACCTTTCAACCTTCAACTTGTAACAATTTTATTTCTCAACCGACTTGATAATTCGTTCCAACTCCTTGCTGATTCTTTCATCCAGCGGATCGGGCTGGTGTTCTTTCAATGTCTTGCGGGCTCTGGCTAATGCCCAGTCGCGCGCATCGTCTTTTTTCGTTTCCCATTCAGAGTAGGGACGGCGATCCATGAATTTTGGCATGAATAATTCGCGCATGTGGTTGCGGGTGTGCTTCTGCGCAAGGTAATGTCCGCCAGGACCCACATTGGCAATGGATTCCATTGCCAGTGTTTCATCATTGACTTCAATGCCGCCCATCATCTTGTGGACGATGGAGAAGATTTCGCAGTCCATCATCATCTCTGCGAAAGACCAGATCCGGCTTCCATGCAGGAATCCACACCCAAGCAGCATGTCAGACATGACCACGCTTGCCATGAAACTGGACATGGC
>CAZHOX010000320.1:0-1470 GCA_964534345.1 uncultured Anaerolinea sp.
TTAAACCTGAAACATTCAAACTTGCAACCGCTAGTAAATCGGCAACCTCGTATCCACATCCTTTGCCCAGGAATTAATTCCGCCTTTGAGGTTCTTCAATTTCTTGAAGCCTGCGCTGGAAAGCAACTCAATCGCACGCATGGAACGGGTGCCACCTTTGCAGAAGACCACCATATCCTCGGCGCTGTCCAATTCGGTCAAACGTCCCGCCAACTGCCCCAGCGGAATGTTGATCGCATTCGGCAGTGCAGAAATTTCCAACTCATGCGGTTCACGCACATCCAACAACTTGAGGTGATTGGTCTTCACACGTTCGGAAAGTTCCTGAGCGGTAATGTCCAATTCAGAGCCTGCACTCCCATCTTCATGGTCGTGGCCGGGCACGCCGCAGAATTCTTCGTAATCGATCAATTCCTTGATGTCGGCGTTCGGTCCACACACGCGGCATTTTGGATTCTTCTTCAATTGCACAAAGTCAAAGGACATATCGAGCGCGTTGTACAAAAGCAGGCGTCCGATCATCGGGTCGCCAATGCCGAGGAGCACTTTCAGCGCTTCGGTAGCTTGAATCGTCCCGATCGTGCCGGGCAAAATGCCAAGCACGCCGCCTTCCGCACACGAAGGGACAAGTCCCGGTGGCGGTGGTTCAGGGAAGAGACAACGGTAACATGGTCCTTCCTTGGCGTAGAACACGCTCACCTGCCCGTCAAAGCGGAAGATGGACGCGTACACGTTCGGCTTGCCGAGGAAGACCGCCACATCATTGGTCAGGTAACGGGTCGGGAAATTATCCGTGCCATCGAGGATGATGTCGTAATCCTTGGCAATGCGCATGGCGTTCTCGGAAGTGTACGGCTCGTTATACACATCCACTTGAATGTCGGGATTCAGATCCAGCAGTTTGGATCTCGCGCTTTCCACTTTCAACTTGCCGATGGTGGATGTCCCGTGGATGATCTGGCGTTGGAGATTGGACGAATCGACAACATCGTAATCGACCAAACCGATGCGCCCCACCCCCGCCGCAGCCAGATACAACGAAACAGGCGACCCCAACCCGCCAGTTCCCACGATCAACGCAGACGAATTCTTCAGTTTGCGCTGACCTTCCAATCCCACTTCAGGGATCAGCAAGTGACGCGAGTAACGCAAAATTTCTTCGTGATTCAATTCAGGCAGCATATTAGCCTCCAGCGATAGACGGGATCAACATGATCTTCTCACCATCTTTGACGGGAGTATCCACGCCCTGCAAATCCTTGATGTTGTGCTCACCCACGAACAAATTGACAAACGGACGCAAATCGCCACTGTCATTGAACAAATGCGGCTTGATCGTGGGATATTGGCTGGTGAGGTCCGTCAGCGCCTCGGAAATGCTTGTACCATTGACTTTGATTTCGGCTTGTCCATTGGTGTAGGCACGCAACGGAGTTGGGATTCGTAAAACGGGCATGAAGAGTCTCCTAA
>CAZHOX010000320.1:1570-2924 GCA_964534345.1 uncultured Anaerolinea sp.
TTACAACGTCTGTATCTGTTCCATCAACTTCTCAACACGGGTCACGCCGTTATTGACATAACGTGCCTCGCCTCGGGAGTTGAGCAGAAAGGTCGTCGGTACGCTCATCACGCCCCAGGTCTTCGCAAGGTCAGGGCGTTCGGTGGCGTCAATTTCAACCACATGCAATTTCTCGCCAAGCAGGCTGGTCAACTTCTCCAATGCAGGTCGCTGCACGGTCTTGCAAGGCGCACAATCCGGCGTGGTGAAATAAACAATGACAGGTTTATTCGGCAAAGGGTGCAGCAAGGAATTTACATTATTCTTTGCGCGTGACAGTAAAAATTGATTTACCAGCCAATAAGCGCCCACGCCTAAAAATATAATACCAATTGCCGAGACAAAACGCAACAAGAGTTCCGAGATCATGCGGTCACCCCTGCCTTCGGTTTTGCACCGGGGAAAGTTCCTGCAGGCGGCTGTTTGCCAAAGCCAGGGACGCCAAAGCGTGCCAACCAATAATACACAGCACAACCCACGCAGAAACCGCCAAAGGCATTTAGTGAAGCGAGAGCGATCACGATCCAAACCAGAGTCCAACCCAATCCCGCAGAGCCGAGAAATAAGGCTATCGAGCCTGCGAAAAGGAATGAAAAGCCAACGATCTGTGAAAAGCGATGCGGCTCAGGGTTGTCATCCAGCACATCGGGCTTCATCCATCCACGCGGCTTGAGAATGGATTTGTAAATAATGCCAAAGCCTGGCGTTTTCAAAACAGCGCCAATGCCCATCACCAATGCGACAAATGCCGTGAGAATGGGTTGGTTGAGAACAAAAGCAAGAATGTTCAAAAAGATGATGAACAATTGATTTGTCTTTAATGCAGAGTGGTCCACTTTTTGTAAGGTTTGTGATGTCATTTTAAAGTATCCTATTTTGTAGTAGCGACTTCTGTCGCTTTCTTTCCAACGACTAAAGTCGTTACTACATTTTGTTATGAAATTTTTATTTCTTCTTCTTCATACTTCGAACGGTCTTCCACTAACCGCCACGAGCGATGGCTAACGGATTTCCCCGCATCCACGCGCGTGATGATGTACGAGAAAAACGGCTGCGCCCACTCGCGGTCATATTCAGAGGGAACATTCGGACAATCAGGGTGCGAATGAAACACACCGATCAAATCCAAGCCAAGGCTGTCCGCTTTCAATTCGGCTTTTAGATAATCTTCAGGCGTGAATAAAAATCGGTTGTGGCGTGCTTCATCCTCGCGCGCATTGGGCAGCGGCAAAATCTGCTGCACTTCACCTTCCACGCCGATCAAAAAGCCAGCCCCCTCTTCAGGGTACGCCGCTTCAACGTGCTTGCTCATTTC
>CAZHOX010000321.1:0-2914 GCA_964534345.1 uncultured Anaerolinea sp.
CCAACCCACGAACCAGATTATGTCACTACCATTACTGCACAAGCATTGCTCATTCAGCCGGCCAATAATCTTGTTTCGCCTGTAGTAATCACAGCCACACCAAATCTAGCTCAAGCCATCTTTACAGATACCCCTGCTTCAACACCCACAATGACACTCACACCCACCTCAGGCGTTGCCACAGTCACCGTCAGCGCAGATACAAATTGCCGCAGCGGGCCGGGCAAAGAGTACGACAATCTGGGCGCTTTGTTGGCAAATGCTTCCGCTGAGATCGTAGGAAAAAACACCCCCACCAATTATTGGATCATCAAAAATCCAGACCGTGATGGCACCTGCTGGCTATGGGGAAGATACGCAACAGTCACTGGCGATACAGCAATAATAAAAGAAGTTGCCATTCCTCCTACGCCTACCCCATCTTTGCCTGGTGCCGTCAAAGGACTGACAGCCAACAAGATATGTTTCTTCAATGGAGTCAACTACGACCTTGCCGGTTCGATCAGTTGGGAGGATGTATCCAACGAGGATGGATACAATATTTATTCCAATGCCGGCCACTTCAGCACCAACCCTAGAGATGTGACTACATCTGCAATTCCAAAAATCCAACTGAATCCGGGCGGCTCTATCACTCTTTATGTAGAAGCTTTCAATTCTGCGGGCAAGTCCCCCAAAAAGTCCGTCGATATTGTCTGCCCATAATCGATTATTTCATAACACAGCTACCACCAAGGGTCTGCGATTTTTCTCAGACCCTTCTTTTATAGGTCCTTGCCGTAGTACCATTGGCCAACAAAAATTTTGCACTTCTTTCCTTGACCTTTTCTCAAGTTATGTCATAATCATCGTCAAAAGGAGAGAGAAGATGCTTAATAATAAAACATTCTTAATAGTATCTGTTCTTTTGATCATTTCCCTCACAGCCTGCAATCTACCAAGTGGAAATACCACCCCAACCCCAGACCTGGCATTAACGGTCACAGCCCAAGCAACCCTGTTGCAGCCTGGCGCTTTCACTTCGACGCCTGAGTTCACATCCACCCCTGGCCCAACACCAACACCTGGGTTCACCTCCACCCCAACAGTGCCAGAGGTGACGGTAAGCTCAAACACCAACTGCCGCACTGGCCCCGGTACGCAATATGATCTCGTCGGTGGATTATTGGTGGGGCAAACTGCCATTGTCGTCGGCAAAAATACATCCACCGGATATTGGATCATTAACAACCCCGGGAAATCGGGAACCTGCTGGCTTTGGGATGAGTATGCTACCGTCAGCGGAAACACAACCGGTTTAACTGAGTATGCAATTCCACCCACACCGACCCCAACGGCTACATCCACAGCCACCTCCACGCCAACAGCAACAGCTACCCCAACAGCGCCTGCTGCTGTTTCAAATCTGGCGGCGGTAAAAGTTTGCGTTCCTCAAGTGTTGCCCATTTATTTATATGGCGGCGTTATCAACTGGCAGGATAATTCCAACAATGAAGGTGGTTTCAATATTTACCTAAACGGCGGCTTGTACGGAACTGTTGGAGCAAATATTACCACCTATCCGATTCCGGCCCTGCCGCTCGCAGCAGGAACCCCCATCACCTTAAGTGTAGAAGCGTTCAACATTGGCGGCAAATCAGCCAAAGTGGATGTTATCGTTACTTGCCCGTAAGACTCAAGAAATAAAAACAGCCCTGTGAGTTTTCACAGGGCTGTTTTGTAAATCACAAAACGAACTAGGTGCCTTCTTCCCAGGAGTTCAGGTAGTGAGTCTGTTCTGGGGTGAGGATGTCGATCTTGACGCCCATTGCTTCGAGCTTGAGGCGGGCGATCTCGTTGTCAATTTCGGCAGGGACGGAGTAAACCTTTTTCTCCAGTTTGTCAGCGTTCTTCGCCATATATTCAGCAGAGAGAGCCTGATTGGCGAAGGACATATCCATAACGGAAGCAGGATGACCTTCGGCAGAAGCAAGGTTGATGAGGCGGCCTTCACCGAGAATGTTGATCTTGCGGCCGTCCTTGGTTGTGTACTGGTCAACAAACGGGCGGACAAGGTTGGGCTTACCAACGCTCATGGCTTCCAGTGAAGGGATATTGATCTCAACATTGAAGTGACCGGAGTTGGCAACCAAAGCGCCATCTTTCATCACTTCAAAGTGATGCTTGTCGATCACGTTCAAGTCACCTGTTACGGTGCAGAAGATATCGCCGATCTTGGAGGCCTCGGTCATTGGCATGACCTGATAGCCGTCCATGACCGCTTCAAGAGCCTTCATCGGGTCGATCTCAGTCACGATGACCTGAGCGCCCATGCCGCGAGCGCGGGAGGCGAGACCGCGTCCGCACCAACCGTAG
This sequence comes from uncultured Anaerolinea sp., assembly GCA_964534345.1. GTDB lineage: Bacteria > Chloroflexota > Anaerolineae > Anaerolineales > Villigracilaceae > Villigracilis. The sequence goes on from CAZHOX010000321.1 coordinate 2,356, forward strand.
CCAGCGACAACGAAGTTCTTACCAGCCAACAGAACATTGGTGGCTCGGATAATTCCGTCAATGGTGGATTGCCCAGTGCCATAGCGGTTGTCAAACATGTGCTTGGTCAACGCATCGTTCACAGCAATGACGGGGAATTTCAAAACTTTGTCAGCCTCCATCGCCTTCAAACGGATAACGCCCGTGGTGGTCTCTTCTGTACCGCCGATGACGTTCGCAAGCATCTGCTTGCGGTCTGCTTCGCTGAGGCTCTGCGCCCAGGAAGCAAGGGAGGGTTCGAGTTTCTCGAAGCGTCCCATCTCAATGAAGAAAAGGGATGAAACGAGGTCAGCGCCATCGTCCTGAGTCATGTGGGGCTTGTGTTCCAATGCAGCACGGATGTGCTTGAAGTATGTCACCTTGTCTTCACCCTTGATGGCATAGACAGGAATTTCGTACTGGTTCACCAAAGCGGCAGCCACATCATCCTGAGTGGAAAGCGGGTTTGAAGCAGTGAGGACGATATCCGCGCCGCCTTCCTGAAGGGTGATCATCAGGTTCGCAGTTTCGGTGGTCACGT
>CAZHOX010000322.1:0-2909 GCA_964534345.1 uncultured Anaerolinea sp.
CAATATTTGACGAAGGACAATAGGCGACTGGCCGTGGTCAATGGCTGTCGTCTGTCGTCATTAATAACTTTATATCTGGAGAACCCCACCCATGTCTGAAACTGCTGAACTTGCTGAAAAACTAAAAATCGAAGGCGAAAGGATGCTTGAATTCTTTTCTGAATTGAGCGAGTCTGATTGGGCGAAAGAGGTCTACACGGAAGGCACGACTTGGAGCATTCGCAATGTGCTTTCGCATTATGTCACCTCCGAGCGCGGACTCGTCAAGCTGTTCGAGTCCATTCGGCAGGGTGGTACAGGCGCCGCGGACGATTTCTCAATTGACCGCTACAATGCCGCGCAGCAGGAAAAGACAAAGGAATATACGCCCGCCGAATTGTTGGCGCAGTACAAGGAAGTCCGTGCGAACTCTGTGGCTTGGGTTGCTGGCTTGAAGGATGAAGAGCTGGAAATTAAAGGCCGTCATCCTTTCTTGAATGAAACAGTGATCCGTGAAATGATCAAAATGCTCTACATCCATAATCAATTGCATTATCGGGATGTGAAGAAATCATTGAAATAAAATCTATATTGTTTTGGAGAGTACATGAAAGAAACTGTTGAGAACGAAAAGTTTTCCATCAAGTTATTGGATGACCATAATATTTTTGCAGGAAAGACTCCCGAACTATCTGCCATGAGAGTCCAGTCTGAGCCTTTGTTTGGCGGGGAAGCGGCAATGTTTCTCATGGTTTCTTTGGCGGGGTTGATGGGCTTTTTGGCTGGCGCGTTTGACAAAGAGGATTTGAGCGGCGTTGGCTTTTATGTTGTTGTGTTGGTGCTGTTGTTGGCCCTTGCTTCTGCGTTTCGAAAAAGGAAATTGACGACCACGTTGGACGATTCCAGTAAGTCAGTAATCGTGAACAAGGCTGGCATTTTTGGGACGGGTCTGTTTTCATCCCAAAAGGAATATGCCAGGAATGACATAAAACAGATCGTTGTAGAAAGATTTGCCAAAGGATATTTTGGCGGTTTTGGGGTGCAGATCAAATCTTCTTTGGGCGACAAGGTTTTCATTACCAATCAAAATCTCGAACTCGATGATGCCCAGAAATGCGCGGAAGGTATGCGAGAATTCCTCGGTCTGGAAGAGAAAGTTTTAGTTACAGGATAAATTGTCCATGCATCTCCCTCCCTTTAAACTCGAACGTTATTTTGCCAAATACGAATTTAACACCGAATTCCTGCTTTGCTCTTCAGATTGTGAAGCCATGTCTGTTGCGGACCTGCTTGCGTTTGAAGAGGGTGCAGCGGAAAAACTCCAAAACGTGTGGCTGGGGTATACCGAGTCGCAGGGCAGCCCATCACTGCGGAGAGAGATATGCAACCTGTACACCTCCATGCAGCCTGAGGACATTCTCGTCCATACGGGAGCGGGAGAGGCGATCTACCTTTTCATGTACGCCGCCTTCAAAGAAGGTGACCATGTGATCGTTCATTCGCCAGGCTATCAATCTCTTGCTGAAGTAGCCCGCTCTGTTGGCTGTGACATTAGCCCGTGGATGGCACGCGAGGAAGACGGCTGGGCATTGAACATGAACGAACTCCGCCACCTCATGCGCTCGAACACGAAGGGCATTGTCATCAATACGCCGCACAACCCAACAGGCTATTTGATGCCCCGTGCAGATTTTGAAGAATTGAATAAGTTTGTGCAGGAAAACAACCTCATTCTGTTCTCAGATGAGGTTTATCGCGAGTCGGAATATGACCCTGCCGACAGACTCCCCGCCGCGTGTGACATGGGTGAACATGCCGTTTCGCTCGGCGTCACTTCCAAGACTTATGGGCTGGCAGGTCTGCGCATTGGATGGATCGCCACGAAGAACAAAAAGATATACCAGAACATGGCGTCACTCAAGGATTACACAACCATCTGCAACTCCGCGCCGAGCGAATTTCTTGCGGAAGTAGCCATGCGTCACCGCCAGAAATTGATCGACCGTAACGTGGGCATCATCACACACAATCTCACTGTGATTGACGATCTTTTCGCCCGTCACGCTTCACGTTTTAACTGGGTCCGTCCCAAAGCTGGCTCTATGGGATTCCCCAGACTGCTCAAAGGCAATGTGGAAGCTTTCTGCGATACACTCGTCAAACAAGCAGGCGTGATGCTTCTCCCCGGCACCACCTACGACGACTCACGAAACCACTTCCGTTTAGGCCTCGGCAGAAAAAACCTTCCGCAAGCTGTAGAGCGATTGGAAAGATTTTTGTTGGAAGAAAAATAGGTTTTACCTAATACTCGGAAATCATCAATTGCTAAAGCTTTCCCGCCCTCTCAACCTCCTCCTCGCCGCATTGACCTATCTTCTCGGCGCGAGTATCCCTGCATACCTTGGTGTCTCATTTCAACTGATGCCTTTTGTGCTTGGGCTTGCGAGTGTATTGTTTGCACAGGCAGGCATGGCCTTGCTGGGTGAAGTCTTCCGCCCGCACAATGAACCGCTCTTGGATGGCGAAACTCCCCAACAAAAAGAAACCCTCCGCAACAACATGCTTTATGTTTCGGTTGGGCTGATCGCAACCTGCGGCCTTATCATCTTTCTCCTTTTCCTCGATCACAACAACTTCACTCTTTCTTCCTTCCTCTTCCTTCTTTCTTCCATCCTGCTCACCCTTGCCTACGCCATCCCTCCCATTCGCCTCGTTGACCGCGGATTTGGTGAACTGATTCTTGCTGCACATATTGCCTACGTTATTCCGACCATCGGCTTTTTACTTCAAACGGGAGAAAACCATCGTCTGCTTTTTGTGCTTGCCATGCCGCTCATCGCACTGGGTCTGGCATATTTTCTCATCCTCAACTTTGTCACCTTCCAAAGCGACCAGAAATATCAGCGCGGCACACTCCTTCGCCGCCTCAC
>CAZHOX010000323.1:0-2901 GCA_964534345.1 uncultured Anaerolinea sp.
TCCACCTGCGCAATGGAACTCAATCCGTAACGCTCGTATACATCGATCAACAAGCCCGTCTCCACGCCATAGCCCGAATAAAAAGTTGCCTGTTCCAATGCGCCGCGCCTGCCGGCGTACTCACCCGAAAGCGGCTGCACCACCCCCGAAAGCTCGGGGTAAAACAAATTCAACAAGGGCCGCGCCGTTAACTCGGTCACACGCCCGCCGCCGCCCGCTTGCATTTTTGCACCCACCCGTAATGGCCTGCGATAAAAGCCCTTCACGAACTGCACCTGCGGATTGATGAGCAGCGGCCCGATGATCCCATACACAAAGCGCGGATGGATATTCACAATATCCGTATCGATCCAAACGATGATATCCCCTTTGGTAACGAGCAGACTCTTCCACAATGCCTCCCCTTTTCCGCGCCGCGCGCCGAGCCTCTCTAACATTTGTTGATGAATATAAACAGGCACGCCTTCTTTTTTTGCGATCTCCCGCGTGCGGTCTGTTGAATCAGAATCGATCAGCACGATCTCATCCAGAAGAGGGACTCGCTGCATCAACTCCTTCTTCATCATCTTGATGACCTTGCCAACGGTCTGCTCTTCGTTCAATGCCGGCAATGCAAGGCTGATGGTGACTCCCTGCTTCTTCTTCAATTCCACCAGATCACGCAGTTGATAAAACTCATCCGCATGGAATGTGTTTTCCGCAAACCATTTATCCACAAGGATCGAGATCGCCTCCACACCCACGCTTTCATCGTACACCGCTTGCGGCATGGGGCGTCCGCTCTTGACCGCTATCACAGTGGCTGGTGCTTCCCGTAAAACACGATCAGCTACCGGCCCGAGTGAAGCGGAACTTGTCAACGGCTGAACCGTGGTGCCAAGGATGATCACATCTGAAGCCTTCGCCTTTTCCAGGATCAAACTCGCCGCATCATCCGTCACAGCAAACTCCGTCTGCACATCGGTAATCTGCGGCAGTACCTGTCCCAGACCTTTGAAAGGCGCATCACTTCCCGCCTCAGGGTCATTCGGTCTGCGGATGTGAAGAGCAGCGACTCCTTTGGAATGCAGACCAAGCCCAACCCGCAGCGCCAACTCTGCATGAGGTCCGCCTCGTACCGGTACCAGAACCTGCTTCGGTTTACTGGAAATTTTTCCGCGTACCAGAGCGACATCGCAGGGCGGGCGCTCCAGCACATCGTTCAACGTGACATGCAATGCCTTGGGGTGTGCTTCGTAATCGAGAAAGAGCAGATCAGGCTTTTCTTTTTGTATCAAACTGGAGAGTTCGTACCAGGGTTCATACGAAACAATGATCTGCGATTTGCTTGTCACTTGTTTATCCCTGCCGAAAATTCTCAACATTTTCCGCAGGGCGCGCGCGCCAGCCGCCCCCGTGCTGAGAGATTGATCTGGCGGCACCACCACCACGCCGACGAGGATGACCTCCGCGTCAAATTGCCGCGCCGCATCCAGCATATACAAGCCCGGCCCGTCATGCACAAAAGGAATTAGGATGGTGTGAATGGGTTTGAATTCAGAACGTCGTTGCATGGGCTCTCCTATGTGAAGCAAAAGACATTGTTTTAACCACGGATGAACACAGATAGAAAGGATATAAAGTCTTTATTGAGGATTCCATTTATCCATCTGTGTTTACCTGCGTTGATCTGTGGTTTTATTAGGGACTACTCAATATCGGCGCAATGTGTTGACGGTAGATCGCCTCCCAGCGAAAGGATGCCCGTGCCCGCATGGAAAGCCGCGCAGGCAGAGACGACTTGAAGTACTCCACGATCATGGCTGCAACTTGTGCAGGGTCTTCATCGGGTGAAAAGAAAGTTGCATCTTCCAGCCCCAACTCACGCAGCGGAGGAATATCCGAACAGAAAGCAGGCAGGTGACTGAATGCCGCTTCGATCAGTGGAATGCCAAATCCCTCTTCACGACTGGGGAAGAAGAGGGCGTCTGCAATGCGATAAAAATCCGCAATGACTTCATCCGGCAAAAACGAATCGACCAGTTCCGCGAGGAAATGAAAAGAGCCTTCCAAATTCAATTGTGTGCGTAGTTTTTTTAGTTCTTCAAAATAATGGACATTGTTGCCGTTATGTGGACCTAGTGGCCCTGTCACCACCAGAGCGGCTCGTGGAAATTGTTTCTGTAATTCCTTCAAAGTCTGCAAAGCCAACTCAATATTCTTGCGCGTCGTCACACGCACGGGCAGCAGCAGGATCGGCGCAGCATCCAATAAATTCGTTCGTTCAAGTAAAGCCTTTGTTTGTGTTTCAAGTTTATAAAAGCGTGCCGCATCCACACCATTGGGAATCACCTGAATGGATGCAGGGTCAAGTTTCATCAACCCTGCCAATTCCGCTCGCCGTAATTCAGAGACAACCACATGCGTGGTTCTGCCCCAATCGGTGCGCAGCAGATCCCACGGATAACCGTCAAACATTTCCGGCTGATAGCGCGGAGTTGTCCACGCCAGATCGTGATGCCAGAGAATTAAGCGCGGCAGCTTTCGTACAATGTGCAATTGATACAGCGCAGCCGTAAGCGCGAGGTTTTTGTTTAAAGAACAAACATTGTGCGCGATCAACACATCCACATCTTTTAGAGTGCTCTCCAATTGCTCGGCAAGATCATCGCGCAAGGCCTCAAATTCCTGTTTTATTTCGCCGCGATCCAGTTGGTTTTTCATTTCTGCCACGCGTTCGTGGCGTGAATCTGCGAGAGGGAGAATTGTCAAAGGGATAACATCACTCAATGCTTCGCCGCGTGCCGCGATCAAACGCACGGAATGTCCATCCGCAGACATCAGCCGCGCATGATGAGCAATGACACTCTCCACACCGCCGACGATGGGCGGAACGGAATAGTGCAGAATGGCAATGTTCAT
>CAZHOX010000324.1:0-2898 GCA_964534345.1 uncultured Anaerolinea sp.
GCAACCACTTTCCACTTTCCATCGTATACCTCCTCAGACAATAGAACCTGAGGAGGTATTTCTTATGTTCCAAAAACTTTTCATATTTCTCGCGATCCTCGCGTTAGCCACCATGGCCTGCGGATTTAATATTGATCTGCCCCAAAAAGCACAGCCTGGTCCCGAAGTTGTGGATGACATCAACGTTGATTATCCTGATACAGAAGAGGCTAGTCTTAAACTCTCATTCGGCGCAGGCGATCTGATCTTGTCTCCCAGCACAAGCCAACTCGTGGAAGGCACAGCCACCTACAATTACGAAGAACTCAAGCCTGAAGTCATCACGGATGGCGGCAGTGTGGAAGTCAAAATGGGCAACCCTGGCGTCAATGTTATCCCTTCACTTGATGGACTCAAGAACGAGTGGGATTTCAAACTTGGAAACCAGCCCATGAACCTAACCATTGAATCCGGTGCTTACGATGGAACTTATGAGTTTGGCGGACTTTCCCTCACCAACCTTACTGTCAAAGACGGTGCAGCGAATGTGGACCTTGCATTCTCCGAACTCAATCAAACTGAGATGTCTGTATTCAGTTACTCCACCGGCGCATCCGATATCAAAATGAAGGGCCTTGCCAATGCTAATTTCAACATCTTTGACTTTTCTGCTGGAGCAGGAGATTACACCCTCGATTTCTCTGGCGATTTACAAAGAGACGCCTCGATCAAGATCGAAAGCGGATTCAGCAATGTGATGGTCATCGTCCCTGAGGGCGTGAATGCAGTTGTCACAGTGGAGAGCGGTATATCGAATGTCAGTGCAGGCTCCGGTTGGAGTCAGAGCGGGAACATTTATAAACAAAAAGGCGAAGGCCCAACGCTCACTTTTGTCATCGAATTGGGCGCAGGTAACCTTACGCTTACAAAATAACACAGATTACAACCAGAAACAAAAATGCATCACATACCCCAGGCTATGTGATGCATTTTTGTTCCCAAATCCTTGCAAAATCCTTTCTATAATTCAGAGTAAAAGGTCATAATTCATCCATGACCTCTATCACTTGCCTTGCAACAAAATTCACAATAAAATCGTGATTGTCGGTAAAGTTTACCTATTTTTCTTTTAAGTGAGGTTCGTATGCAAATTACACGTCAAGCAGATTATGCCGTTCGCGCTGTTCTACACTTGGCCCGAACTGGTGATGCGCGCACAGCAACCAGCACGATTGCGGAAGAACAACGAATACCGCCGTCATTCCTGGCCAAGATCGTTTCCCAACTATCTATTGCAGGGCTTTTGCATACGTCCCGCGGCGCTCGTGGTGGGGTTACCCTTGCACGAACTCCCAAAGAGATCACTCTTTTGGAAGTGATCGAGGCCATTGACGGCCCCATTCAACTTAATGAGTGTGTTGGTGATTCCGGTACATGTTCCTTTGACACAGATTGCCCCCTCCGCCCTGTTTGGTGTGATGCCCAGGAAGAATTGGTCAACAGGCTAAAAGGCACTAACTTTGCAGATATGGTTTCAAGCGGACAAATTCCCGTATAAGTTCTGAGTGTAAAATAATATGAACTCAAGAAAGCCTCTCGGCTATAATTGCCGAGAGGCTTTTTCATTTTATACATCAAGGATGGAAACCATGAAAACTCAACGTGCATTGCTCGCTGCACTATCTCTTTTGATGACGATCCTGGCTTGCGTTGTACCGGGGCTGCCCGCTTCGCAACCTGTGCCAGTCGCTTCTCCCTTGGGGACGGCTGATACCCGGCTTGAAATTATGGTAGCTGAAACAGTTTCCGCCGCCCTCGAGCAGACTCAACAAGCCGTTCCAACCTCCACGCTTGTGCCAACTTCAACATCAACACCAGCCCCAACAGTCACTCCCAGCCCCGCTCCCGATGCAGATGACTCCGGAAGCAGCATTGATAGATTTGAGGATAACACCTCAAAATTTACAGATCATAGGGCCGGTTATGAAATTACCTTGCAGGAAGGCTGGCTGCCTGTTCGCATCAATGAGCAGGAATATTTGGATGCCTGGCTGCTCCCTGAATTATCTGACCCAGCCATGCAGCGTTCTCTTGGCAGCATAGGGAGTCAAAACCCGGATGAGCTTCGCCTGTTCGTTCTTGATATTCAGGAAGGACATACGGAAATTGATTTTGTGACCAACATCAATTTGTATTGGGATCAAAAAAAAGAAATGTCTCTGGATAATGATGAAGGCTTGAAGGCTGAAGCCGCCGCCCTCTCAAGTGCGTTACCCGGGCTGGAAGTGCTCACCTCGGAACTCTCAACAACCAGTGAAATTCCGATTGGCATCATTACATCCAAATCTCCAGTGACAACGCTGGATGGTGTAGCTGTCGAACTCTTCCAGAAACAGGTTTTCGTAAAGACCAAAGTGGGTATTTTAATCATCACACTATCCACCACTGAGGAATTAAAGCAGGCTGTCCTTCCCCAATTTGATGCGATGATCGAAACCTTCAAAATTACAAATCCATAAATTTGTACAACCCAGGAGACAATTCAATGTCAACCCCTCGTATTATTCGTTCTCCACGTGGCACACAGCTTACTTGCAAAAACTGGCTCAGCGAAGCTGCCTACCGTATGATCCAAAACAACCTCGACCCCGAAGTGGCTGAAAAGCCAGAAGACCTTGTGGTGTACGGCGGGCGGGGAAAAGCTGCCCGAAATTGGGAGTCGTTTGATGCAATTCTTGAGTCTCTTAAGAGTCTGGAAGAAGATGAAACTCTGCTGGTTCAATCTGGCAAACCGGTGGTGATCTTCAAAAGCCACAAGAATGCGCCAAAGGTATTGATCGCGAATTCAAATATTGTGCCGCACTGGGCCACCTGGGAGAAATTCGATGAGTTGGATAAAAAGGGCCTCATCATGTATGG
>CAZHOX010000325.1:0-1283 GCA_964534345.1 uncultured Anaerolinea sp.
TTTGAGGATCGTCCCCACGAGCGGGGAAATGTCCGTTGGGCGAATATCCAAAGAAAAAGCATTTGCTTCCACACGGCTGAGTTCTTGCAAGTCGTCCACGAGACGCGCGAGGCGGCTGGCTTCGTTGTGGATCTGGTCGTAGGTTTCGGGAGCGGCGGGAAGAACGCCATCCACAAGGCCTTCCATGTAACCTTTGATGGAGGTGAGCGGTGTGCGTAATTCGTGGGTCACATCGCCAATGAGTTGGCGGCGTTTGTTTTCCACTTCTTCCAGTTGCAATGCCATTTGGTTGAAGCGGGCTGCGAGCTGTGCCAGTTCATCCGAGCCGCTGGATTCCACGCGTTCATCGTAATGGCCTGCGGCAATTCGCTGGCTGGCAGACATCATAGCGTTCACGGGCGAAACAATGTTGCGAGCGAGAAGCCAGCTGACCAGCACGGCCACCACAGCGGCAGCAAGCACAGAAACAAGAAGAGCTTCGTTGAAAGAGGCTTGAAAGTTTTCGTAAAAATCAGCCATCATGCCGCGCCCTTGTCCCTGGCCTTGTCCCTGACCTTGCCCCATGCCCATTCCTGCGCCCATGCCTACTTGCTCTTCCATGAACGCAAGGTGACGGGCATAGGCTCGCGGGGTGGTGATTTTGGTTGTAACCCAAATAACGGTGACGCCCACAAGCAGCACCGCAAGATACGAAAGAAAAAGTTTTAGCCCAAGATGGGAGCGGATGTAGTTCATGCCTGCCTCAATCTTTATAACGATTCATCATCAAAGCGATAGCCCACGCCGCGCACAGTGGTGATGAATTCGTCGTTGCCAAGTTTCTGGCGGACATGACCGAGGTGAACATCCACCACGCGCATCTCGCCAAAATATTCGCCGCCCCATACTTTTTCGAGCAGTTGTTCGCGTGAAAGCACGCGGCCATGATGTTCTGCGAGGGCGTGCAACAATTCAAATTCGATGGATGTCAATTCGATGAGTTCATCATTCACGTGGACGGTATGCGCGCCTGTATCAATGTGGACATGTTTGAAGGAGAGCACGCTTCCTTCTCCGCCCGTGCCTGATCCTATTTGCAGACGGCGCAGCGCCGCCTTGACTCTTGCCACCAACTCGCGCGGGCTGAACGGCTTGGTCACATAATCATCTGCGCCCACAGAAAGCCCGACGATCTTATCCGTCTCTTCGGTGCGGGCAGTGAGCATGATGACATACACATTCGATTCACGGCGCAGGCGGGAGAGCAGCTCAATGCCGTCCATGCCGGGGAGCATGAGGTCGAG
>CAZHOX010000325.1:1383-2894 GCA_964534345.1 uncultured Anaerolinea sp.
AAAACCATTCTCACCATTGCTCTTACCGTTGTCATCACCATCATTGTATTCATCCTGCTCATGCCGGTGATTGGACCTCGCTTCATGCACCCGCTCATGTCTGGCCGAATGCCCATGCATGCGAACAATACTGCCCCCAGCGGGTTGGACATGTCCACCGAGCGCACGACAGATAATGGAAAGTTCAACGTCTCATTCACCAGCGAAGAAGCCATCGTCATCAACCAAATGCACTCGTGGACGCTGCACGTCGAAACCGCAGACGGCCAGCCTGTGGAGAATGCCACCATTCTTGTGGACGGCGGAATGCCCCAGCATGGTCACGGCTTGCCGACTGTTCCGCAAGTGACGGAATACCTTGGCAATGGCGATTATCTTGTAGAAGGCATGAAGTTCCAAATGGGCGGCTGGTGGGAAGTGCGCTTCGACATCACCGATGGTGATGTGAACGATACCGTAACATTCAACTTAACATTGGAAGGCTAACCCATGTCTGAGCGAAACAAACTCCTTGCGGGGTTCGCTCTTCTGGTTGTCCTCGTTGTCGGAGGACTCTCTTATGTTTTGTCCCGCCCTGCGTGGAGCGATGCCGAACTTGCCACCCTGCGCACGCTTTGGATCGGCAGCCTTCCGCCGCTCGCGGCTGACCCGTCCAACCAATATGCGGATGACCCCGCGGCAGCAGAGTTTGGCAAGCAGCTTTTCTTCGATACCCGTTTCAGCTCGAATGGAGAAGTTGCCTGTGCCACCTGTCACCTGCCTGAAAAGGGATTTCAAGATGGCTTGCCCCTCGCGCAAGGCGTTGGCACAACCACTCGCCGCACCATGCCCATCGCGGGCACAGCCTACAGCCCGTGGATGTTTTGGGATGGACGCAAAGACAGTCAATGGGCGCAGGCGCTTGGTCCAATGGAAAGCGCCGTGGAGCATGGCGGCAGCCGCACGCAATACGCCCACCTGATCGACGAGCTTTATCGTACCGAGTACGAAGCCATCTTCGGCACGCTCCCCGATTTTTCGGACAGAACCCGCTTCCCCGAAGCCGCAGGCCCCGTAGCTGATCCAACTGTCAGCGCGGCGTGGGAGGCGATGAGTCCCGAAGATAAAGAAGCGGTGACGCGAGTCTATGCAAACATGGGCAAAGCGATCGCAGCCTACGAGCGATTGATCATGCCCTCCGCTTCGAGATTTGACATCTACGTTCAAGCCGCGCTGGAAGCTGATACGAAAACAATGAACAGTTCCCTCACCTCGGAAGAACTGGAAGGCTTGCGGCTCTTCATTGGCGAGGCAAATTGCACACGCTGTCACAACGGCCCGCTCTTCACGGATAATTCATTCCACAACACGGGCGTGCCTGCTGCGGAGGATTTGCCCGAAGACACAGGCCGTGAGCAAGGAGCGCAAGCGGTTCTTGCGGATGAGTTCAACTGCCTGAGCCAGTACAGTGACGCCGAGCCAAATGAATGTTCTGAACTGCGCTTCATGGTTGCCGAAGGCGAGGAGTTGGA
>CAZHOX010000326.1:0-2866 GCA_964534345.1 uncultured Anaerolinea sp.
TCAGGTTGGTATTTGTCGAAGAGGTCAGTGTACAGGCCCGGGGTAGGCGTGAAGCGGTTTTGCATCCGCACTAAAAATTTGCGAGCGAAGGAAAAATTTCGCAGGAGAAGAATCATCAAGGCGGAGGGGAGCCAAATGCCCAAACGGAATTTCCAGCCGTTCTCGCCCCAGACCTCCCAGATGTGGCTGTCCATGGCTTCGGTGTTGATGCGGCGCGAGCCGCCCACGCGGCGCAGGTAGCCAAGCAGCCATTGCATTCTTGGTTGAACTTTTTTGGCGTAGTCGTTGGCTTGCTTGAGCCGCAGCCCTTCAAAGGTCAGGCCGGGTCGAGCAAATCGTGATGCAATTTTTTCTTTGGTGTCGTCATCGGTGAGGACGATAACCTCCATGTCTGCATCAAGCAAAGTTGAAACGACATCGCTTTGCAGGAAGTAGATGATTGCCATGCCGTGGTCGGCGGAGATGAAGATACGTTTGGTCATGTTGTTGGATGGTTTTATGGTCGAATAGTCACATAATCGGCGAAGGAATGAGTTCCCCGCATCAGTGCAAGGAAGCGCCTGTATTCTAACATGTCCGTTTTTGCCGCCGGGCGAAGGCAAGGTAGAAAACAAACTTAACTTTTCTGAAATGATTTTTTTTGGGACGTCAATTAAAATAGACATAAATAAAATGGTGCCTGGTTTGATTTTTGATTTTGCTGTCAGCAGAGAACTTTTCTATTAGTTGAGTTGACGGGAGAGGCTTTTATGAAAAATACCAAAACCACATCGAAGAGCGCAGTCGGCGGGGAACGAGATATAGCGCACAATCTTTATCTTGCTAGTTTGATGGAACAAATGTCGGACGCGTTGATCTCCGTTGATATGGAAACCCACATTATGGAATGGAACCCTGCCGCGGAAAAAATGTATGGCTGGAGCGCTTCCGAAGTGATCGGCCATGAAGCCAGAGAGTTCCTCCACACGGAATATCCTCAAACTTCCCGAGAGGAACTGATCAAGACGGTGCTGGAAACAGGGAATTGGCGCGGAGAAGCCACCCAAAACCGCAAAGATGGATCGCGCTTTCCCGTTTTTGCTTCGGTGTCGTTGATCAGAGATACATCGGGAAAGCCGGCGGGGTTCGTTACCATCAACCAGGATATTACCGAGCGCAAACAGGCAGAACTCAAACTACGTGAGAGTGAGGAAAACTATAAAACTCTTTTTGAAAGCAACCCACACCCCATGTGGGTCTTTGACCTGGAGACATTAGGCTTCTTAACCGTGAATGAAGCAGCCATTCAGCACTATGGGTACAGCCGCGAAGAATTTTTGAGCATGAACCTTCTGGATATCCGCCCGGCGGAAGACCATCAACAGCTATTGGAAACTGCGACAGATGTGCATGAAGGCTTGCATAAAGCTGGTTACTGGCAGCATATTAAAAAAGACGGCAGCCTGATCGACGTGGAAATCACAGTACATACACTCGATTATTACGGCCGCAAGGCGAAGATCGCCCTGGCGAACGACATCACCGAGCGCAAACAGGCAGAAGATGCATTGAAAGAAAGCGAAGCGCGGTTCTCAAAAGTGTTCTTCACCAACCCGGTGGCACAATCCATCTTATCAACCATCAGCGGACAGACCGTAGAAGTTAATGACGCCTGTTGCCGACTGTACGAGTACAGCCGTGAAGAATTGATCGGTACAGACCCGGGAAGCCTTGATGTATGGGCAAACCCTGCCGAGCAGCTGGATGTCCTTGAAGAATTTCAAAAGACCGGTCGCCTTCTCCCAAGAGAAATCACGATCCGCCCAAAATCAGGCGAGATCCGTACCATCCTTTTTTCGGTCGAACAAATCAGTTGGAAAGGGGATCCCTGTCTGGTTACATCATCTGTTGATATCAGTGAGCGCAAGCTGGCAGAGCAAAAACTAAGCGAGAGCGAAGTATTATTGCGGCAAGTGCTGGAAAGCGTACCCGATTCCACCTTCGCGCTGAATCGGGACTACCGCCTATTGATCAACAATCAACGTCATCAACAAGAGCTCATCGCCAGCGGCGGACATCCATTCGTAGTTGGCGAACAAATGCTTTCCCCCGATTACCCGGCAGAGATCCTGGAATTCTGGCGCGCCGCATATGATCGGGCATTAAATGGTGAGACGTTCAGTTTGGAAGGTTCATGGGTGGACACCAACGGACAATCTCACGTCCATGAAAACATGTTTTCACCGCTGCGCGACACAAATGGAGCGATCATTGGCGCCCTGGTAGTTGCTCATGATATTACCCAGCGCAAACAGGCAGAGAATGTCCTGCGTGAACGCGAGCAGAAGCTCAATGCCATATTAAATCTTTTACCCGTCGGTGTTTCCATTCTCGATCAAGATCGGAAGGTGGCATACTCCAATGATGCATTGGGAAAAATCCTGGGGACTACTAAAGAAGGTCTATCCCGTGGAGAGTATCGGAATCGGAAATATTTGCGCGCCGATGGGTCCGAAAAACCAGCGGAGGAATTTGCCAGTTCACGTGTATTCACCGAAAAGACTGCACTACATAACATTATTACTGGTATCGTGAAAGAAGATACCCAAACAGTTTGGACAAGCGTAAGCGCCGTGCCAGTGGATTTCCAAGATTGGAAAGTCATCCTCGTCACATCCGATATCACAGAGCGCATACAGGCAGAACATGAAATTCAGCGTCAAATACAGCGACAGAAAGGATTGCACACCATTGATCAGGCGATCAGCTCCAGCCTGGAAATCGAAGCAACTATAAACATTATCCTTCAACAAGCGCTGGATTTACTTAAACTAGATGCCGCAATGGTTCTTTTATTTGATGAGACACAACAAACACTGTATTATGC
>CAZHOX010000327.1:0-2850 GCA_964534345.1 uncultured Anaerolinea sp.
TCGGGTTCATGGTTCGCCAGCATGGAGTCACACCGCTGGAAGGACAGGAACCGGTCATCACAGCCAGCCTTGCGGGTTCAAAAGACTCAGTTGAGTTCTTTGCCCGTGAAGAAGGAGAGGCTGGTCATTACGTTGCAGAACTCATCCTGCCTCAAGCTGGAAATTGGGAATGGTCCATTGCGGCGTTCACGGTCAACCAAGCCATGCCATCGCTGACAGTGGTGAGTGCGGTTCCTGTTGCAAGTGATGCAGTGAAGCCGGCCTTTAACTTGCTGCCAATGGCAATCACAGGGATTGGCTTGCTCAGTATGTTGGGTGGAGCGCTGGCGTTGCGGAGAAAAGTTCGCTGGGCGGCGGCTTTGGTTTTGGCAGGGTTATTAATCAGCGGGGTTGGGTTTGCTTCGGCGGCAGACCAGCCCAAGGCGGAGTCGGAGGCGCAGGAAGTGATTCCCGTAACTGGTACATCACAAGTCGAATTGGGACGCGATCTTTTCATCGCAAAAGGCTGTATGCTTTGCCACTCTCATGCAGAGACGAACAGCATCCGCGAATTTGGCGTGGACATGGGACCTGACCTGACGAATTACACCGCCAGCCGTGAATACCTGCTCGTGTGGCTGAGAGACCCGTCCGCAGCCAAGCCTGAAACGTTGATGCCTAATTTGGGATTGAGTGAGGTTGAGATGAATGCGTTGATCGAGTTTATCAACGCAGAGTGAGTTAAGCGGATTCTAGTGTTGCAATAAATTCTCCCGCCGTTGCAAAACGGGAAGCAGGATCTTTTGCCATTGCCTGTTGAATGGCGTAGGCGGCATGGCGGGGAAGTTCACGCAATTTTTCACGGGCATCTGGCGGAGGTGCATTCAGGTGCGCGAGCAAAACCGCGCCGGTGTTGGGACGTTCGAACGGCAGGCTGCCCGTCAACATTTGATAGGTCATCACGCCGAGTGCGTACACATCGGCGCGGCTATCCACTTTGGCAGAGGCTTGAATTTGTTCGGGGGACATGTAATCGAACGTTCCGAGCATTCCGGTATTGGTGATGCGTGTGTGGGCATCTGATATTTTGGCAATGCCAAAATCGGTCAACACAGAGCGGGATAGGATCGTGGATGAGTCAATCATCACATTGGATGGTTTGATATCGCGGTGTACCAATCCCTTTTGATGGGCATAGTCAAGCGCGCTTGCAACCCCTCTTAACAGGTTCACAGTTTTCGGCAGGCTGAATTGCTTTTCTCGTTTGAGCAGATAATTAAGATCAGGGCCGGAAAGAAGTTCCATGACGATGTAATAAGCATCTTGTTCATGACCAAAATCCATGACTCGTACGATGTTGGGATGTTCAAGCCCAGAGACAATTTCTGCTTCACGCACGAAGCGCTTCTGGAATTGTTCGTCACTGGCAAGGGCCGCCTTTAGGATCTTAATGGCTACATCGTTTCGTCTTTTTGAATCTGTGGCGCGATACACTTCTGCCATGCCCCCATGCCCAATCAATTTCAAATCATGATACGAGGAGAACGTGCGCCCTTCTACATTGGTAACAGCTTCGGCGCGGATCTCGGCTGGGGTCTTTTGGTAGTCGATCTGAATATGATAAAAGAAACGGTCCACAAATCTTTGGAGTCTCTTGCGCATGGGTTGAAAAAGCGCACCTGCCAACACAGAAAAAACAACAGCCACGAGAAACGATTGATCTCCCTGATGAATCCCTTTGAAGATCGCAGACACAAGCAGAAATTCAAGTGCAAAGGTAAGTCCCAGCCCAATGGTGAGAATGCCATAGACAAGCGAGCGGTTGATAAGCAGGTCAATGTCAAATAGTCTGGAACGCGCAATGGAAATGGTAATAAACAGTGGCAGCATCAAGAACAGGAACATGCCTGCAAGGCGCGAAACCACTTGAAAGCCAGTCATTAGCGCCGCAGAATTTTCAAAGGAAGGGAAGAAGTTTTGTAATACTTGAAAGATCAAGAACCATAGGAACGGCCCCATGGTTCCGATAAATGCCCAACGGATCTGTTGCTTTTGCTCCAGGGTAGAACGCTGTACATATCGATATACTGAAGCCAAAAGCCCAATGACATACCAGGTGGTTGTTGCCCACAAGTACCCGGTTCGCCCCATGGTGTTCCAAAAGAATGGAGAGTTGGGGAAGATATAAATTCCCAGCATGGTGATGATCAACAGCGGGGCGATAAGCTTTAGCCAGCGCGGAACAAATTTTCCGTCGGGAAACAGCATGGAAAAGAGAACGACGCCAATATCTCCTAAAGCAAGGATCAACCCGCCTGACGTCTCATAGCCTGGGGTCAGGGCGATCATGTTTGCCAGATTGGTGATGCGCACTCCGAAGACGATAAGAAACAGGGATGTGAAGATGGCAAACCAGTCATCGGAGCGGCGCACAATAAGCACACCGCCAATAACTGAAAATCCGAACATCAACAGGAAATCGACCCCATAGTCAATACCAAGCTGCAACAGGACGGGAATTCCAAGAAGCAGTTGTGCAAAGTTAGAATTTTGAAATTTCGGGAATTGTGGTGAAAGGACAGCGCCCAGAACCATCACCGTGTAAATAACAACCGCCACCCATATACCGATCAACGTCCAGCGCAAGGCTGGACGGTCTTTTAGTGATGTTTCCTGCGTTATCGGGCTGGTTGACATATGTTCACATTTCGCTTTTCGCAATCATAACAAAATCCAATTCAATTACACCTTTCGCTTTTGTTATAACTTTTTGAGGTATTTGGAACGCTTGCACACCATGACAATTTACGCTGGTTCAGTGGAAAAGTTTCGCTAAAAGAAAAGCATCTTGGAATGGATAAAGACAGATGG
>CAZHOX010000328.1:0-2843 GCA_964534345.1 uncultured Anaerolinea sp.
CTCACACCCAAGGTTGGGTAAATCCGTCCGCTGATCAAAGCCATGTAATCTGTAACGCCTGCGAACTGGCTGTAATCCATGCCTACCTGCATCAGGCTGATATTGAGCGCAAGCCCCATCGCCACACCAACCAACACACCTACCATGCCAATCAGCGAGCCTTCAAGAATAAATGTTGTGGCAATTTCACCAGGCTTAAGGCCCATGGCGCCAAGCAAGCCGATCTCTCGAGTCCGTTCGTAGATTGCCATCATGAGCAGGTTCAAAATGCCAATACCGGCAATAGCAATAATGATGATGCTGAAAATATCCATCACAATGTTTTTTCGGCCAACCGCATTTCCAAGCTCAGGATAGTTATTTGCCCAAGATTCAACTTCATAGCCTGGCAGGGCAGAGGAAAGCGCAGCCACCACACTTGATTCAGTGCCAACTTTTTTCAAAGTGATCTGCACTTCAGTGGATTTTCCATTAAGGTTGAAGAGACTCTGCGCTTCAGCCAACGAAATATAGAGCGTTGCTTTCTCCATACTTGGAATACCGATATCGTAAATGCCAATAACGGTCATTGTGCGCTGGCGATTCTGCTTGTGGATATCACTACCCACCATCGTAATTCTGTCTCCAACGTTCAATGCCAGAGCATCAGCCAGCCCCTTGCCAATGAGGATCACATCTTCATCAGCGGCTTCAAGATACCGGCCATCTACAACGTGTTCAGCGATCAAACTCACGGGCGCTTCAGCTTCAGGTTCAACACCAATAATATTGAGAGAAAACGCCCCTTCGCTATTACTGACCAATCCGCCAGTTTGAATGCGGCGCGCAGCTGCAATTACATCAGGCTGCGCCAATGCTGCGTTGATAATAGCTGTATCATCAGCCAAAGGCAGAAGCGGATTGCTATCCACTTTTTCACGATACCCTTCAGCATGTACTTGAACATTTCCGCCGAGCACGCGCACTGCATTTCCGGCAATGGCATCATTAAATCCATCCATCAAGCCGTCATACCACATCATCATGCCAAGGGAGAGACCCATAGCCAAAGCAATGATGACCGTGCGGCGGCGGTGCCGCCAGATATTTCTCCATGCCAGTTTTAAGTACAGATTCATTTTTTATTCCTTTCTACACACTCGTACTAAATTGCGATTCGGTCTTACGCAACCCATACTCCATTACATATAAAAATTTGTCTATCTTTTCCTGCGTCTTTGCGGAACGCAGCCATTTCATAATATCTTTTTGCTTCAAACCTTCATTCAAGATATAGGTACTAATCGCATGTGTCCATGTTTCCATAATGATCACAGCCAATTCCACATCCACACTAGGATCGACCTCCCCATTTTCCATCGCCTGCTTAATCATCATGGAAATCCCATCCGTAGACATCTTATGGTAATCGGCAAGGTCCTTTCCATAATAAAGTCCATCTGCAAGCAGAACGCGGCTAACAGCCTGCACAAGACGCGGGTTGGAAGAGTTGAATTCCATTCCTGTTTTCACAAGCCAGCGGAAATATTCAAAGGTATCCAAGTTAGCACTTGGCGGATGCTTCCCCTTGTAATACTCCGACTTCTCTTTCGCGATCACATCCATCAAATACTTGAAAACATCCATTTTGTCTTCAAAGTATTGATAGAAACTACCTTTCGAAATTCCGCTATTCGCCACAATGCGATTGATGGACGATGCTTCATAGCCAAAATCCGCAAATTCATCTACTGCAGCATTAACGATGGTTTGTCTTTTTTCTTCTGGAAGATTAAGGAAGGTTGGTTTGGGCATAAAATGTGACCTCTTGGTCATGTGACCGACAAGTCACATTCTACGACGATTCCCCCGCCTGTCAATAGTAATGAATGTCACTTCGCCTCTTTCTTAACCTTTTCTTGATGCGGTTTTCTGTGAGCGATTCGCCGCTGAAAATTTGCCTGCGCTCTTCGCAAATCAAAAAATCCGCAAGGCTCTCACCTCACGGATTTCATCAACTATTCATTTCTTATCGCTCGTTATTCGTGACTCATTCCTTCCCTCACCGCTCGTACTTTCCACTCACCACCATCTTCACCAACAACCCTGCCCGCCAAAATGCAACAGCCGCCATGCCATGCGCAAGGACTGCAAACAGCGGAGGTTTTTGAAATGTGTAATATGTCCAGCATTCGCGGGTTGTCCCCCACAGTTCGAGGAAGTAGCCTAAACCAGCGCCGGCGATAAATGTCAGCAATGCGAAGCGATAATCTGTTGGAGTGAGAACGAGTAACACACAAAGGATGATCGAGAGAATAGTATAGGACTTGTCGAATGTTGGGGAAACAAAGACCAGCATCAGGATTAAGAAAGAAGCGAAGGTGATCCAATAAAGAGAAGGGAATAAGGAATGGTGAATAGGTTTGCTTGCGCGGTTTTCGATCCGCTTGATAAACCAATCCAAAGTTCGCGTGATACGGTCAATCGAAAGACTCGCAATCGGCCATGCTGGGATGATCCACAGCGGCGGGCGTTCGGCAGTATAGTAATGCCAGAGGTTGGTTTGTGTTCCCCATGATTCAATGGCCAGACCACCGCAGATACCTACAAAGACAATCAATACATCCGTTTTGAGATTTGCCCGCGCCACAATGGTGATGGACATGAACAGGAAAATGCCCAGCAACAGCCAATCCATATACAACCACCACGGGCCGTTCCAATCAATATAGGAAAGTACTTCTTCTGCAAGCGGCCACCAGATATAAAGGATGAGAAAGATCGTTACGAAAAATCCGCCAAGCAAAATGGATGAGTCACGAGTCCAAAAGGGATGTTTTTGATTTTCCATTCGGCGGATTATA
>CAZHOX010000329.1:0-1601 GCA_964534345.1 uncultured Anaerolinea sp.
TGCGCGTGGCGGATGAGTTGAAGTGTAAGTCTGTTTCCATGCCGGCGATCTCCACGGGCATCTTTGGCTTCCCAAAAGACCGCGCGGCAAAAATTATCTTCTCTGCAATCGAAGCATATTTTGCTGAAACAAAAAGCGCAACTCTTCAAAATGTTCGCCTTGTTTTATTTGACGATGCGACTGTCAAAGTTTTTCTTGATACTTGGGGCTCAACTAATTCATAATTCATCCTTCATCATTTCCCATATCCTTTCCCATGATCACATCCAATCACAATCCCAAGATAAAACTTGTCCGCGCATTGCTCAGCCGCGCAAAAGACCGCCGCGAGGCGGGGGCATTCGTGGTGGAAGGTGTACGGCTCATGGAAGAAGCCGCTAATTCAAATTGGCCGATGCGGTTTGTGTTGTACGACGATTCTCTTAGTGAACGCGGAAAGTCAAAGGTTGAAAGTCTAAAGTCTCAGGGCGTGGATGTGGAGGAAGTTTCGACCAGCGTAATGAAAGCCATGAGTGAGACGGAAAATCCGCAGGGCATTCTTGCTATTCTTGAGTCAACTCAATTACCAATTACCAATTCCCCAAGTTTTATCCTCATTCCTGACCAAATCCGTGACCCGGGCAATCTCGGCACTTTGCTTCGATCTGCTGCGGCGACGGGCGTACAGGCTGTCATCATCCCGCCTGAGACAACAGATGCCTTCGCGCCAAAAGTTCTCCGTTCTGGAATGGGTGCGCATTTCAAGCTGCCGATCCATTCCATGAGTTGGGATGAGATTGGGCAGGTTATAAAGTCGGCAAGTTTACAAGTTTTAATCGCAGATATGGATGGACAATCATGTTGGGAGGTTGACTTGCGTCAGCCTGTTGCTTTGGTTGTTGGAAATGAAGCGGAAGGGGCAAGTGAGTCCGCGAGAGAGTTGGCGAACGGCAAGATCAGCATTCCCATGTCTGGCATGATGGAGTCACTCAATGCAGGAGTAGCCGGGTCTGTGTTGATGTTTGAGGTGGTAAGGCAAAGAATAGTGAATAGTGAATAGTGAATAGTGAATAGTGAATAGTGAAGGAATATATGAAGATTCGATCCATTACTTATTTTTGCAATCCAAAATTCCCGCTTGAAGAAAAAATCCTGCAAGATGCAGGAAATTTTTTATCCAAAGCCAAAGCGGCTTACGAAGCGGCTGGCTACGAAGTGCAGACGGTGCGGGTGGCGACGATTCCATTCCCAAAGCTGCTTGGTGAAAAGCATATTGATGATCTACCGAAATTCGCAAATCAATTTGGGAAGGCGATGAAAGATGCTGGAATCTTTTATGCCGCGTTGGGGCCAGCGCTGCCTGAATTCCCGCGCAGTTATCAAATCATCCCTGAGGCGATTGCTGCGAGTAAAGATATTTTCTTTGGCGGCTTGATGACGAGTGGAAATAAAATCCATCTTGAGCAGGTCAAAGCGTGCGCAGAGATCATTGTCAAGTGCGGGCCGCTTGAAGCGAACGGATTTGCGAATTTGAATTTTGCCGCGTTGGCGAATGTCAATGCGGGTGCGCCGTTCTTCCCGGCGGCGTATCACAATGATGATACGCCTGCATTTGCAATTGC
>CAZHOX010000329.1:1701-2827 GCA_964534345.1 uncultured Anaerolinea sp.
GCTCACTCACTGGGCGGCGCGGTGGAAAAAATGGGCGTGCAAAAGATCGGGTTGCATGGCTCGCTTGCATCTGCCGCGATCCTGACCGAGGCAATTGAACGCGCGGACTTTCCGCATATTGGCTTCAACGGTTTCATGCAGCCGGTGTTGGAAGATACCATCCTTGCAAAGCGTGCGGCCGAGGGAACACTGACGATAAAAGATGCTCTGTTGTATTCCGCTGTATGTGGCACGGGGCTGGATACTGTTCCAATCCCCGGAGATACAACTGCCGAACAGATCACTCCGCTGCTTCTGGATTTGTGTGCCCTTGCTCTTCGATTGGATAAACCGCTCACAGCGCGGCTGATGCCTGTCCCCGGCAAACGAGCAGGGGATGCCACCGCATTTGATTTCGCTTTCTTTGCAAACAGCAAAGTGATGGCATTAGACTCTGCTCCCTTACAAAAGCCACTTGCCACCGACCAGATCATTTCGCTAAACGCTCGAAAGAAATGAATCTGCTCGATAAATTTTCCTTCATCCAACTTTTATGGGGTGTGCCGTTCCTTGTGGCTGTTCATAATCTGGAAGAAGCTCCTTTTATGGAACAATGGTCGAAAAATTTACCACTGCCTATTCACCCCATTGTCTCAACAAGGCAATTTGTTGCGGCAGTTTCAGTGCTAACAATTGCAGGTTTTTCCATCACCTATTTTGGGATCAACACATCCAATCAACCAATTGGCATATCCATCATTCTGGGGATACAAATGGTGATGCTGGTCAATGTTTTTGTGCCGCATCTTGCCTCGGCAATCCGTTTCCTCAAATATAGCCCCGGCATGGTTACAGGACTTCTACTAAACCTGCCATTTTCCATTTATCTTTTCAATCGTGCCATGCAAGAGGGATTTATGTCCTGGAAGTTGGTCTGGATATTGATAGCAATCACGCCATTTGCTACAGTTTCCTTGATCGTGGCATCACTTCAAATTGGAAAATGGCTTTTCAAATAAAAAGGGATGGACGATGTCCATCCCTTTTTATTCCCGCCAATAATCTCCGCCCCCGCCCTCACGCTTCATCAGACCATATCCCACCAGTTCACGCCTTAAGCTGGCGGTGTCTTCGTGGTATTGGCTCA
>CAZHOX010000330.1:0-2822 GCA_964534345.1 uncultured Anaerolinea sp.
GTGTGCTTGCGCTCTTCGGGAGTGGTAAGGTGAATGGGCTTCGCGCCGATCACGCCAACGGCATGGTCCTTGCCAACGATGACCTGCTTGCCAACCAAATGACGCGGGTCAATGCCGCCAACGACTTCAAACTGAAAGAAGCCTTCACCGTCATCTGCAACAATCATGAAGCCAACTTCGTCCATGTGAGCATCGAGCAGAACGCGCAGCGGTTTTTTGCCTGTGCCATTCTTTCGCACGAGCACGCTGCCGAGCGCATCCACCTTCACTTCGTCTGCGTAGGGTTTTACTTCTTCCAACACAATGCGGCGCACTTCGCCCTCATCTCCAGAAACGGACATGGCGTTGCATAATTTTTCAAGCAGGTTGATTTGTGGTTTTCCAATGGAGAGCATATTTATTCCCAAACGATCTTTTCAATAAAATCAGCTTCGAGCGAAGCGATAAATTCAGCCAGCAAACGGCCTGCGCGTTGAATGTCTTTGACCGACACCAACTCCACAGGCGTATGCATGTAGCGCTGTGGAATGCTTAACACCATGGTTGGAATGCCTTCTGCCACCAATTGCATTGCGTCTGCATCGGTGGAGGAATACTCAGGCATCATGTCATCTGAAACAGGGATTTCGATGCGTTCGGCAACTTCCTTGAAGCGCTTGTATAAAAATGGGTGAATGCTTGGGCTGATGCCGAGCGTAACGCCCTTGCCAATGGCAAAGGTCTGATAGCCGCTTGAGCCTGTGCCTTTGCCGAAGGTCATATCCACTGCAACGGCAATGGTGGGGCGCAATTCAAATGTGGATGTGTATGCGCCGCCAAAGGTGACTTCTTCCTGCACCGATGCCAATGCCCACACATCCCACACATGCGATTTGGATTGAAGTTCTTCGAGGCAGAGAGTGAGCGCGGCGACAGAGGCGCGATTATCCAGCGTGTGACCGCTGACGCATCCTCCTGACATTTCAACTGGTTCTGTGTTAAAGGAGACTCTATCCCCGACTTTGATTCGCTTCGAGACTTCGCTGGGAGTGAGTCCTGTATCGACCATGAGATATTTCAAGGCGACAGCGCCGCTGCCTTCACCATCAGGGAGTAGATTGGCAGGCGGCATGACGACTACGCCGTACAAATCCTCTCCGCTGGAAGCGTGGACAAGGACAGGTGCGCCAGGCAACACACGCGAATCCACGCCGCCGATGTTGGTGACGTACACGAAGCCTTCCACGATGCGCGAGACCATCAGGCCGATGGCGTCCATGTGGGTGGCGATGAGCACGGAGGGGCGGGGAGATTTATCAGCGGAGCGAATGCCAGTAGTTGACCGACCCTTTTTCAGGCCATGAATAGAGCCGAGTTTACTTTGGGTAAGTTCATCCACCAGCGGAGTCCACTTTTGTTGGATGAGATTTGCCACGGGAGTTTCATGTCCCGATAGGCCGGATACGGAAATAATCGATTTTAGAAATGGGAGGATGTCACTCATAAAGTAATCCAAACGTCCCGCAGAACTTCTGCGGGACGAGCTATTTTTTATCCACCAAATGCTGTTGGAGAAACGGTGGGTGTGGCAGTGGGCGTATTTGTTGGCGTGTTTGTCGGTGTGTTGGATGGCGTGTTCGTTGGGCTGGGCGTGTTGGATGGTGTTTGCGTGGGTGTATTGGTTGGCGTGTTTGTTGGTGTTGGCGTGAATGTTGCCGGTTGGAAAGGCGTAAGGGTGATTGTTGGTGTGGGTGTGAGGGTAGGTGTTGGAGTTTCTGTAATGGTTGGGATAAGTGTGATGGAGGGTGTTACCACAAGCGGGGTGAGGCTGGTGATCAATGTGGGGCTGAGGTAGGTTGTAGTTGCTGTCACTGTGGTGGTTTGGGTTACGCGTGCATCCGGTGCAAATGAAAGGACAATAAAGCCAGCGCAGTAGCAAGGGATGGTGGCAATAATGACCGCAAGGATTCTCATGCGGCGACGTGTGCGGGGTGCTTCAAAATCAGACATAACGGTTCGATTATAATCCATCATTATCTGCTGAATATCATAGGATACTTCATACAAATCCACAGGATACGCTTTGCTATGATTCCCCTTCATTTACGCATTTCAGGCTTTTTATCATATCGTGACCCAGTTGAATTGGATTTTGATTCTTTTGAGCTTGCCTGTATTTCGGGACACAACGGCGCGGGGAAATCATCTCTGCTGGATTCGATCACCTGGGCATTGTTTGGTGAAGCACGCGGCAAAAGTTCGGACGTGATCAATTTGAATCAGGATGTGAAGGCCGCTGAAGTTGCGTTGACCTTTGCATATGAAAACAATATCTACCGTGTGCAGAGGACTTTGCCACGCGGGAAGAGTACGGTGTTGGAGTTTCAGGTGCTGGATGGGGGAGGACAGAAGGTAGAAGACGGAAAGCCGAAAGTAGAAAGTGGAAAGTGGAAAGCGTTGACTGAGAAGACGACCCGCGACACACAAGCCCGCATTGAGCAGACCTTGCGGCTCGATTATGAGACCTTTATCAACGCATCCTTCTTTTTGCAAGGCAAAGCCGACCAGTTCACGCAGAAGAAAGCCAGCGAAAGAAAGGCTGTGTTGAGCACTATTTTAGGGTTGGAAATTTGGGATACCTACAAAGAGCGTACTGCCGAAAAACGAAAAGGAATTGAGAACGAAGTCAATTCGATCGATGGACGTATTGCGGAGATTGATGCCGAACTTGCAGAGGAAGATACCCGCAAGGCGCGTTTGCAGGAATTGGAAACAAGCCTAAAGCAGTTATCTGCGGCACGGGCGGCGCAGGAGAATATCCTTGAAAATATCAAAAAGACTGC
>CAZHOX010000331.1:0-2812 GCA_964534345.1 uncultured Anaerolinea sp.
CCTTCGATCACGGTTCCATCTTGTAAAACGAGAGTAGCAACGTTCATCCTAATTCCTCAAACTGTGAATGGGTGCGGGGATCTTCCCTGCGAACTGAATAAATCGCGAAGATTTTCCGGCATTGCGCACCGGCGCGATGGCGCTCTCGCCGAACAAGCCGCCGAACGAAACAAACTCGCCAGCTTCTTTGCCGGGCACTGGAATGACGCGCACTGCGGTAGTCTTGTTATTGATCATGCCGATTGCCATTTCGTCTGCAATGATCGCGGAGATCGTCGCCGCATCTACTGAGCCGGGGATGGCAACCATATCCAACCCCACCGAGCAGACGCTGGTCATGGCTTCGAGTTTTTCCAACACCAAACTATCATCACGGACGGCGTTCGCAAGCACCTGATCTTCGCAGACGGGGATGAATGCGCCGCTCAACCCGCCAACGCTTTGGCTGGCAAATGCGCCGCCTTTCTTCACTGCGTCATTGAGCATTGCTACGATCGCAGTCGAGCCGGGAGCACCAACGGCATCCACGCCAAGGATCTGAATGATCTCACCGACACTATCGCCTACATTCGGGGTTGGCGCAAGGGACAAGTCCACCACACCAAAGGGGACGTCCAATACTTTCGCCACATGCCGCCCGATCAACTCTCCACTGCGAGTCACACGGAAGGCTGTGCGTTTGATCTCTTCTGCCAGATCGTGTAAACCCAAATTCTCGCTGCCATCTTGAGAAATGCGCCGTTCAAGTGCGCGGGCGATCACGCCCGGCCCGCTCACACCTACATTGATGACCACTTCCGGTTGACCAAGTCCATGAACGGCGCCGGCCATGAAGGGATTATCCCCCGGCTGGTTGGTGAAGATGACAAACTTTGCCGCCGCAAACCCGCCCTGTTCGCTGCTTCGTTCCGCGAGTTCTTTGACCGTCCGCCCAAGCATGACCACCGCATCCATATTTATGCCTGAACGGGTCGTGCCTACATTGATCGAAGCGCAGACTTTTTTAGTGGAGGTCAAGGCTTC
Source organism: uncultured Anaerolinea sp. (assembly GCA_964534345.1). Classification (GTDB taxonomy): domain Bacteria; phylum Chloroflexota; class Anaerolineae; order Anaerolineales; family Villigracilaceae; genus Villigracilis. Next base: position 1,024 of record CAZHOX010000331.1, read on the forward strand.
GGGGAGGGAAAGGATCAATTCGTGATCCCCGCTTGAAGTCCCGCCAGAAACGTCAGCGGAGAAACCGCCTAGAAAGTCCACGCCCACTTCCTGCGCCGCTTCATCCAATGCAATGGCGATCTTTATAAAATCCGCTGCTGTGAACCCCGCACCGACATGCGCCGCCGGCGTGACTGCGATGCGTTTATTCACCACCGGAATGGAATATTCCGCGCTGATCGTTTCGCAGGTTTCAACCAACTTCGCGGCATGATGTTTGATCTTCGCCTTTATGGCAGCGCAGGTGTCTTCGATACTCGACCGACGACAATCGAGCAGGCTGATACCCATCGTCACGGCGCGCACATCCAGATTTTCCTTCTGGATCATATCTACTGTGTTGAGAATTTCTTTGTGTTGGATCATTTTCTCTCTCTATCGAATGGGTAAATTGATCTCATTGACCGCCCTGAAAATATCGTAATGCTGCAACACCACCTTGATGCCGTTTGCCTGCGAAAATTGCTGCAAGTCGCGCCGCATATCACTGATGGATGCAATGTGATTCAAATCAATGATCAATATCATCACATACGCATCGTCAGATATGGTGGTCGAAAGGTCGATGATGTTGATGTCATGCTCTGCGCAAAATGACGCCATCGTTGCCACAAAGCCAATGCGGTCGTGCCCAGTGGCAGTGAGCACATAGGCATTCTCAGGCATCGAAGCAGACGAAATTAACTGCTCTTCAGCTTTGCGCACCACTGCTTCAATCGCAGACTCGCTGTTTGAATCTGCTTCGGCGAGTTTACGCTCAATCGCGCGCTGGGCAGTGTTCAGCGGGAAAGAAGCGAGCAGGATCATGTTGAAATATCCGCATATTACGCTTTGGCGAATATCGGCAATATTTCCGTTCAGTTCGCTGATCGCTTTCGTAACTTCGTAAATAATACCTACCCGATCTCGTGAGGTTATAGAGATAACAAAAAGTTCCATAGGTTCAAGCATGATGGTTTCCAGCTTTTTTGGAGTGTTGCGGCGCAATCAAATCGCCGATAAATCTGGCCGATTATAGCACTGGATTTGTATTTGTTTAGACAAGCTTTTCTCCAGGAACACGCACGCTTTTCAAAACAAAATCCACCATCTTTTTTGGGATGTTCACCCCTGTGGTGGTGATGCTGTTCCGAAATTCCATCGTGTGATTGATCTCGTTGATGGTCAACCCATTTTCGGTTTCAAAGAGATCGAGCGCCAGTAACCCTCCGCCAACTGCGCGGGCTGCACGCTGACACAATTCCGCGATTTCATTTGTAACGGGGCAATTCGTGGCGACGCCTCCGCGCGCAGTGTTCGTGATCCAATTTTCGGAAGAGCGGTAAATGGCGCAAATACATTCATCGCCGATCACAAAAGCACGGATATCACGTCCGGGCTTGTTGATGTATTCCTGAATATAAAAGACCTGGTGATTAACTCCCAGCGACGATTTGTGTTCAATCAATGACTCAGCCATGTGACGATTGTCCACTTTTGCGAGTAATCGTCCCCATGACCCAACAACGGGTTTCAACACGCATGGATAACCCATCGCCTCGACCGCGCTGAGAGCTGCTTCTTCGTCGAAAGCCATATACACTCTGGGAGTTGGGATTCCGCTTTGCGCAAGTATCTGGCTGGTGACATATTTATCTCCGCAGCGTTCCGCTACAACTGACGAATTCACGACAGGCACATCATGTGCCTCAAAGATGCGCGAGATGTACAGCCCGCGAGAATACGAGATGGAACGCTCGAAGAGCACATC
>CAZHOX010000332.1:0-2784 GCA_964534345.1 uncultured Anaerolinea sp.
TATCTTCAATATCGGTACGAACAACAAATCTGGCAGGGTCGATCTCATCACCTGCTTGAGCAGCCAGTTTAAGGGTGACATTATCAGGTTCCAGCAAGCCAACCCAGGCAAAAGAGTAGCCCTGCCCAACAACTAATAAGGAACATGCTTCGGAAAGAAGTTTGTGGGGGTCTTGCTCTCGAACGATCAATTGATTAATGTCTGTGACCGTCCTTAGAACTTGTAATAGTCTTTGTTCGCGTTTCAGGAGTTCATGAGAATTATTCAGGTTCTTCCCCAAAACACGCAACAAATACGAAATAGAAATTAGAACAGCAACACTTAATGTCAGGAAGACGAGCATTCCGCTTATCCATGCCCCAACACTCATTGAATTGATCTGCCGCTCGGCTGGCACAACGATATATCCATGCACTTGAAGCCATCCAACAAACAGCATGGTTGCCAAATTGAAAATATATGCTGGTAGGCTGTAACGCAGATCAAAAAATATGGAGGACAGGATGACAAATGTAAAAAGAATAACACGGCCATCCCCGCTCAAAGACGAAAAAACAAGACCGGTACTTCCCACAATATAAATTGCCAGAAGCAACCCACCTGCTCGAATCATATAGGACAATTTTTTACTAAAAGTCACAAATGTGAGTAACGCAGTAGCCAATAAATAAATTGCCAGTACGGATATTGCCAAAGCCAACGAATTCGGTGTTGTTTCTGATTCAATGTTATATGCTTCAACTAAATTGTTGATCCCAGTGATGAGTGCAAAAAACCAAAGAATCAAGACACCACGCAGCAGCCATTCCAAAACATGTCCCCGCCATTCTTGAAGGTCGCGTGAAGAAAATGGGTTCGATGAAGAAGTTAAAGAAGGAAAGTATTTCATCTGTTTATTGAATTATACAGTCCATAAATGCTTACATAACCTTACCATTCCCTTTTACTTTTCGTGCAGAAAAGTTACTTGGAACAGAAACAGGATGCAGGTCATGTAAGGAAGCGGGAATCTTTTTCAAAGATGTGACTTTAGTTACAGTCCTCGAATCTTGATTGTGCAATAATTCACACAACAAACAATTCCAAATAGGAGAATATTTCATGCTCAAAGACGTCATCTTTCTACTATTGACCGGTTTGCTGGCGGCCTATCTGTGCTGGTATTTTTACCAGCGCTACGCCCAAAACAAGGCACTGCATAACATCTATTATTTGATGGGATTTGCAGTGCTTTTGGTTTCAGGGCTTTTGCTACTGTTTCTAGGACTCGGTATCCTGACTTCCCCTTACGTTCTAACGGTATCAAGTTTGATTCCGCTTGGGATTTCGATGGGGCTGGCTGAGGAATATTTCCCGAAATGGAAGACGGCGTTCAAGTGGTTCGCAGCAATTGGTTTTCTTGCGATCGCAGTCACCAGCATCGGCGGCATGGACACGCTCAAGAAGATCGCGGTTCCTCTCTTCCACGGGGTAGCAGGACTCGTCATCTTCCTTGGACCGTTCTATGCCAAGGGTGCGCCAAAGGGATTTTTCTGGGTTGGCATTGGCGGCGTGTTGATCGGGTTGGGCGGCATTGCGCTGGCTTTCATATCACTTGGCAAGCAGTTGCTTTTCTTCAGCCCCGATTTCGTCATGCTCATCCTCACTCCCCTGCTCTTCCTGATGACAGGTGCATTTACGTTGGGGTTCGCGAAGAAAGGTTAATCGGGAATAGTAAAGAGTGAATGGGAATAGGGCAAAGTTACTATTCACTCTTCACTACAAACAAAGGAAGCACATGAAAGATAGACTCAATTACCTCTTCAATTCCACCAAGGGACTCATCCTCGTAGCTATTGCCATGATCGGCCTTGTCACTGCTACCTGGGGTATGCTCTCAGGCCCAATGGCAGAGATGGGTGTGCGCGAAGTGATCATCAAAACCCTCGGCATGGATATTGTGCAATCCGAACGCGAGGGACGCATCATCATTTTGTATCATTCCATTGCTATGGCTGTCATCGCCATTGAGACGTACATGATCACCGGCTTGTTGAAGATGAAAGAATTCTTCAAGACCGCCATCAATGCCATCATCACCGTCGGCTATATCTTGACCATGATCTTCGGCATGGGCTTTGCCTACTTCGGTCACAACTGGGCGTTTCATGGAATTTACATCTTCGGCCTTTCGTTGATCTTCCTCGCAGGGGTCATGCTCATCATTGCACTCTGGCCGTGGAGTAAAGAATATTACGTTACGGATGATCAGTACGCCCACACCAAAAAAGGTGTTGACCTAGAGCGTGTGGCCTTCTTCACCACAGCAGTCACTACGGTTTTGTCTTCACTATTTGGCGCAGTCCCTGGTTCGTATTACGGGCACGGATTCGAGACCTTCCTTGCCGAAAATGTGATTCGCTATCCCGAAAAAACTGTAATGGAATATTCAGTGATCGGCCACTTGCATATCATGTTGGCGCTGATCGGCATCATGCTCACGCTCATCATCGGGCGCTGGCTCAACTTCAAAGGCGCGTGGCACAAAGCTGCCATGCCTCTGATGATTCTTGGCTGCATCGTGCTCAACCTCGGCGTGTGGGGTGTGGTCACTCCGCTTGAACCTGTGGCTCACATGGTCATCTACGTTGGCGCAACTCCATCCATGTTAGCGGCGCTCTTCCTGCTGATCTGGGATTGGAACAAACTCATCAAAGACGGTACGGCAGACATTGCAAAACCGACCTTTCTGCAGAAACTTGGCGCGATGGTGCATGACCCGCTCAAATTTGGCCCCACCTGGCA
>CAZHOX010000333.1:0-2751 GCA_964534345.1 uncultured Anaerolinea sp.
AACCCCGAAGGGGTGACATTGTGCCTTCGGGGTGGAAAATTACTGCAAGTGAAAATTGGCTTACGAGTGGATCAGCTTTTTATACAGTTCCTGGGTTTCCTGTGAAGGCGTCACATCCAGCTCGTCTTTCAAGGCTTGCTGGCAGCGTTGATAGGTGCGGGCAAATTGACCTCGGTCACCAAGCTCAAAATACGCAACCATGAGATGCCGGTACGCACGCTCCCAACAATTGTCTTTCGCGAGTACGCGCTGGCATAGGTCAATGGCTTCGGTGTATTTTCCCTTTTGAATGTACAAATCACAGAGCTTATCTGCGGCTTCAAGGAACATTGAAGAAAGGCGTTCGCGATGTTCCGCCGCCCACGTTTCGTACAACGAGTCTGGCAGGTACTCGCCGCGATATAAATTCATAGCGTCTTCCAGGTGCGGCATGGAATTGGTTTTCAGTCCCTCACGGGTGGCGCGTGCAAATTGTTCAGAATCAAGCCACAGGTCAGAATGGAGGCGCAGGGTGTAGGTCGTTCCATCGCGCACGATGAAGGCTGAATCCTTGCCGGGGTCACGATCTGGTTCCAAAACTTGATAGAGCGTGTTCAACGTGATCTTGAAATTTCGTTGCGCAGTGGCGAGATCGGCTTCGGGCCAAAGGTGTTCGCAAATTTGATCGCGGTCAAGCGGCGAGTGGCGATAGGTGACAAGCAACTGAAATAATTGACGGGATTTCTCGCGCCGCCAACCATTGGATGGAATGACCTCGCCTCCTCTCTTAACCTGAAAGTTGCCCAGCGTTTCGACGGAGAGTCTAAACCCGGGGTGACTCTGCACCCGCGCCAGCCCAAGCGACTCCAACAGACGAAGGGCGTACGCGCCCTCCCAATCCAAATCACGAGACATGACAAGCAGCGGCGTGAAAATTCTTTCATCTGGTGCGCCGAGCAGGGATGGAGTTGTGAAGAGGAAGCCATAATCATTTTCACGGCAGGCTGCCAGCACTTCGGGAAGAACGCGTTCAAGGCGTTCATTTTGTTTTTGTTTATGCCAGCCATAGCATAGCCACAATCGAGCAGCGGTCTGACCGAAGAGGTCACTGCATTCCTGAAAACCGAGAATAGCGCGGTTGAGCCATTCTTCTGCGGCTTCGTAACGCGAAGCAAGCATGAGACTTGCACCCATCGTCACGCGTGTGAGAGATGCGATCCATTCATCGCCGGCTTGGTTTGCAATTTCAATTGCTTGTTGTGCGTGAGTTTGCGCGAGGGTGAGATCACCCTGATAACCCGTGGCACGGCACAAGCCCCAATTGGCTTCAACGAGCAGGCGGGATACGTTTAACGTGCGGCTGATCTCAATGGTCTTTTCAAATTGAGTGCGAGCCAGCGCGTAATTATTTCCACTTGCCAGCATGAGGGCATGTCCCTGCCGCATGTGTCCAACGGCGGTGACGAAGGGGGATTTCAATTCGTTGCCGCGGCGCGTTCCATCCAAAGCAGATTGAAGCGCAAGATCGCCCAAGCCTTGGAAGGAATAAATGAGCGAAAGGATGAGATGTGTCTCGCGGTGCGCGCGCGGGGTCTGGACAGGTTGCTGTTTTTCGGCTTTGGCATGTTCTTCGAGTCCACGGCGGGCTTCGTTGAGCCTGCCTGTGCGCAGCCAAACCCGGAAGAGCAATTGGTCGTTGGATGGGCCTTCGAGCCGCAACTCTTCGGCACGCTGGCGGAGTCTTTCGGCTTCTTCAACATGCCCTGAGTTGAGTTTGTTTTCTGCGAGCAATTCAAACAAACGTACTTGGGCTTCGCGGTCTTCAAATCCGTCACTGAGACGAATGGCTTCTTCGAGAAGTTTTTCGGCTTGCGACGGATTGACGGTGTCGAGGTACACGCGGGATTGTCCACGCAGGGCGCGGGCGATTCCGTCTTGTTGTCCACGCGAGCGCCAGATGGTTTCAGCCTGACGATACCAGCCTTGTGCTTCGTCAAAGCGGGAGTGTAGGCGGGCTAACTCTCCGAGCGTGAAAACAAGCATGGGATGTTGATGCAGGCTGAGGGGCGATAAAGAGGCGATGTACGTCGCGAGCGTATCTAAGCGCCCGCTGGAAAGCAGGGCGGGGGCGTAGTCGTCAAGCAAATTCGCCATATCATCCCAGGCTTGTGCTTCGAGCAAATGATAAATGGCGGATTCAGGATTCTTTTGCTGGAGAAAATAATCCGCGGCGGCGCGCTGCCATTGCTGCTGCTGTTCCTGCGTGGATTGCTGGCGTAGAAAATTGTGGAAGATATGGTGATAGCGCAGCGTACCCTCGGCAGTTTCTACAACGAAGAGATCCTGCCTGCGCAGATATGCGAGCATGGAGGTTGAGTCATTGGCGGGGTTGCCTGCTGCTTTGCGAAGCGCGTCACAGGCTTCGGGGGAGAGATCACGCAGGATGGAGGTGACCAACAGAAATTCGCGAATGTCCGTTGGGTGGCGGGAGAAGACTTCACGAGCAAGCACATCGAAAAGTGACTCGAGAGAATCGGCTTGCCAATGAAGTGGAAATTCAAATGTGGATGATGACTGATTGCGGATGCTTTGCCAAATGAGCTGCAATGCAATTGCCCAGCCTTCGGTGTAGGCAAGCAATGACTCAACTTCTTCATTGGTGAGTTCGAGCTGATACCGATTGGTGAATAGTGTTGATATTTCGGAGACGGTGAAGGTCAGGTTGTGTTGGTCGAGAGTTAATACTTCACCTTGCGAGCGCCAGCGTGAAAG
>CAZHOX010000334.1:0-2750 GCA_964534345.1 uncultured Anaerolinea sp.
ATGCCACAGCGGAGCCTCCGATGCGTGCCTATGTTGAACAATCTGGCTTGAACGTAAATCAAGTTTTTGGTATCTTGCGTGTAGCGACTACAGGGCAAAAAGTAAGTCCTCCTTTGTTCGAGTCAATGGAGATTGTTGGCAGAGAAAAAAGCCTGCAACGCATCAAGAACGCCATTGAAATTTTAGAAAAGATATAACTTTGAGCTCCATCAGTTTACTGATGGAGCTTTTTTATTGCTGTTCTTCTTCTGCGTTTGTTCTGTAAATAATTGAAAATGCAGGTATGCTCAAGCCGCCAATGCTTACTTCAATGGGGTTACCCTGAATTGCACCCTCTTCGGGAATCATTTCCATTGCTTCTTTCGTGATCAAAATATCTCCGGCAGCGCCAATATCTTCGCCCATTTTACAGGCGCGGTTGACTGCATCGCCAAAAATGTCGCTTTCGTTCACGATCAATATCTTTCCGTAATCAATTCCAATCGACACATGAACATCCAGTTCATCGGCAGTCAGAATGTTGGATGCAGCTAAAGCGTGTTGGATGGTGATGGCGGCACGTACAGCCGCAAGCGAGTTGGGGAGGAGTGCAAAGCAGTTGTCTGCCTCAAATTTGATGACCCTGCCTCCGTGACCGTTGATGATCGGTTCCACAGTCAACTGCATACGGCGGATCATAGAAAGATAATGAATGATCCCATATTTGCGGGTGAGCAGGGAGAATCCAAACATATCCAATGCCAGCACCGTATTCTCTGTGCCATATTTTTGCCAGATCATATCTTCCAGCTTTTTCCGCGCCACAGGGTTTGTTTCCTGTGAATAATTTAGAAGCAATTCTTGAAACTGATCGTTGATAAATGACATGGAAACCTCTTTGGAATGAATAAAACTATTATAACGAAAAGAATAGCGCCATAATAAATTGTTATGAAAAACTCCTGAAGGATTTATGCCTTCAGGAGTTTTTTCTAAATATCACCTGGCTCATCCGCCATTCTCACGATGCGCGGTGTGAACTTGCCGAGTACTTCCACAAGTTCCTGTTGCGCGGCAATGACCTCTTCAATCGGCTTGTATGCCTGCGGTGATTCATCAATGCCACCGCCAAGGAGGGTGACTCCATTCTTTTTGAGATATTCATCCCGTGACGATTTGCTGATCGAATTCAACGCATTTCTGCGGCTCATCAACCGACCTGCGCCATGAGAGGCAGACGAAAGAGAGTTCCCTACGCCTTTGCCACGGACAACATACCCCGCATCTCCCATGGAACCGGGGATGACGCCCAGCACGCCTTCACCTGCGGGTGTAGCTCCCTTGCGGTGGACGACAACTTTGCGCCCGTCTGACAGAGTTTCATGCCATGCAAAGTTGTGGTGATTTTCCACTACGGCAGCTTCTTTCAACCCAACAGACGCGGCGACCCGCTTGTGGATGATGTAATGATTGGCTGATGCGAAGCGCCCAGCGAGTTCCATCGAAAGCCAGTATTCCTGACCGTCCTCTGAATCAAGCGAAAGCCATGCGAGGTGTTGCACGCTCTTATCGAGGTCGGGATGCTTCTCTCTTGCTAATTTGCTGAAGCGGTCTGCGATCTTTGCTCCGACTCCGCGTGAACCGCTGTGTGAAAGCAGAGCAAGGTATTCGCCAGGTTGCAAGCCAAACATGGGCTCTTGCAAAGTGAACGATCCCCATTCAACGAAATGGTTACCTGTTCCGCTCGTGCCAAGCTGATTCATGGCGGTGTCTTTCAATGTCTTGAGTTGGCGCGTGGCGTACCATGCGTTGTCATCGAGCACTTCGTGTTGGGCTTTCTTGCTGCCTGTCCACTTTGCGCCCATGCCGAAAGCGGTTTCTTCCCATAGGGAGTTTTCGAACATGCCTTTCTTTTGCCCAAGCAAGTGCGGCGAAACTTCGTAGATCGAGAGTCTCATGCGGCAGGCAATGTCCACACCTACAGCGTAGGGGATGACGGCATTCTCGGTAGCGAGCACTCCGCCAATGGGGAGTCCGTAGCCAACGTGTGCATCTGGCATTAGTGCGCCAGTGACGGTGACAGGCAGGCGCATGGCGTTCTGCATTTGCTTGATGGCTTCGGGGTCGATCTGGTTTTCGCCCCAAATTGGGAACGGGATGGGACTTTCGAGAAGTACATCTTCGGAAGGCTCGTCTTTTTGAGTGAGGCGAATGCACTCGCGTGCGAGGTCTGCCAACAATGAATCGGCGAGGAAATTGCCGGGGTTTTGCCGAACAGCTTCCAGTTGAGAAAGAGCCGCATCACGTTCCATGCCATTGGAGATCATCTTGTTGCCTGCATCCTTTGCAAGCCCAATGACTCTTCCATCTTCCCAGTTATTTAATTTCAGGATTTTTCCTGTAATGATGTCCATGATTTTGTTCCTTCGTAGTAATGACGGTAGACTGTAGACGGTGGACGGTCTTTGGTCTACTGTCCACGGTCGTCTTATATTGGGTCGGGCGGTGCGCAGGACTCATCGAAGTTTATGGTTGTGAATACTTCTGCTTGCAAGACCCATGCGCCTTGTGTGGTGCGCTGCCATTTGGCGGCGTAGACCCCAGAAGCGTGGACGAGTTCTCCGTTGATGGTGTACTCGCCTTGCCAGTTGCCGAGTTCTTCGGAGATGCCCCAGGCTTCGTTGGTGGTGATCTCCCGCGGGGTTCGACGATAGACGGCGGTTGGGTCGCTTTGGAAGAGTTCGGCCCAACGTATTTCTTCCTCGTCTGCT
>CAZHOX010000335.1:0-2748 GCA_964534345.1 uncultured Anaerolinea sp.
CGGGCTACGGCTTCGGTGCGATTTTGTGCCTGTAGCTTGTCAAAGATAACTCGATTGTGCCCTTTTATAGTATTCAAGGCGAGGAAAAGCCGTTTGCTGATCTCACCATTTGAGAGTCCTTGGGCAATAAGTTGCAGAATTTCAAGCTCGCGCTTGCTGAGCGGCTCGACCAGTTTGGATTGCTGTTTCTCTTTGGGCTGCGCAAAAGCAGACAGAAGCTTAACTACATACTCTGTCAGTTCGTGGGATTTGCCGCGCGCTTGCTTTTCAAGTGACCGTTTAAAATCTGAAAGCAATGACTGCATGGGTTCGCCCTCACCCACAAAGATGCGAACAAAGCCTTCCGGTCTTGCTAGGGTCAGAGCATGTTCCAGCGAGGTGAATGCCTGGGATGTGCTGCCAAGCGCACGGTAAGAAAGAGCCGCCACTATCTGAATCTCGAGAATGCTCCCCATCCTGTTTTGGTCTTCCGCTGCCTTCATTAGTCGGTTCAACATGCTCAATGCATTCTTAACATGGCTTTCTTTCCGGTCGACCTGATACTCAGCCAGCAGCAGCCGTGCCAGAGTAATATGCTCGAACTCGCGCAAATAGCTAATTTCATCACTCGCCGATAATTTATACTTGCCTACCCATTCTTGTGCTTTGGACAATCGCCCTTGCTTGAGATATATTTTTGCCTTGATGGCATCTATGGGGTGAGTGTTTGGGATGAGCGACCTGAGGTAAAAAGGTTGGGCGTCCTCCAAAAAGTTGAGCGCTGAGTCAAGGTCTCCTTCAAACTCTTTCAAGCGAGCCTGGGCAAGATACTTACGATAGGACCAATCCTGCAAGAGAGATTGCTGACCAAGTTCCATGCTCATCTGAAAGTGTCTGGCGGCGGATTCATCATCTTGCATTTCATGGTAAAGCAATGCCAGCCCAAGGTGGTGATGAGCAATGATCCGTTGTGTCTCTGTTTCGTGCTTTGAAGCAAGTTGCAAGGATGCTTGATAGGTTTTTAATGCTTCGCGAAGATGGCCCTGCTCTTTTTGGATATCTGCCTTTCCAGAGCCGCTTGCAATGGCAAAAAAGAAATTACCAGCCTTTTGTGCATTATCGATCCAGTCGCTCATGGACTTGCTGGCAGAATCGAGATCGCCATTTGCCCAGTACATGCCTCCCAATATTGCAGTCGTTTGGGCGCGCAGGAAATGATCTTCTTCAGGAGCAAGTTTGATCGCCAGTTTTGCATATTTCACCGCGGCAGGAAAATCACCTACAGATTGGGCGTTATATGTACGGGCAATCGCGATCCTGGCAGGCAGGGAACGAAATTGCTCTTCAACCACAACAACCATTTCATCTGCTGGACCTTTCAGACACCGTTCAGCATCCCTCAAACGGGACTCGCTGACATCCACTTCACTGATGTCCATATACCCCCAAGCAATTTGAGTACAAAGTACGGGACGTAAACGGATCAACTCCTCCGGTAGCTGCTTCACCCAACCCAGCCAGGTAGCCGACTGAAACCTTTCATTCATTCCCTGCCAGTACTTTTCAGCCAATGTTGCCGCTCGACTGAAATCCCCGGCAGCAATGGCATGGTGGAACGCTTGAGTTTGATCTCCATTCTTTTCATACCATTCGCTGGCGCGGATATGATATTGGGCAATCGCTTCAGGTGCATGGCTTTGTGCCAACCGTTGGCGCAACAAACTTCCGAAGAGATGATGATAACGATACCAATATCTCTCGTTGTCCAGTGGGATGATGAACAGATTGTTGTGTTCAAAACGTTCCAGCGTTTCCTGCCCAGGTGTTGAAGAATCCAGCAATACAGCATCGCAAAGAGGGCCGCTCATACGATCCAGGATGGATGTGCGCAGCAAAAAAACCTGAACGCTGTCAGTCTGTTGCTGTAAGACCTCTTCAATTAAATAGTCCAGTACAAATTGATTACTGCCGGTAAAAGACTTTATGAAGCTGCCAGCGTCTTTATGTCCTTGCATTGAGATCGCGGCTAATTGTAGTCCCGCGATCCAGCCTTCTGTTCGAGCATCCAGCGCGGCGATGTCTTCTGCAGAAAGGCTTAAGCCCATGATCTGGTTGAGAAATTCGGCAGCTTCGGAGTCTGTAAAACGCAAGTCTGTGGCGCGCAACCCGGTTAATTGATCGCGAGCACGCAACCGAGCCAATGGAAGACTCGGGTCCTCACGAGTAGTGATAACCAGATGCATTTGTGGCGGCAGGTGCTCCAGAAAAAAGGTTAGTGCATTTCCAACCACTTTATCTTCGATTACATGGTAATCATCCAGGATGAGGATGACAGGATCAGGAATGGTATTGATCTCATTGAGAAGAATGGTCAGGAGCGATTCGATTTGCGGCGGTTGAGCAGATTGAAGCATACGAAGCACCTCTGCTCCAATATTTGGTAAAACAGTTTGCACAGCCATGATGAGATACGTCAGGAAGCGAGTGGAGTCATTATCCCCTTCATCCAATGACAGCCAGGCGACAGATCTCTTGCAACTCACGATCCATTCACTGACCAATGTAGTCTTGCCAGAGCCGGCAGGAGCAGAGATGAGGGTCAGCTTGCGGTGTAGTCCCTGGTTCAGCCTTTCGATTAGGCGAGGGCGTGAGACCAGTTGTGACCGAGTAGGAGGAATGTAAAGTTTCGTTGCTAATATTGGTGCAGACATGGATTCATTATAAGCACATATTAACTGAATTGAAATCTCTACCGATACAACTCATCTT
>CAZHOX010000336.1:0-2726 GCA_964534345.1 uncultured Anaerolinea sp.
TTTGACACGGAGCAAACACCCGTTGATTCGGTTATGTCCCATCTCTCTAATGTGGGCGAACTTGTGGATATCACCATCTCTGACCCGCCGCTTGAGGAAGTCATCGCAAAGGTTTATAAAGAAGGACCTGCGGAAGAACTCACCGCAGATAAACACAGATGAACACTGATTTTTAGATAATAAATCCCAAAACATCCTTTTTATCTGTGTTCATCTGTGGTTAAACCTTTACGGTCGCTTTTTGAGGAAGCATGAGAAAATATTTTGCAGTCTTTACCATGCAGATCATCAACAACCTCGCCTATCCGGGGGATTTTCTTGGGCGCTCCATTAGCATTGGGATCTTCCTGTTCATCTTTGCGGGGCTGTGGAAAACAACATTCACCATCGCTGGCACAGACTCGATCAACGGGCTTACCTTTGCCAACATGATGTGGTATTTGATGATGGCCGAGACCATTGAGTTAGGCAGGCCGCGCATCAACCGCATTATTTCAGAACAAGTGAAAAATGGTGAGGTAGCCTATATTTTGAGCAAGCCTTACAACTTTGTCCTGTATCATTTCTCATTCGGTCTGGGCGATGGTGCTATGCGTATCATCGTGAATTTGATCGTCGGCTTGGGAGTCACGTGGATTCTGGCTGGTCCGCCGCCGACTGCTTTAGGCTGGGCTATGGCTCTGGTCACGATGATCTTTGCATGGATATTGCATTTCTGCATGATGGCATTGATCGGGCTGGCGGCATTCCTTGTGGAAGAGACCAATTCCTTTGAGTTGATCTATCAAAAACTGGTCTTCATCCTCGGCGGGATGCTGCTTCCATTGGATATGTTCCCCGTGTGGCTGCAACAGATCGCGCGCCTGCTCCCCTTCCCTTACATGATGTACGCTCCCGCCCGTCTCTTCGTGAAACCTGATTTTGACTTGTTCTGGCAAATGCTGGCGGGACAATTGATCTGGGTTGGTATTTTAGTATTCGCTCTTTCTGTTGCTTATCGAGGCAGTGAAAAGATGTTGACGGTGAACGGCGGTTAGGCATGAAACATCTCAAATTCCTTTTTGCGCTCTGGAAAGCCAACCTGCAAGCGGCTATGGAATTCCGCTCGGCATTTCTGACGCAGGTCGTGTTCATGTTCGTCAACAATGGCGCTTATTTTCTCTTCTGGGTGCTGTACTTTGACAAGTTCAACGAGGTGCGCGGCTGGACTGTCAATGACATGATGCTGCTGTTCGGCATCTCTGCCACGGCTTGGGGAATTGCGGCTTTCTTCTTCGGACACTTCACCACGCTGGCGGAAGTCATTATTCAAGGCAGGCTGGATTATTACCTGTCTCTGCCGCGGCCTGTGCTGTTGCATGTGCTGGCATCCAAGAGTATTGGCAGCGGTTTCGGAGACATCATCTACGGCATATTTAGTTTTCTGATCTCAGGCTATTTGACCCCTGATGGATTCCTGCGTTATCTGCTTGGCGTGATGACGGGCGTTTGCATTTTCATCGCCTTTCTCACCATTATCCAAAGCCTGACGTTTTGGCTGGGGAATACGGTTGCATTGAGTCAGATCGCCTTGAGCGCAGTGCTCACTTTTTCGCTTTACCCCAGTGCATTATTCGATACCACCACCAAATTCATCCTGTTGACCATTATCCCTGCGGCACTGATCGGGACTGTGCCTGCCGAGTTTGTCAGGTCATTTACGTGGCTGGCGTTGGCGCAGCTTTTGGCTGGGGCGTTGATATTCCTCTTCGGAGCAGTATCAATTTTCAGATTAGGGTTGAGGCGTTATGAATCAGGGAGTGCAATTCAGGTAGAGGTATAAAAAGTGACGGTCACCCAGTGGTGACCGTCACTTTTTAATCTATGCTGAAGCGCCAGAATAACTTCTTAATCCGAACTTCCAGAGGGTACGTGCAATGGTGAAAAGAACGATCGTCAAGGCAAAGGCGCCGAGCCAGGTTTGGAATGTGAGGCGGCCTGTCAGCGCTTCGGCGGGGACTGTCACTGCGAAAGCGACGGGGACGAGGAATGTGAGGCCGATACGCAGCCAGTTGGGGTAGATATCGATCGGCCAGCGGCCAGCAGCGTAGAGACCTTCAAAGAGATTCGCGATCTCATGCACGCGCACAAACCAGAATGCGGTGGTGGTGATCATCAACCAGAAACAATAGATCATGACCGCGCCCATGGCAATGGCGGTGAAAAAGCCAAGCACAGACCACGCGCCAATGATCCACTGCATCTGCGAGAGTGCAACACCCATTACGATCATACCGGTGACGACATCCACGGTTTGCCAGAAACGAAATTCACGCACACTGACAAGTAATTGCGCGTCGGCAGGTTTGGTGAGGGCAAAGTCCAATTTCCCTTCGCGAATCTCTTCCATGAGGCGTTCCATGTTCGGTTGAATGGCAGAGCGGATCACGCCACCCATCGTGATGAATACGCCCATCACCGCGAGCAATTCGGATTTGCTCCAACCACCCAGTTGATCGGTTTGGCTGAAGACCAGATTCAAGCCGATGAGACCTGTGGCAAGAGCGATGAAGGTTTGCAGGATTTGAATGTAAAAATTGGCGCGATATTGAAATTCGTTGAGAACGCCAATTCGTAAATAGTTGAAAGCAAGGCGAAGTCCGTGCATCTTAACCTCCCACCGCAGAGAATCTGCGGATGGCGACTTTCCAGATCAAGCTGACCGAGATCACGCCGAACAGAATCCA
>CAZHOX010000337.1:0-2720 GCA_964534345.1 uncultured Anaerolinea sp.
GGCGGTTGGGTCGCTTTGGAAGAGTTCGGCCCAACGTATTTCTTCCTCGTCTGCTCCGTGGAATTGGTCGCTGCGGCCGGTGACCAGATGATAGCTCGGTGCTAGCAGTGGACGAATGGCTTTGGCGTTTTTCTCTGCGATGGCTGTGTTGAATACTTCGCGCGCAGAGCGGATGAGGTCGGAGGAGGTTGGTTGGGTCATAATGGTTTTCCTTTTAAGTTCTGACGGTGGACCGTAGACGATGGATGATGGAAATATTTTGGTGGTCTATGGTCAATGGTCTGTATTCAAAATTATTCTTCCAGCTTCCACAGCTCACGCATTTCGGGGCTGGTGGCGAGTAGTTCATCAAGCGTGCCTTCAGATTCGACTTTGCCGTCTTTGAGTACGATGATGTGATCGGCACGCCTCAAAAGCGGACGGCGGTGGGAGACGACGAGGCAGGTCATGTTGTTGTTTGCAAAAATTCGTTCCCATAGTTGGCTTTCGGTTTCAACATCCAATGCGCTGGAGAGATCATCGAAGACGACCAGCTCCGGTTCACGGATGAACATGCGTGCGGCGGCTGTGCGTTGTGCCTGCCCGCCGGAGAGTTTTACGCCTCGTGCGCCGACCATGGTTTCGAGATCATCATCCAGTTGTTCAAGGTCGCGATCCATTACGGCGAGTTTTGTAGCTTTGTAGATTTCGTCGTCGCTGCGGTTGAGGCCAAGCAGGATGTTGTTGCGCAGGGTGTTGCTGAAAAGGCGCGGGACTTGCGCGGTGTAGGCACAACGCGGCGGGACGAGGAAATCTGCGGGCGAGGTTAGTATGTTTTCGTTCCAGCGGATTTCACCTGATTCGAGCGGGAGCAATCCGAGGATGGCACGCAGGAGTGTTGTTTTGCCAGAACCGATGCGGCCTGTAACCACGGTCAGTGAGTTGCGTTTTAGGTGGATGTTGATATCTTCGATGCCGTTCGCTGAATCAGGGTAGTGAAATGTCAGGTTTTTTGCAACCAGCTCATTCAGTTGGTCTGAGGCGGTTTTTGTCGGGTAGTTCACTTCAGGCAGTGGGCCGGTCAAATCCACTTTGCTGTGTTCAACGAGCGCGTTGAGCGGAGCATTTTCCATGAGGTGGTACATGCGCTGGACGGAGACATCAAGCTGTTTGTAGCGTGCCGCGAGCATTCCGCCAAAGGTGGTGAGGTCGCCCATGCTTTGCAGTAGATAAACAAAGAGCGAAAAATCACCGAGGGTGAAATTGCCCGTGCGCATGGATTGACCAACAAGCACAAGAATGACGCCCGTGCCGAGTGTGGATGTGTTGCGATAAATGGAACTGAGCACTTCGTCAAACAGTTTTTCGCGAATGGTCAGAATGCGGCGCGTATCGTTGAGCTTGTGAAAATGGCTAATGACATTTTTTTCAGCTGTGGCCACTTTGACGGCTTGCACCGCGCCAAAAAATTCGCCGATAAAGCCAGTCACTTTGCCGCCAGCCTGACGGGATGCGCGCCGATAATGTTCGATGCGCCCCGTGGCGATGTTGGCAACGATGCCCACGATGACCAGAGGAATTAATGCCATCACTGTGACAGACGGGTTGATCTGAGTCATCAGTATGATGGAGACGGCGATGATGATGAGCCCGACCATGATGTCGTTGATCAGGATCACGAAGAGAGGAATCTCGTTTACATCCGTTTTGAAACGGCTCACGGCTTCACCAGGGGAGTCTGGCAGTTGCGATGCGCCAGGACGTTTGAGGATG
This sequence comes from uncultured Anaerolinea sp., assembly GCA_964534345.1. Lineage (GTDB taxonomy): Bacteria > Chloroflexota > Anaerolineae > Anaerolineales > Villigracilaceae > Villigracilis. The sequence continues at coordinate 1,753 of CAZHOX010000337.1, forward strand.
TACCTCAAAAGATTTTTGCGCAGCAGCATGGACATATCCGCAAAGATGGGGACATCTGCATAATAAAAGCCGTAGCTTGCAACGATGCGTCCGATCCACAGCGCGGTGAACGCTGCAATGATCGCCCATATTCCGAAGGTGAGCGGCGCTGCGCCTGTGACGAAGTCAAAGAAGGCTTTGATAATGAGCGCGGGGCCGACCTGCCAGCAAAAGCGGATGAGAGCCACACTGACCAAGTCTACGAACCAGAGCCACGGGCGAAATTTCAGCATTTCCCAAATGACTTTCCATGTTGGGAGTGCGGGTACTTTTTGTGTGAAGGTTGTTTCCATGGTAAATCCTTTTTTAAACACGAAGGACACAAAGTACACAAAGGGAACAGGCTCTAAGGTTTTGGTTTTCCTTAGCGACCTTCGTGCCCTTGGTGTTTAATAAGCTTAAGCCAGCACTTCTTCCATGCCGGTTTGCAGCAGTTGATAAAAGCGCGAGTTCGGGTTTGCCGCTAATTGCTTGCGGTTGCCGTATTCACTCATCTGGCCTTTGTCTAAAATCAATATCTCATCCGCACGGTGGACGGTGTCCAGCCGATGCGCGATGATGATGGCAGTGCGGCCTTTGAGCAATTTGTCGATGGCGCGTTCCAACTTCTGCTCCGTGGCCGGGTCGAGACGGGATGATGCTTCGTCGAGAATCACCAGACCCGGATTTCGTAAAAAAACTCTTGTGAAGGCTAAAAGCTGCGCCTCACCCGCGGACAGGGATCTTGATCCTGTGTCGAGTTCAGTATCCAAGCCTTTGGGCAGATTCTTGTACCAGTCTCCAAGTTCCAGTTCCTCAAGTGTGGCGATGATTTTTTCATCGGGAATTGTGCGGTCGAAGAAAGTCAGGTTATCGCGGATGCTGGCGCGGAAGAGCTGCACATCCTGTGTGACGATGGCAATGTTGCGCCGCAGTGATTTAAGTTGCGC
>CAZHOX010000338.1:0-2716 GCA_964534345.1 uncultured Anaerolinea sp.
AACTTCATAGACTGCATTGCGGGAGTAGATGAGTTCTTTCATATCCCCCGATTATAAGTTACAGTCACCTTTACCCACAGGGCTCATTGGTAGGTGACTGTAACTTTATATTACTCTTACTTTATGCTCTCGGCGATCATGATCATATCTGCCTTGTCAATATTCTCGCCGAAATAAATCATCTCGAAAGCCATGCCATTTGACCACCAACGTAGGGTTTTAGCAGGAGGTGTCGGATCCCATTGCCAGCCGCAGCAATCTGTCCCACTCCAAACACCTTGAATATATTTGCCTGTAGCTGTGCCGATTTGCACGGTTTCGAGATTGGCGTCTGCGGGTACCACCATCACGTAATCAGGATTTCCTTCTTTCACCGTGTTGTAGTCACCTATCGAAATATTACATAGAAAACAATTAGCTGGATCAGGAGCGATCTGTTGGCGTAGTGTAATGCCCTCTGAATTCGGTCCGTACAGGTTCTGGTCAAGTAGGTAAAAAGCTGTAACAATACCGTGTTCCACGTCATACAATGTACCAATGAAAGACAATATCTCAGGCAATCGGGTGGGAAGTACTACTTTGAACCCAGCCTGCTGCTCGGCTTGAGGCACGCTCAAGTTATACATGGTACTTGGATCCCAAAGATAAGGGTCATCCGTTGGGACGGGCATGGGCTGTTTGGCAACAGACTCTGTAGTCATACTTTCTGCTAAAGCAGCCATGCCTTCTTTTTCCAAGGTTGCGGGAGGATGGGAGTATTGCATGGTGTACGAAATGCCGTTATCCACCCAGCGCAAAGTTTCAATCCCAAAGTTTGGATCCCAGGTTGCAATACTTCCTTCAGATTCAGAAACAAAGATGCCTTTGAAGTATTCGCCAATCAGACCACCAATATTCACTTCTTCCACGAGGGCACTGGCGCCAATCATGTCTGTTTGAGGAGAGGGCGCGCCTGCCCAGCGTTCTACGGTAACGCTCAGGCTTCCGCTTTGATTCTCATAGTAATACAGCAGATAAATATTGTCTGGCCCGCCTGTTGCGCCAACAAAATACAGTCCTGTAGGAATGCTTGCAGGTTCCTTGATCGTGAAATCTACCATGCTTCGAATTTGTTCAACAGTACAGGCCGGGCTGCCATAATCGCCGCAATCATTTGTGAAAAGGGCAATTGCAGGCTGGGGTGTCTTTGTTACGGCGGGCATGTTTGGGGTCACATCAACCCATGCCACTGGTTCCTGGGTTGGCACGGGAATTGCATCACTCTCGGTGCGGACGAAAAATTGCAGAATGTTTTGCGCAAATGCGCGTCCCTGAGGTGTGATAAAAGCGAATGCCAGCAAAACAACGATCATCAGAGCGATCAATGCGGTGCGTGCCATGCGGCGCGGTTTGCTTGTATTCATTTTTTCTCCTTGTTGTGTCAATGAATGTTTTTTTGCAACAAGGCTGGCTTTCACAGCTGGCCACAATTCGATCTGCGCAGAAGGGATCTTCTCTTCCAACTCATCTTGTAAAATGGATCGGATCTCTTTGTTATCCATGGCTTATTCTCCTTCCGCCTTGGAATTCATCAGGTCATACAGGCGTTTGCGTGCATCCCTCAACCACCATTTGATAGTGCTAAGCGGGCGTTCCATTTTTATAGACATATCGGCTTCGCTCATCTCGAGGTAATACCGCATCACAACTACGGCGCGCTGTTCGGGCGGCAGGCTTTGGATGGCTTTCAGGATGTTCGCACGCGTTTCTTTTTGCTCTATAAGCTGTTCGGGTTTCAAACTGGGGTCGGTCAACCATATAGCGAGCTGAGCGGTGGGTTCGTCGATTTGTGCATCCAGTGACATGCTGCGTGCCTGCATTCTGGCAAGCTTGAGTGCATCATTCACCACGATCCGAAAGAACCAGGGAGCAAAGGGACGTTCTTCATCAAATTGATGGATATGCTCTGCAGTCTTCACAAAAGCTGTTTGCGCTACATCTTCAGCCAGTGCGTGGTCATACACGATCATATACGCGGCATGCACCGCCTGCACCTGATACCGATTTACAAGTACTTCCAAACCTTTCAAGTCACCTTGCTTTATGCGGGATATTGCGATTCGATCTTCCATGCACGGGCCTTTCGGGAGAATTCTCTAACTATACTATCCGTTGGAAGGAGAAAAGATAGTTAATGGTTCGTCATTTTCACAACACCGTTTTCCTGGAATCAAAACATCCGAGGTCAATGCCTCGGATGTTTTTTCATAACTACTTAATTCCTAAATTAAGAATACCGCCAGATCGTGCCGTCTTTGCTGTCTTCGATGGTGACGCCCATTTCTTTGAGCTGGTCGCGGATCTCGTCGGAGCGTTTCCATTGTTTTTGTTTGCGGGCTTCGGTGCGTTCGGCAATCAGGGCGTTGATCTGTTCATCCTGTTCGCCTGACCCTTTTTTCTCTTCGAGCTTGAGGCCGAGGACGCTGGTGAGTTCGCGGAAGGTGTCTTGTGCGGCTTTGAGCTGTTCATCTGTTGCGCCGTTGTCTTTGGCAGTATTGATGAATTTGGAAAGTTCAAACAATGCGGCGACTGCACCTGCGGTGTTGAAGTCGCTGTCCATGGCCTCGGTGAAGTTTGTTTTGGCAGAGTCGCTGGCAGAGGCAAGAGCGGAAGCGGCTTCAGCGGAGAGTCCTTTGGCAGAGGGAGAGGCAGGCCGCAGGGCGGATTTGAGGCGCTC
>CAZHOX010000339.1:0-2715 GCA_964534345.1 uncultured Anaerolinea sp.
TAGCCTTCCGCATAAATATTCTGGAACGCGGAAGACAACGCCTCACGCACCGCCATCGGCGCCGTGGATTCAGACGCGATCAGAATCAACTTGCGATACTGCCGCTCCGCTTCCAACTGGGTCAGTTTGTAAACGTCTGGGTCAAGCTTTTCGAGTGAACCACGGAACAAATAATCGGGCATGAGATTTCTCCTTGAGAGAATTGAGTTTTGAGATTGTCAGACATATGAATTGTAGGACGGGAAAGGGGGAAGGTCAAGTGAAAAATGGTATGTCCCATCCACATAATTTCTTGATAAGTTGGTAACAGCCCGTTTACATGCCGCCACTATCATGGGGGAAGGTTGGAGGCGCTCCAACCACAACTTTATCAAGAGGTGAAACTATGAAGAAAAAATTTATGATCGTGCTCGGCGGATTGTTGGCCGTGGTGATGGTCTTCGGCGCGGTACGTGCCACAACGGTGTACGCGCAGGCAGGCACCACAACTCAGCATGACGGCGGGCGTGGTCACGGCGGTGGGCGAGGACTCGGTGATGCCGAACTAACCGCTGCCGCTAAAGTCCTCGGAATGACTGCCGATGAACTGTCCACTGCGTTGAGCCAAGGCAAGACTCTCGAAGACCTTGCGACCGCTGCGAAAGTGGATATTCAGGATGTGAAGGATGCCATCACCGCTGTCCATGCGGAAGAACTCCGCGCTCAGATCGAAGCAGGCGTAGCCGATGGAACGATCTCGCAGGAAAAAGCCGACTGGCTGTTGGAAGGTCTTGAGAAGGGCTTCCTTGATGGCGGTCGCGGCTTTGGCCTGCACGGAGATCGCTCTGTGGATAAATCCGTTCAGCCCACTCAGACAACTACTCCATAAATAATGTGATCATCCGATAAGAAAGGAGGTAATACAAACAGGTGAAGGTATGCTCCCCTTCACCTGTTTCTTTCATTTCTGATAAATTAAAGTAATGTTGCAAGTTTCGTGTAGGACAATTGGGGGTTGAATTCACAAAAAAATAACTGTACACTGCTACTATGCCTGCTCTGACAAAAACTGGACAACTTAGAGAACTTGAGGGACGCCAGAAATCGCTTTTGCGCCTGGTAGAGTTAAGCGTGATTCTGAATTCCACACTGGACCTTGAAGTGCTGCTTCAACTGATCACTGCAACTGCCACTGAACTTCTGGAATGTGAAGCTGCGTCCATTCTTTTGTATGATGAAAAGAATCCGCGACTCTACTTCGCCGCTGCCACCGGGTCGGACCCTGAAAAACTGGCAGAGATTCCCGTCCCGATTGATAGCAGCCTGGCTGGGACGATCTTCCGCACCAATCAACCGCTTATTCTGAATAATGCCGAAAACGATCCGCGGCATTATTCTCTCGTTTCCGATCACATCAAATTTAAAATAGATTCATTGCTTGGTGTGCCCATGCTCATCAAAGACCGCACTATGGGCGTGCTCGAAGCTGTCAATAAAAAAGAAGGCGGTTTCACTGATAGCGATGTGGCTATTCTGACTGTAACTGCTGCACATGCGGCAATCGCCATCAATAACGCGCGTTTGTTAAAGTCCACACAGAATGCGCTGGAAAAAGTTAGAGTATCCAATCAGATCAAAAGTAATTTTCTTTCAATAGCCTCGCACGAACTGCGGACTCCATTGGGCATTATTATTGGCTACGCAACATTTTTACAAGATAGCGCCAAAGGGGAATCTTCGGAGCACGCCAATCAGGTGTTGGGGGCGGCATCTCAAATGCATGCCTTGCTTGACCAAATGAGCAACCTGACCCTGCTTCAATCTGATGGGATGGAAATGCGGCCCATGAAGATTGCCATTCAGGATGTGCTGCACTTTTCGCTGGATGAGATCAAGTACACCGCCGCGCGGCGTGACTTGCAGCTGGTCCTCGCCTTTGATCAGGATCCAATCTTTGTGAATGTCGATGCCGAAAAGACAACACTTGCAATTGTGAACCTGCTCAACAATGCCATTCGGTTTTCACCCACAGGAAGTAAAGTGACCCTTGGGGCTGTCCGGCAGGAAAAACAAGTGCAGATATGGGTGCAGGATCCCGGCATCGGGATTCCTGTTGATAAATTACAAAAGATATTTGAAGAGTTCTATCAACTTGAGCCGCCGAACACACGCCACTATGGCGGGCTGGGGATTGGTCTCACCATTGCCAAAGGATTGATCGAAGCCCAGGGCGGTAGGATCTGGGCAGAATCGGGCGGAGAAGGACGCGGCTCCACTTTCAAAGTTCTGCTTCCATTGGCGTAGATTTGCTTCAAGCAATTTTGAAAATTTCCTTCCATCTTCATTGACATTCCGAAACGCCTCAGGTAGAATACGCTTCGCCTTGATTTCGGGCCTGTAGCGCAGTTGGGAGCGCGCCTCAATCGCACTGAGGAGGTCAGGGGTTCGAATCCCCTCAGGTCCACTACAGGCGGAAAATAGGCAAGCCAAGTAAATATGGGCCCATAGCGCAGTTGGGAGCGCGTCTCAATGGCATTGAGAAGGTCGAGGGTTCGAATCCCTCTGGGTCCACTAGAAATAAAAATTGAAAAGTCACGGCAGGAGTAGTAGGTTAATCCGTCAGCGAGTTGGGAGAGTGAGGTGGAAGCCCAGCACCAGTGTCAACGGAACACTATCTCAGAAGACCGAACTCGCCTGTCATCTCGAAAGAGGACTTTGCTGGTGAAACAAAGTAGT
>CAZHOX010000340.1:0-2712 GCA_964534345.1 uncultured Anaerolinea sp.
ACAGCTTTTTCTTGGGGTCTTCACAGGGTGAAAACCTAGAATGGGGATGTAATAAAAAAATAAGTTCTGATTCGGAGATAAGCCATGAGCCTCAAATTCAAACGGTATTACCCCATCATCCTTTTTCTGGTTGCCTTCCTCGCCTTCCTTGTGTTCGCAATGGGAGATCAATACGTCATTTCTTATACGTTGAGCAATGACATTGTCGGGCTGGTAAGCCTGGCTCAATAAGCACTGCATAAAAATAGATTAGGAGTTTTAAACAACATGAAAAAAATAATCACTTTACTTTTACAAATCACTTTGATCGTTGCGCTGGCGGCTTGCTCTACTGCCACAGCGGAAACAACTGCTTCAGATTCTGCTGCTCAATTATCAGCGGAGTCTGAGGCGGTGAATGTCGCAACAGATGCAGGTGCGGTTACAGCATCCAGTTCATTATCGGTGAAATACGATAGCGAGGATTTAAATCCAAACACAAATGCCGCGGATGTTTCATACATCAAACTGGAAGGTGATACGATTTCTTATGAAGGGGATGGCGCAGGTGTGGATGGAAATGTTGTGACGATCACATCTGCGGGTGTGTTTAGCATTAGCGGCACGCTGAACGATGGACAGATATTGGTCGATTCTCAATACGATGGCACGGTGACATTGATCTTGAACGGCGCGAATATCACTTCATCCAACAGCGCGCCGATCTTTGTGCGCAACGCGGAGAAGGTCATCATCACGTTGGCAGACGGCACTCAGAATGTTGTGACGGATGGCGTTTCGTATGTCTTCGATAGTGTGGACTTGGATGAACCGAATGCTGCCATTTTTAGCAAGGATGATCTGACCATCAACGGTAACGGCTCATTGACCGTGAACGCGAATTTCAACAACGGCATAGCAAGCAAAGATAATCTCAAGATCACGGGCGGCGTCATCACGGTGAATGCTGTGAACGATGGCATCAAGGGCAAAAATTATATTGCCGTGAACAATGGAACGATCACCGTGAACGCAGGCGCGGACGGGCTGCAATCGAACAACGATGAAGATGCAGAAAAAGGATTTGTGCTCATCGAAGGCGGCACGTTGAATATCACATCTGTGATGGATGGCATTCAGGCAGAGACCAGCCTCGCGATCAATGGCGGGACGGTGAGTATTTCAACGGGCGGCGGCAGCGGACAGAGCTACGACTCGGATGTGAGCGCCAAAGGCTTGAAGGCAAATGTGGACATCACCATTGCAGGTGGTACGGTAAACATTGACTCGTTCGATGATGCAATCAACTCGAATGTAAGTGTGAATTTCAATGGTGGTGATACGCTCATCTCTTCTGGAGATGACGGAATCCATGCAAACTCTGCGATCACTTTCAATGGCGGCAATGTGAATATTGTCAAGTCATATGAAGGAATCGAAAGCACGACTATCACAGTAAACGACGGGATTATCCATGTTGCTGCATCGGATGATGGATTGAATGCTGCTGGTGGTGTGGATGGTTCTTCGACCAATGGCAGACCCGGACAAAACGGTTTTGAAGCGGTAACGAATGCTTATATTTACATCAACGGCGGCTATCTGTACGTGAATTCTGCTGGTGATGGAATTGACAGCAACGGTTCGATCGAAATGACCGCAGGCACAGCCATTGTCAGTGGCCCAACAAATAACGGCAACGGGTCCTTGGATTACAACGGCACATTCAACACGGCTGGCGGTTATCTCCTTGCAGTGGGAAGCTCTGGCATGGCGCAGGCTCCAAGTGAAACCTCCACGGTCTATTCTGTGAAGTATGGGTTCGAATCAATGCAAGCCGCAGGAACGATGGTTCACATTGAGACCGAGAGTGGCGAAGAGATCCTAACCTTTGTGGCGAGCAAGGAATATCAGTCTGTTGTGCTGGCTTCGCCTGCATTGGCAAACGGTTCGAGTTACGTGATCTACACGGGCGGAACGTCCACTGGCACAGCAGTAGATGGTCTATATTCTGGCGGAAGCTATACCGCAGGGACACAGGTTGCCAGCTTTACGATCTCAAGCATTGTGACCAGCGCGGGAGTCTCTGGCGGCATGATGGGCGGGCCAGGTGGTGGTGGCCCTCGCCCATAATTAATTACTCAAATTCAAAAAGCCTTCCTGTGAAATTTACAGGAAGGCTTTCTGGTTCCAAACATTTAACGCAAAGACGCAGAGCTGCAAAGAAAAAGCATTTAAACGTGGCGTCTTTGCGACTTTGCGTTAAAAACTCAAGTTCACGTTTCACCCTTCACTTTTCACTCTATTTTTCTCAACATTTTCACAGCTTCTTCATGGGTTCTTCACAGCATGGAAATCTACAATGGGGTCAATCAAAGCACAGTCAAGGACTCGCATGTCAAACCTTAGCCACACCATCCGAAAGTTCAACCGATTTGAACTGAAATACCTAATCACACTCCGGGAAGCAGAACGCTTCAAGACCGCCCTGCACGCCTATCTACTGGATGACGAGCACGGCAACGGACGCTACGCTCTCACCAGCCTGTACTACGACTCGCCTGACTTCCGCTGTTACTGGGAAAAAGTGGACGGCATCAAATTCCGCCGAAAGCTGCGCATCCGCCGCTATGAAACGGATACGCCGCTGACAGAGGATACGCCCGTCTTCGTGGAGATCAAGCAGCGGCTGGATCGTGTCACTCAGAAACGCCGCATCATCCTCCCCTATCG
>CAZHOX010000341.1:0-2707 GCA_964534345.1 uncultured Anaerolinea sp.
CGCGCGCCGCCGAGGTTGTGGAAATATAAATTCCCGCCGCCCAACTCGTTGACCGTTCCGTTGCGCCCGCGAATTTTTGGCCGTTTGTTTGCTTTTGCAATGCAATCCATTACCAGGTCGGCGGGCATGCACACGCGGTTGCCTTTGAGCGTACAGCCCGCGCCGAGCAAAATATCCAAACTTGGTTTATGCGTCCAGATAATTCCCACTTCGCTCATGATGTGAAGCGTGGCTTCGTGCATGGCTTGTACTTCATTGTCCGATAAAAACTTCAATCGCTCCATGATTACCTCGTTGCTTCTAAAAAATGATTGTCTTGGACCACCGACAATAGACCACAGACCACGCGCTGTCGTCCGTCGTCTATCTTCCGTTGTCCTTTTCAAGTACCTTCGCCAAAAACTCCACTCGCTTCACTTCCGCATCGATCACATTTTCAATTTCCAAAAACGAATGTCCTTCATCTTTATACAAGAGCAATTCAACTTCCTTGCCCAACTCGACCAGTTTATCATGCGCATCAATTGAATCAGAAGCGGGACAACGCTGGTCATTTCCTCCGCAGATCATTTGCACAGGCGCATTGATTTTATCCAAAAAGAAATAGGGTGAGCGTGCGATCCACAATTCTTTGTTCTCTTCAGGGTCGCCCATGTTTTCGATGTTCCAATGCTGCAAATCTTCCCGCGAATTTTTATGCGATTTGATCCAATTCAAAAACGGCACAACCGCCGAACCCACTGCGAACAATTCAGGGTAGCCTGTCATGCAGGTCATCGTCAAATATCCGCCGTGGCTTCGGCCTGTTACGCCAATTTTATTTTTATCAGCCAGACCATTCTCAATTAAGTATTTCACGCCCGCCGCGCAATCATTATTGTCTACGCCGCCCATATCAAACAGACTCGCGTTCTGCCATTTTTTTCCGTAACCTGTTGAACCGCGATAATTTGGCGCAAGTACTGTCCAACCTTGCGATGCCATGTAACTTATGATGGGATTCCAAGAAAACTGTAAATTCCAATTCGGCCCGCCGTGAATGTCGATCACCGCGCACTTGCTGTTCTTTGCGCGGTACAACAATGCAGGCACTTGCACGCCATCTTTGCCCGCATACCAAACCTCTTCAGGCTGCGGGAAATTTGCATCTTTCAATTCTTCAGGCAATGAGTTCGTCAATTGCTCAACAGAGCCATCTTCCAAATTCATCTTCCACAGATCACACGGCTTGCTTGCATCTTCATAAAGAATTACAACGCTATCATCAGTGAACTGCGGCCAGGCATGGACGCCCGCTCCAACTTTTATCTGCTTAACCGCATCGCCTCGACTCTTAAACTGGAAGCTGGTCTGTGCACCTTCAGCATGTACCCACCCGATAGATTCTCCGCTCCGCGACCATGCAGGCTGCGTATCATCCCCAACAGATGGGTTGACCCAGGTAATTTCCTGCGTGTCCACATTGAACAAGCCGATATCATGCCATTCATCCAACTCCGCAGAGAATGCCAAAAACTTTGAGTCAGGCGACCATGCTGGCTGTTGAGCATTCAAAACCTTGTTGTCAATTCTTAGTTGGACTGTAGTGGCTTTGGGTCCTTTGCGCGAACGGCCAACGGGTACGATGTGAATGCTTCTATCGCTGGCAGTGGATTCAGACTCTACCGCGATCCATTGCCCATCTGGTGACCAGACGGCGTCCCAGCATGGGTGAAAAATATTTCTGAGCAGGCGGGCTGGGCTGCCATCAATTGGGAGGAGAAATAGCGCGAACTGTCCCTTCATGTCAGAGAGCACTGCCAACATTTGGCCGTCTGGTGACCAGCTCATATTTGGCTGGTGCGCGTAGGCAATATCGGGAGTCAGGTCGGTGGTGATGTTTGTTTTGAGATCATGGATGGCAATGTGATAGGACTCGCTACCGTCCATGTCTATTGCAAAGGCGAGCATGGAGCCATCGGGCGAATGTTTCGGGGAGAATTTTGCTCCTTGTTTTTCGGAAACAAGCCGAGGTGAGTCTGAGGCGTTTAATCCTCGTTCGAAAAGTTCCCATCGGCCTGTCTTATTCCAGGAAAAGACAACTCTCTGCCCGTCGGGTGAGATGTCGAACTTTAATCCGTTGTCGATGTATGGGACGCGCAGAAGTTGAGTGAGGTTGAGCATGTTATGCGGGGTGAAGCTCCTCTAGGATGGGTAGGTGTTCGAGGCCGGCTTGTTTTGCGAGCTCTAGAACATACGCGTGAAGTTGGTTTTCTTTTTCCGGGTCAAGCTCTGGCCGTTTGTAGGACGCGAGAATTTCTGTCACTCGAATTTTGGCGCGCTCGAAGGTATCCATGGAGCCTGATTCTCTCCAGCCGCGCATTGAGTCGCGGTCGATGACTTTGCCCGGCATGTGCTGTTCTTCGCGGAAGAGCTGCATGGTGATCTTTTGTTTTAAGAAGTCGCCGCCTTTGAAGTTTACGCCTTCGTAAAAACCTGTTGCGAGCGTTTCGGTTTGGATTTTCATGCCTTGCAACATGCGCTTTGACATGGCAATACCTTCTGCGTCGATGACGAGTTTTTCGGGGCTTTGACATAAAAGCGAATCGACCATGCCAGAACCAGAGATCATGTTGATTCCGCTCAATGCGCCGATCATTGCGCCCATGCCGCTTTCAAGCCCTGCCTGCATGTCGAGCACTTTTGATTCTGTTGCGCCGAGGTAGGC
>CAZHOX010000342.1:0-2682 GCA_964534345.1 uncultured Anaerolinea sp.
TCACAGTGGCAAACCATTTCAGCATACGCGGCATTTTGCTTGATCATCTCCGCATTCTGGTGCGGACGAATATCCGCCTGCCCGATGGTCGGCAGTTTTACCGATTTGAATTCCTCTTTCAATTTCAATTCCAAGCCAGCATCGCGCAACAATTCAACGCCGTATTCAGCAATGCCCATCGCCGCAGAAATGCCCGTAGACCGAATCCCACCCAAACACAAGTAGCGAAGCGCGGCATCCATTTCGATTTGATAGTCGCTGTGTTCCGTCGCGGCGCGCAAGCCTGAGTACGTTGCGGTCACTTCTTCTTCGAGCAACTGCGGCAAAATATCTCGGCCTTTGTCCAGTAAAAATTTCAAGCCATCTGCCGTTGTTTCAGTGGCGGCTTTATCGGGCAAATCTTCGGCAGTTGGCCCCAGCAAAATATTTCCATACACTGTTGGGCTGATGAGCACCCCTTTTGTGATGGACGTTGGCACGGGCAGCAATACATGATTAACGAGCGGACGCGCCAATTTATCGTACACTATTAACTGCCCGCGCCTCGGAACAACCCCGAAGCTGGTCTTTCCAAAATGGGCATTGATCTCATCTGAAAACAATCCCGCCGCGTTGACGATGTATCTTGCTCGAATTTCACCGTTCAACACCCAGACATCGCCATCTTGTGAGATTTCCTTTACTGGATGATCGAGAAACAACGCAACATCGTTCAATACTGCTTGATACGCAAACGCCAGTGGGACGGAGAACGTGCAAAGGATTCCCTCGCCAGGAACAAGCAGCCCGCCCAATGCGCCATTGTTGATGTGCGGTTCGCGCTTATAAATTTCATCTGTTGAAATGATCTGCACATCCATTACCCCGTTTTCATGTGCCTTCTTTAATAGAGCGGGCAGCGCATCCAATTGAGCTTGATTCCATGCGATCAGAATTGCCCCCAGCCGTTCATGCGCGATGTTCGCTTCCCGCAAATATGAGTCCATTAATTTGTAACTGCGGCGCATCAATGTTGCTTCGAGCGTGCCTGGCTTGGCGTCAAACCCTGTGTGCCAGATGGCTGTGCTTGCTTTGGATGTCCCCATGCCTACATCTGAATTTGCTTCCACCAAAGCGACTTTGAGTTGATAGCGGGAAAGTTCCCGCGCGATGGCCGAACCAACTGCTCCTGCCCCAATGACTGCGATGTCGTATGTTGTTGTCATGGCTTCTCTTTTCAAAAACAGACCCTAAAGGTTTTTAAAACCTTTAGGGTCTTGCTTGTTATTATTCGTGAAATTTCTTTACCGCATCCAGCGCCTTATTCCACTGGGTCAGTTTCTTTCCTCTTTCTTCTTCTTTCATCTTCGGAGTATAAACCTTCTCTGCTTTCCATCCATTCGCCAATTGCTCAAAACTCGTTCCCAATGCAGAAACGCCCGCAAGGTTTGCAATTCCAATGGCGGTGGCTTCCAACGCAGCAGAGACACGCACTTCGAGATTCAACAGGTCTGCGATCATCTGCATCAGGTAGGGATTGCCCGATGGACCGCCATCCACTTTCAGGTGGGGAGGAGGCGTGCCTGCATCTTGTGACATAGCCGTGACCACTTCATAGACGCGGCAGGCAATTCCATCCAATGTGGCGCGGACAATGTCATCGGAACTGGTGCTGCGGTTGAGTCCGAACATTGCGCCTTGAACATCTGTCCGCCAGTGGGGGGCGGCGAGGCCTTGCAAGGCTGGCACGACCACCACTCCCATGTCTGTGGATCTATTTGCTGCATCATGGCTGGAGGCGGAATCGGGAATGACTTTCAAATTGTCTCGCAGCCATTGAACGGCGGAACCTGTGACAAAGATGCCGCCATCGAAAGCATACGCTGTGTGGCCATTGAAATTCCAGCCAACGGTGGTGAGCAAACCATTGTTCGAGAGTTGTGGTTTGCCGCCGATATTCATCAAAAGAAAACTGCCTGTGCCGAAGGAGCATTTCATTTCGCCTGCGTTGAAACATGCCTGACCGAATAATGCGGCTTGTTGGTCAACGAGTAGAGCGTGCAAAGGCAGGGGCTTTCCATTTCCAAAATCCACATCACCAATGTGGCCTGCGGATGGTTTTACTTCGGGCAACATACTTCGGGGAACATCAAATAATTTCAGTAGATCTTCATCCCACTCAAATTTGTTCATGTCAAACAATAAAGTGCGTGAGGCAGTGGATGGGTCTGTGACGTGCAGTTTGCCGCCACTTAATTTCCAAATGACCCATGTCTCTGTGGTGCCAAATTTCAATTTTCCTTCGTGTGCTTTTTTGCGGATCTCTGGATTATTTTCAAATACCCACTTGAGTTTTGGCGCGGAGAAATAGCTGTCGAGCAGCAACCCTGTTGTTTGGCGCAACCAGTTCAAATCGATGGAAGAGGCGAGTGAGTCACAGACGGATTGACCGCGCGTATCCTGCCAGACGATGGCGGGAGTCACAGCTTCGCCAGTTTCTGCATCCCAAACGACAAAGGTTTCGCCCTGATTATCGAACCCTACTGCGGAAATATCATATTTATCAAGCAGAGGCGCGCAAGCCTCTTTTACGGTGCGGACGATGTCGGCAGGTTCCTGTTCCACCCAGCCTGCCTGTGGAAATCTTGCTGGTAATTGCGCGGAGTTCTTTTCGAGCATTTCGCCGTTTTCGTTGACGATGAC
>CAZHOX010000343.1:0-2669 GCA_964534345.1 uncultured Anaerolinea sp.
TGATTGAAGACGGCATAGCGTCCGATTTGTACATGAGTCGACTGGCATTGCTGGGAATGCCGGAGCGATTACCAGCCATGTCGTTGGGACCAGAAAAAGTCAAATTTGCCTATCTGACTGAGGCATTCTATTCAATGTTGGACAGTCTTGAACTCTGCCAGTTTGTATGGGGTCCTGGCTGGACGTTATATGGACCTCAGGAAACAGCGGACACGGTCAATGCTGTCACCGGATGGGATGTAACTGTCGATGAACTGGTCAAAGTTGGAGAGCGTAGGATTCATTTAATGCGCGTTTTCAATGCCCGTGAAGGCATGAACCGAAATGCCGACAAATTGCCAAAGAAGTTCTACCAGGCATTGAAGGGTGAAGGACCTACAGCTGGAATGTCTCTGACGCATGAAGAAATAGAATCTGCATTGGATGAATATTACCGCTTAGCTGAAATGACCCCAAATGGTGAACCTACCAAGGGTAAGTTGGAAAAACTGGATCTGGCTTGGGCTGCGGAATTAATCTAAGTTCATGCCAATCATCCGTGTTCCCAGTCTGTTCAAATATTATCTGGATGGTCAGGCGGAAATCCGCCTGACAGGTCAGACTGTGGGCGAGGTTCTTCAAGTTCTTGTCAGAGAATTCCCAAAAATCCAGTCTCATATTTTGGATAATAACAGCCAACTGCGGCGGCATATTAACTTATTCGTCAACAGCGATCATATTCGTGACCTAAAGAATCTGGAAACACAGGTCAGTGAAAGCGATGTCATTAAAATTGTGCCGTCTGTTACCGGGGGGTAGGTTTATTAAACTGATACGTTCATAGTTATCTGACGAAACAAGAAAGTGCCTGCAAGCATTTGCAGGCACTTTCTTTTATGGGCTTGATATTTACTTTTATTTTTACCCCCCACTTTCGGCGTTTAAGGCACGCACAGGCTGGGGGACGGTAATTCCCAGAGGTACTGCACTTTTGAACTGATTCGACTCAGCGTTGGCAAAAGCTGGGTCGTGTGCCACAACCAGATGATCGGCGCCAATTTCTGAAATGGCATAGCCAATCCCAACGTTATATTTTCCTCGCGGTTCGTGCATGGCAAATTCCTGTCCCTTGACCTGAATTGCAAATCGTATGGCACCCCCCGATTGTTTCCGCTGCACGTTTGCTGCCTTCAGCTAGTAAGTTGCCAAAACCTTCTCTGCGGGCAATTTTCTCTACCATTGCCAGCATCGCTTCTGTATTTCCGAAGCGTAATTCTATACCGTCTGTATCCTCAAGCCCAATCAAACCACTTTCGAAGCATTCCATTGCAAACGAAATAGTCATGCCAGCCGAGATACAATCGAGCCCATAAGCATTGCAAAGTTCGTTTGCCCTTGCAATGGCTTGTAAATCGTATACCGCACAGTTTGAGCCAAAAGATCCGACTCCTTCATATTCCGGTCCGCCGTATTTGGAAGGTTGTCCACCAATGGCAATATCACGTTTGCAGCGAATGGCACAAGCGTAGCAACTTGAACGCGCGGTCAACAACTCCTTTTCATATGCGTTCCAATTGATTTTTTCCGCCTCCTCAAAAACACCCTGCCGAAAATTTCGTGTGGGCAAAATACCACCAGCATTAAATGGCTCGCCCGGGAAGTTGATGCACGCATTACTACACATGTTGGTGTGGGTTCATATGGCATGGAGGGCAAAGTGCAGGAAATGGGGGAGGCAGGATTGTTGCGCTCGGATACTACATATATCCACTGTACCACTCTGAACGAAACAGAGATCCAGATGATCGTAGATACAGGTGGAACAGTTTCGTTAGCAGCCCCTGTAGAGATGATGATGGGGCATGGTATGCCGCCCATTCAAAAATTCCTGGACCGAGGGCTTAAACCCAGCCTGAGTGTGGATGTAGAAACGAATGTCCCCGGCGATATGTTCACCCAAATGCGTTCTGTGGCTGCCTTGCAACATGGGCTTTCATACGAAAAAGAATTGGCTGGCTCCAACCGTGTGCCCAGCCGTATTACATCGCATGACGTTTTATCCTATGCGACCATTGAAGGTGCCAAAGCAAATGGACTTGCTCATAAAACCGGCTCTCTCACACCTGGTAAAGAGGCTGACCTCATCATGCTCCGCACCGATAGACCGAATGTTTTTCCGGTTAACGATCCGATTGGTGCGGTGGTGTGGAATATGGACACCAGCAATGTAGACACGGTCTTTGTAGCGGGTAAGCTTATGAAGCGTAATGGTCAATTGATGCATGTGGATTGGAATGCGCTCAAGACAGCAGTTTACGATTCGCGGGATTATGTCATGAAGAAATCCGGATTCAAGATGCCGGCGCTGTAAACGGACGGTTTGCTGTTTCAATACGGAAAAGAAGATGCCACTGCCTTAAGAACAGTGGCATCTTGAATACAGTCGGATGGTTGAGTGAGCTAGCGCAAGCGAATAGTGATGTGGTAACTATCAATGACCCTGTTTTATGGATAATCGCAGCATTCTTAAGAAACTCGACCATAAACAAGGCAAGTGATATTTCTCGCAAGAATGGTGGAACACTAAAATCATTCCACAAAGGATTGGAGAAAAAAGGGGAGATATGGTTAATGATGAATGAATTTCACCCCATCATGATCTTCGGGCGATATTGCAGCGCCTCAGCGAG
>CAZHOX010000344.1:0-2652 GCA_964534345.1 uncultured Anaerolinea sp.
ATGAACATCATGATCGGCATCATCAAGCCGGAGAGGAATTGCGACTTCCATGCCGAGTCGTACAGGGTGTTGTTCGATTGATCGAACTTCTGAATGCTTTCGGCTTCACCGTTGAAGGCTTTCATCACGATGTGACCGCCGTACATTTCTTCCACATGCCCGTTGACGTGACCGAGGTATTCCTGCTGCTGTTTGAAATATTTCTGCGATTGTCTGACGATGACCATCACCGTCACCATCGAAAGCGGAATGACCACCAGCGCCACCAAGGTCATCTGCCAGCTGATGGAGAACATCATCACCAGCACACCGACCACTGTCACCAGCGAGGTGATGATCTGGGTCAGGCTTTGGCTGAGGGTTTGGTTGAGCGTGTCCACATCGTTGGTGATGCGCGAGAGTACTTCACCGTGAGTAGTGCCGTCAAAATATTTGAGCGGCATGCGGTTCATTTTCTCGGAGAGGTCGCGGCGGAAACGGTAGGAAATATCCGTTGAGACGTTCGCCATGATCCAGCCCTGGATGTAGGCGAATAATGCAGAAACAAGATACAGCCCCAACGTTATGAGAGCGATGCGCCCGATGTATTCAAAGTCAATCGAGCCGCTTCCGTTCAATTCCGCCATCACCCCTTCAAACAATTTCGTTGTCGCGTTGCCGAGAATTTTTGGGCCGGCAATGCTGGCGGCGGTGGAAAATACGGCGAAGATGAAAACGATGATGATCAAGCCGCGATACGCGCCAAGGTATTCGATGAGTTTTTTCATCGTGCCTTTGAAGTCACGCGCTTTGGCGCCAGGCGCGCCCATCATTTGCCCGCCCATGGGGCCGCCCATGCGGGGACCTTGCTGTTGTTGTCCGGGTCGCTGCATCATGATAATTCCTCCATGCTGAGCTGCGACAAGGCGATCTCTTTGTAGGTTTCGCAGTTATTCATAAGTTCGTTATGTGTTCCTTTGCCGACGATCCTGCCATCATCGAGGACGATGATCTGTTCGGCATTCTTGATGGTGGAGACGCGCTGGGTAACGACCAACAATGTGCTATCGGCTGTCTTTTCTTTGAAGGCACGGCGCAGCGCGGCGTCGGTCTTGAAATCAAGCGCGGAGAAGCTGTCGTCGAGGATGTAGATCGGCGGCTTCTTGACGATGGCACGCGCAATGGAGAGGCGCTGCTTCTGTCCGCCAGAGACGTTCGTGCCGCCCTGCGCGATCTCGGTTTGCATCCCTTCGGGTTTTTCGCTCACAAATTCTCTTGCTTGTGCAATGTCAATCGCGGATTCCAACATATCGTTCGTGGCATCTTTGTCGGCGTACAACATGTTGCTTTCGATGGTGCCAGAGAACAGAGCAGACTTTTGCGGCACATAGCCGATCTTGTCACGCAGGTCGTGCTGGGTCACATCGCGGATATCCACTCCGTCTACGAGAATGGAACCTTTGCTCACTTCGTAGAAACGTGGAATGAGGTTGACGATGGTGGACTTGCCTGCACCGGTCGAACCGATGAATGCAGTGGTCTGCCCGGGCTTGGCAGTGAAGCTGATATTTTCCAGCGCATCAATATCTCCACCCGGATAGCGGAATGACACATCGCGGAATTCCACCTCGCCTTTGAATTGCGCGGGGAACTTCTTCGGTTCTTTCGGGTCGTGAATGTGCGGGACGGTGGTCAGCACTTCGTGGATACGGTCTGCCGAAACCGAAGCGCGGGGAATCATGATGAACATCATTGAGAGCATCAGGAACGACATCACGATCTGCATCGAATACTGCATGAACGCCATCATGTCACCCACCTGCATGGTCGAGGCGGCAACTTCGTTCGCGCCAAACCAAATGACACCCAACAGCATCACGTTCATGATGAGCATCATGAGCGGCATCATCACCACCATTACACGGTTGATGAACAGGCTGACGGAGGTCAGGTCTTTGTTGGCAACATCGAAACGCTTCTCTTCAAAACCTTCCATCGTGAAGGCACGGATGACCATCATACCTGTCAAGTTTTCGCGCGCCACGAGGTTGATGCGATCGGTCAATTTTTGAATGAGCTTGAACTTAGGCAGCGAAAGCGAGAAAACGATGGCGATCAAACTGACCAGCATCAACACTGCCACACCGATGATCCATGCCAGCGGCGACTCGTTGGTGAGAACTTTAATGATGCCGCCAACACCCATGAGCGGGGCGTAAAACATCATGCGGATCATCATCATGCTCACCATTTGAATCTGGGTCACATCGTTGGTGGTGCGGGTGATGAGCGAGGCAGTGGAGAATTTATCGAACTCGGTGCTGGAATAGCTTTCCACGGTTTGGAACACATCGCGGCGAATGTCACGCGCCATGCCAGCCGCGATTCTTGCAGAAAGATAGCCAACGACAATGGTTGAAGCGCCGGAAAGCAAGGTTAAGAAGAGCATCCACGCGCCAGCAGTGAGAATGTAATTGTTCTGGATCGCTTCAGTATCCATGCCGAGAGCTGCGTACTCATCTCGGACGACGTTCACACCCGCTTGTACGATCATCGTTTCACCGAGCGCGGAGAATTTTTCATCCACCGAGGCGGTGATCTGCTCCAACTGAGCGGCAGGGAGTTTTGCCAACACATCAAATACGTTCATGCCAGGGGGGAGTTTGGTCAAAT
>CAZHOX010000345.1:0-2639 GCA_964534345.1 uncultured Anaerolinea sp.
GGCGCACTCAAGTTGAAATCAATTGCCATGTTCCAAATGCCGGGGATGAGATACTGCTGGGCTTTGCCCTTCAAGAACTCATCGTAATCGGCTTTGAATTCGCCGGGCCACAAATGCACCTGTGCTTCGCCGTTCAACATCATCGCGCTTTGTGCGGCGGGTTCAGGCACAATGGCAAAGACCAGCCCGTCCAAATACGGTTTGCCCGCTTCGTAATAATTCGGGTTGCGCGTGAACGAAATACTTTCACCCGAAGCCCAAGTCTCTACAATGAACGGGCCAGCAGTGACGGGATTGCGATTCCATTCCCAGCTTGCCATCTCAGCAGGTTCGCCAGTGGCATGGCGCGGGAAAAGCCCGTAAGCAAATTGATCGAGATAGCCGGGGTACGGTTCTGAATAGGTCAACACAGTGGTCAGGTCATCAGGCGTTTCAACATTGGTGATCAAGTCGAAACCGCTTGTGCCAACCAGCGCGCCCGAATCAGGGTTCGATAAAACTTCCACTGTGAAGCGCACATCATCCGAAGTCAACGGCTCGCCGTCAGACCATTTCAACCCTTCGCGCAGCTTCCACGTCACGGTCAGGTAATCGTCCGAAAGCCCGCCGTTCTCAAGCGTGGGCAACTCCTGCGCAAGCACCGCAGTGAATTCACCGTTTTCATCAATCGTCGCAAGCCCCGTCATGGATGTGGCATCTGCAACTTGACGAACGATGGCTGCATCTGCGAGGAAGAAATTGAGCGTGGTGGGCTCTTCAGGCAGGATCAAGGTGACCGTACCGCCTCCACCTCCGCCCGCAGCTGATTCTGTTGCTTCGGCATTTCCTCCGCCTCCGCACGCGCTGAGGACGAGCCCCAAAACAACGAACAGGGTCAATAGTTTAATTTTCATTCTCTCTCCTTTTTTATGTTCGATTATCGAACACTTTTTTATTTGTACACGGACAAATCTTTTAAAATACGTGTTGTCCGTCAAATCCGTGTACTTAAGAAACAAATTTATTCAGTATGGATCACATACGGGTCAAACGCATCGCGCAAACCATCTCCGATGTAATTGATCGCCATCACGGTGACGAAGATCATAAAGCCTGGAAAGAATCCGATCCACGGAGCGCGGAAGACTTGGTTTTGTGCGGTAGCCAAAATACTGCCCCACGTGGGAGTGGGTGGCTGCACGCCGAAGCCCAAATAACTCAAGCCTGATTCAGTGATGATCGCGGATGCCATTTGCAATGTCCCGCTGACCAAAATTGGCCCAATGCAGTTTGGCAAAATATGTTGAATGATGAGCCGCGTGTGGTTTCCACCGAGCGCACGTGATGCGGTCACAAATTCCTTTTCACGCAGCACGAGGAAGAGTCCACGCACGAGACGGGCAGGCCACATCCATGACAATGCAGCGATGATGACGATGACCACGACAATGCTATTCTTCAACCACGGCGCTTGCTGTTCACGCAGGAATGCGCCCAGCAGAATCAACACGAAGATGGTGGGGAAGGTGAGGAAGGCATCGGTGATGCGCATGAGAACAGAGTCTATCCAGCCGCCGAAGTACCCGCTCAATGCGCCGACCAAAACGCCTAAAGCGATGGAAAGGAAAGTTGAAAACAGACCAACTGTCAGGGAGACACGACCGCCGTATAAAATTCGCGAGAACACATCACGGCCCAGTTCGTCAGTCCCAAACCAATGGACGCTGTTTGGTTTTTCAAAACTGTTGGTGGGTTCCTGGTCTGTTGGGTTGTATGGGCTGAGGTTTGCAAATACGGCAGCCAATACCAATATCGCCAGGACAGCGATTGCAACACCCGCCAATTTATGCTTGAAGAAGCGGCGAGTGATCAACCATGCCATGTTTTGTTCGCGGGGAGGTGTGGCGATCAACTCACTCATATTTCACCCGCGGGTCAAGCCAGCCATAAGCAAGGTCAGCGAGAATGTTGCAGACGATGATAAGCGTGGCGGTGATCATCACTACGCCGAGCAGCACGGGGTAATCGCGTCCCTTGGCCGCATCCCAAAAGAGACGCCCCATGCCAGGCCATGAAAAAATCGTTTCGACAAATAACGCGCCTGCAAAGAGACTTGGCAAGTCAAGAGCAATCAATGTGACCAATGGCAGAATGGCATTTTGCAGTGCGTGTTTGAAATGCACCATTTGCTCTTTCATGCCTTTTGCTCGCGCCGTGCGGATGTAATCTTCGTGCAGCACATCCAGCATGCTGGAGCGCAGGAAGCGCGAATACCATGCGACCCATCCCATGCTCAATGCGGTGACGGGCAGTGCCAAATGCCAGAGTGTATCCAGCAATTCGCCTTCCTTGCCGCGCGTGTTCATCCCGCCGACGGGAAAGAACGGCTCGCCTGAGATCGGGTTTTTCAACGTCACATAAAAAATAACGATCAGTCCAAGTCCCAGCCAATAGACGGGGATGGACTGACCGATGAACGTGACCGTGGTTACGATGTAGTCAAAAGGGGAATAAGGTTTCCGAGCCGACCAAATGCCGATCGGAATTGCGATCAGCAAAGTGACAAGAAATGAAACGCCGACAAGTAACAGCGTGTTGGGAATGCGTTCGTTGATCATCTCGGAAACAGGGCGGCGGAACTTGATCGATTCGCCCATGTC
>CAZHOX010000346.1:0-2610 GCA_964534345.1 uncultured Anaerolinea sp.
GGGGCAGTATCTCAACTGAAAGGTTACGACGTGTCTGTGATGGGCACGGTAATTTTGGAGGACTAATGTCAGAAGGCTTAATCATCGACGATAATCGACAAACGGCAGATGCCTTGCAGCAAATGTTGGAAGTGTTGGAGTTGCCCTCAAAGGTAGCGTATGGCTCCAGCCCGGCAATGGCGGTCTTGGGGACTCAAATTCCCCGCTTTGTTTGTCTCGACATCAACATGCCTGGGGTGGATGGGACGGAGGTTCTCGCATACATTCGCCGCGAGCCACGCCTAATGAAAGTTCCCGTCATTGTCATCACTTCAGATGACCAGCCCGAAACTCGCCAACACATGCTTAGAGGCGGCGCACAAGCCATGCTCATCAAACCTGCCACCATCGACGCATTGGAAAATGCGTTGAAAAAAGCAGGAGTGCTTTCCTAGAAAAATAAAGCGGATGCGATGAGCATCCGCTTTTGATTTATGTTATGGCTTGGGCCACGGAATATCTACAGGGTCGGAAAACCCATGTTTTTCAACGGTGTATATTCTCCCGTACGATTCTGCAACGCAGCCTGCTTCATCTTTTACTTCGTACTCGGTTGTAAATTGATCTGGATACGAGAATGTCCACCAAATGTACGCGCCATCCTGACATACAAATGCTTCAATGAGATAGCCGCGGTCTTTATCGTCAGACATGATCATTTGATCCCAGGTGATGACAACATAATCTCCATCGCGATACGCATCCACATTTTGTGGCGGCCCATATTGATTGCTTCCAATGGATTGTAGATTGGGCTCAAATCTTTTAATAGTGCTGATGTCACCAACAACATCCACAACGGATGGGGAAACCCAGCAAGAGTAGTCAATTTTTTCAAACTTGATGTACAGCCAACTGCTGTACAAGGCGCGTCCGGTTACGCTGCCAACGTCTCCAGGATACAGATCAGCGGCATGTAGATAAGCAGTGGAAGGTCCGTAACGGCAATGTGCCTGCTTGTTGACGGTTACCGTAGGGAATGCAAATGTTGGTGTGGCAGAGATGGTCGGCGTGAATGTGATCGTGGGGGTCGAAGTGACTGTTGAGGTAAAAGTCGCTTCGGGAGTGAATGTGAAAGCGGGTGTTTCAGTTTCAGTTGGCGGCAAAGGGGTGGGTGTTGCTCCAATGGCTGGTGCGGTACATGCGAGCATTGCCAGAACTAAAGCAAGGATTCCGAATTGTGATTTCTTCATTTGAAATTCTCCAATAAAGTGACAACATTTGTGCCAAGCGCTTCGTTGGCATAACCGCCTTCCATGATAATGGTTGTGGGGAGCTTTAAGCCAGCAATCCTTTTTCCTATTTCTGCAAAGCCTTCTCGGGTGACATGGAACTTGCCGAGCGGGTCGCCGTCAAACGTGTCCATGCCTGTGGAGAGGACGAGGTAGCTCGGTGCGAAGTCTTGGATCATTTTCAGCGCTTCATCCAACGCGGCGAGATAACCTTCGTCCCCTGTGTCTTTTGGCAGCGGGAAATTTTTGTGGAAGCCGAGTCCCGTGCCTGCGCCTGTTTCATCGGCAAAGCCTGTGTAGTGTGGATATTCGTAATCAGGGTCGCCATGAATCGAAATGGTGAAGACATCGTTTCGTTCGTAGAAAATATCCTGTGTGCCATTGCCGCCGTGATAATCAATATCAAGTATGGCTACTTTTCCTTTGGACGAAAGCCAATTCGCCGCAACAGATGCATTGTTGATAAAACAATACCCGCCTGCATAATCTTTTCCCGCATGATGCCCAGGCGGACGGCAAAGTGCGAAGGATGAATTTTGCACTTTGAAGGATGAAGATGCTGCGCTCAATGCACAATTTGCAGAAGCCAGCGCCGCTTTGTACGTCCCTGCCACGATGCAAGCAGAGAGGTCCATCATGTAATATCCGCCGCGTCCATGCAGGGAACTGGTTGGGCGATTCGTTTTACGCCGCAGTGCAAATGTGGCAGGCAGGAAGGCATGCCGCTCAGGCGTGGCAGCTATTTCAGGGTCAGAGGCCAGCCACTCGGTCCAGCAGGAGGCGAGGAATTTGATGTAATCTTTGTCATGCACAGCGAGAATCGGGTCGAGGCCAAAATCCGTTGGTTCGGTCAACTCAGCCCAATCTGTTTTGCTGAGCGCGGAAAGAATCCTGTCAATGCGGTCGGGATTCTCAAAATATTCCACGCGCTTGCCGCCATCAAAAACTTCATAAGGCGGGTAATGATTGCGATGTTCTTCGGAGTAAAATATTTTCATGGTAAGACAATTTTACCCGCAAGCGTCTGTGCGGACGGAGGAACGATGGAAATCTTTGATGCAATTCATGGAAGACAAACAATTAGTAAAGTAAAACAGGATGCCGTGCCGCGTGAGTTGGTTGAAAAACTTTTAAGTGCGGGCGCGCAGGCTCCGAATCATCATAAAGTGCGCCCCTGGCGTTTTGTTGTGTTGACTGGGGATGGGCGAAAAAAACTTGGTGATGTAATGGCCGCCTCTTTTCTGGACCGTAACCCTGCCACGCCACCTGAAGGTTTAGACAAAACCCGAGCATTGCCGCTCCGCGCTCCCGTAGTCATTGCGGTTGGAGCAGATAAACC
>CAZHOX010000347.1:0-2601 GCA_964534345.1 uncultured Anaerolinea sp.
AGACTGGTTTGTATTCTTCCCGCCGCTTGGTCCGCGCGGTCTTGATCAGTGTGATTTTCGAAAAGTAAGAGTTTTACAATAACAAAAAGCAGGTGTGCGCCATACATGGTGCGCGCCTGCTTTTTGTTTAATTAATCCTTTCCTCTTAAAATTTAATTCTCCAAATGAAAATTTCTTCTATAATTGCAGTGATGAAAAATCTTGACTCGGAAATCTCTCTCGAATATATCCGCGCCTCTGGCCCCGGCGGACAGAACGTTAACAAGGTTGCAACAGCCGTCCAACTGCGCTTTGACGTAGTCAACTCCCCTTCCCTCGCCTCAGACTTAAAGGGACGGTTGATTCTGCTTGCCGGGAAACGCCTCTCCTCTGACGGAGTTCTGATCATTGAAGCTAAGAAATACCGCACGCAAGAACAGAATCGTGAAGACGCCATCCAAAAGTTTTACGAATTGATCCGCAAAGCTGGAGAAAAACCCAAACCGCGCCACAAGACACAACCTACAAGAGCATCAAAAGAGAAAAGATTGCAAGAGAAAAAGATACGAAGTGATGTTAAGAAAATGAGGCGAGTATCCAAAGGCGAGCAATAATCCTTAAGCAGATACCCTCCTATCATCCAAGGTAAATAATTATAAATTGTGCAATTGGGTCATTTCAATCTCGAAGGGTTATCACACCTCCATACAAATTTTGAATCAATTGTACTATTATGGATTATATATAAAAATATCCTTGCACAAATGAAAAAAATAGTCTATGCTTAACGAACGGGATGAGAACATTCCGTGGCGATTTAATAAATCGCTATAATATTTTTATGTCTCTTGGAGGAGATTATGAAAAAACTTTTGACATTGGCCAGCCTGTTGGTGATGGCCTCAATCGTACTTGCTGCCTGCGGGGGCGGCAGCGCTTCAACAGCATCTGACTTGCTTGGTGCAATTCAGGAACGTGGATACATTCTTGTATCCACTGACCCTAACTATGAACCTCAGTCCTTCCTGAATACCGAAGGTTCCCGCCCTTCCGACACCAAGTGCCCAGCTGATGCACTAACCACTGCTGAAATGCAGGGTTTCGATGTTGATGTAGCCATTGCCATTGGTGACGGCCTCGGTGTTGAAACCTGTTTTGCTACTCCTTCTTGGGATGCGATCACCGCTGGTAATTGGGCTGACAAATGGGATGTGAGCGTCGGCTCCATGACCGTAACTACCGCCCGCCAGCAGATCCTCGATTTCAGCGTACCCTACTACTACACTCCTGCTGTTGTAGCTGTTTCCGCTGATTCTGGAATCACCTCTGTAGATGGTCTCTCTGGTCAGGCTGTTTGTGCTGGCACCGCCACCACCTACGAATACTGGCTGAACAATGACAAGGCTGGCCTTGGCTTGCCCGATGCATCCATCTATACCACTGTACCTGCCGATGTAACTGTTGTTCCTCTCGAAACAGATCAGGAATGCGCACAGGCCATCGCCGCAGGCCGCACTGATTTCGTGGCCTATGTAACCTCTGAAACCGTTGTGGATGCTAACATTGCCGCCGGTATGCCTGTTGTGAAGCTCGATGGCGCTGTTTACTCTGAAGACCTCGCCGCTGCCTTCGACAAATCTTCCACCCTCGATACAGCCTCCCTCCGCGTAAAAGTGGATGAGATCATCTCCGGCATGCACAGCGATGGTTCTCTCTCCGAACTCTCCAACAAGTGGTTCGGGATGGATATCACTGCTGCTCCCAATCAATAAAACAAACATGCAACAAAAAGGGAAGCGACCTCTCGCGTCGCTTCCCTTTCTTTTTTTGGAAAGTCATTTCAAAAGTTTGGCGACTCTATCCTAAACGGAGTACAGCATGACTGCAATTTCAAAAAGTCAAGATGCACCAAAATCGCAGGCTGAGCTGCTTTATGATGCCCAGCTTCGCAAGGAACGGCATTTCCGCGCAAATGTAGGGCTTTCTTGGGGAATTCTTCTTCTTATCCTCGTATTTCTTTTTAGCGGGCAGGAAATAACGATTGGCTCCCAAACCTTTTCCACTATCAAGATCGACACTCAATTCATTCTAAATGAGATTGATTTCATTGCTGGTGGGCTGGGGCAAACCTTGATGATCTCTGTCTTATCGATTATTTTCGCAATGCTGCTTGCCTTGCTGGCGGCATTGGGCAGACTTTCCACTATCCCGCCTATTTATGCGATCAGCACTTTTTACGTTTCACTTATTCGCGGAACTCCCCTTTATCTACAAATTTTCTTTTTCTTCCTCGCGCTACCACAACTTGGCATTGTGCTCTCTGGTGTTTTTGCAGGCGTCCTTGCACTTGGCCTTAATTATGGGGCTTACATGTCTGAGATCTTCCGTGCAGGCCTTGCATCAGTAGGTAAAGGTCAGCGTGAAGCAGCCATGGCACTAGGCATGACCCCCGGGCAGACCATGAGACGCATTGTTTTGCCACAGGCGCTTCGATTCGCCATTCCACCTGTTGGGAACGAATTTATTGCCATGACGAAAGACTCAGCACTTGTTTCAGCCACGGGCTTCGTTCACGAATTAATGTGGCGAGCCACAAAGGTGGGCCGCGCTCAATTCCACAAC
>CAZHOX010000348.1:0-1260 GCA_964534345.1 uncultured Anaerolinea sp.
TTAACTGCCAGTGATGGAGGTCATGCGGGAAATAGGACAATACGCTTCATATTTTACTGACAATTGATTCTGTTTAATGGGCTGTTTCTACCTTTGAGTTGGTTCTATTAAAAAAGACGGTGGACAGTAGACTGTGGACAATAGGCTTTACGGTCAAACGTCCACCGTCTGACTCAAAACTGAATCCACTCAACTATTGCAAGTCCGTTGAACACGATCTGTCTGTTGTATGTTACGTTCTTTTGACTTGCAAATTTAGTCAGTGTTCCTTTTTGTATCCATGCACGCCCATTACCTGATGTCATTTGCCGCCACAGAAAGAAGGTCCAATTTCGTGGATGGGCACCGATCTGACTGATAACTTCTGGCGTGACTTGCCCTTCACCAGTTGGGGTCAGGGCAACCAACCGTCCATTGGGACGCAGGATGCGCGCGGTCTCTTCCAGCAAGGGGAGGGGATTGGGTATCAGAAATAGCACTGAGCAAAATGTCACCGCGTCGAATGAATTATTTTCAAAAGGTAGTTTGTCAGGACTCAATAAATGCAGAGACACATTCTGAAGTAAAGGTCGCCTTCGCGCTTCAATCAACATTTCATTGTCTGTGTCTGCGCCTTCCCAATTGAAACTGGTTTGAGACTTTCCCAATTCAAGCAGCTTGCCCGCGCCTGTTCCCACATCCAACACGTTGGCATTCTCTGGTAGTGGCTCCAGTATTTGCAATACAGGTTGTAGGAAATGAAAATACCAGGGAGCATTTTGTACATAATAGAAAAATTGAGCCATGTTCATTCTGAACCTCGTTTTCGAATAAGCGCGTGAGAATTCAAATTTGAATTTTTCACACGCTTATTTTGTTGTTTATCTGTTTGTTGCCGCTGTTGCTTTCGGATGCCATAACGTCAGCAAGATGATGAACAGGGTGGCATTGAACATGGGGAACCCCGAATGACTCAATCCCACGATGCCGGTTGCTGTGTAGAAAATTCCCACTGCAAGATCCAGAACTTGGATCAGGATCATGTTGTTGATCCAAAATAATTGCTTCTCAGGTTCATTGGCAATGAATAACATTCCCACGCCATACGCCAAAAAGCGGGCGGCCAGCATTCCCAGTGGGTAGGCAATATCTAGTTGAGGTATAGAATGTCCCATCATCCCCAGAAAATTCATTGGGATGAACAGATACATCAGTCCCAACACCAATTGCACAACCCCAATAATTCGTAACAGCACTTTCAATTTCATGATCGATCTCCTT
>CAZHOX010000348.1:1360-2586 GCA_964534345.1 uncultured Anaerolinea sp.
GTGGGCTTTACGCCTGTCACTCGCAGCTTATGATCCTGACGAAACATGGGCTTGTTCGTTTCAATGGCTGTGAACACATCCAGCAGGGTGATGTTCTGCGGTGGCTTTGCCAAACGCACTCCTCCGCGTGAGCCTTCGCGGGTTTCGATAATGCCTGCACTGGCAAGACTCCCAAGGATTTTGACTGCAGAAGGGTTTGGAATATTCAACGAAGCAGATAATTCCTTTGTGGGGACGAAGTCGTAAAAACCCTGGCCGACTTTGTCGCCGACAAAAAGAACCGTGAAAATTGCTTGTGAGAATGACAGTGAATAGCTCATGTTTATCTTTATATATTTTATATTTAGTTTATTTATATGTCAAGGGTAATTTGATAAGACCGTGGACGGTTGACCGCAGACCGTAGAGATTGCCATTGCATCATTCACTACTTGCGAGTTTGCACTACTAAAAAAAGTTACCGTTACACTCATTTATATATCCAGTCTTTTCATGTCAGATTTGCTTATTACTTTATTTCTATAAACTAGGTCGGTTCTTTCGTCAAATCCCAGCTTTTCCCAAAACTCATTCCCAATCTCATTTTTTTTGAAGACCACAAATGCGACTTTATGTATTCCTTCTTCCTGTAGAGCATTCAGCGCAAATTCAACCAGTTTTGTTCCAACCCCTTTCTTCCGATGAGACGTATCAACAGCCATGTGATATATGAAGGCTCGCCGTCCGTCATGTCCGCTAAGTATTACACCGATCAGCTTCCCATTTTCCCTTGCTACAAAGCAGGTGTTAGGGTTTCTTTTTAGATATTTAATTATCCCTTGTTTTGAATCATCCAGATTATTTAAGCCCATTCCAGGTGTGTTTGTCCATAAGCAATAAACATCATCATAATCATCTATTGTCATTTTTTGTATTTGCATAAATCAGTACCTTGCTTTTCGAATGGTCAACACTTGCCTATCCCTTCAACAACACGATCTCGCGCTGCGGGTCGCCTAAATATTCAGCACCTTTATTTGTCATCACTACATCTTCTTCGAGGCCGAGGTATCCATAGCCTGTGACGGCGAGACCTGGCTCAATGGTGAAGATCTGCCCCGCTTCGAGTTTCTGGTTGGGGGAGTCGCCATATTTCTCCCAGAGCGGGCCGAGCAATGCGCCGCCATCGTGCGCCACACGTCCAAGCTGGTGACCGAGGGCGTAGTTGAATTCGGGGTAGCCGGAGT
>CAZHOX010000349.1:0-2561 GCA_964534345.1 uncultured Anaerolinea sp.
TTTGAAAATTATCGAGCGGCAAACCAAGAAAATGGGATACAGCCAGCTTGATCGGGTCGGCATGAAAAACAACGGCAATAATGTCCTGTGGTTTTTTATGAGTTTGAATGATGCGCTCCAACACATTTGCGACCCGTAGCTGCGTTTCAGGAAAAGACTCACCTTCGGGAAATCGAAATCGTGATGGAGCATTTTGCACGATCTTCCAAACCTTCGTCAGGCTCAGCACCTTCCACGATTTCCCCTGCCATTTGCCGATGTTTGTATCCATCAGGTCAGGCTCTTGAATGATTTGCAATTTGCGTGCGGATGCAATCGGCGTCGCCGTTTCCATTGCCCTTTCCAGCGGACTCGAATAAATTGCCTTGATCGGGACATCCTTCAACGCTTCGCCCAACGCCTGAGCCTGCTTCTGTCCCCGTTCATTGAGGTGCACCCCGGGCAGCCTGCCGGCCATCTTTCCTGTTTTTACAAAATCATTTTCGCCGTGACGGATTAAAAGCAATAAGGTCATTTTAATTACTCAATTCTTAATTGATTCAAAAAGCGGGTCAAACATAGGTGATATTAATTCGGACCCGAAAACCGAAAGGTGGTCGTCGTCGCTGTAGAGCGGAATTCCATTGATGGCAACCCTGCATATATTTTCTTGGCAAAGAGATTCCCAGGGTTGAATCACTTGGATTTTATACTTTTCTTCGAATGCTTTTAGTATTGTAAAAGTATTCTGATTTCGAATTGCGTATTCATCCAAAGTTGGGGCAATGATCTGGTTTATATCCCGTCCCGTACGGCTTGCAATAAAATTTGCAGATGGAACATCATAACCGATCTCTGGTAAAGGAGCGATGATAACTACTTTTCTATCCATGTCTTGCAGGGTTTGAATGGTTCGCTCTAACCCTGTGGTAAATAATTGGCTTCCAGTTGCGTCAGATGGGAGTTCATTGAGTACGTCAGTAAGGTGAACTTTTACTCCTTCTTCGTATTTATATCGTGTTTCTTCGATCCATATTGTCCACCGACTGGCGAGAATAACAGTTTTAATCTCTGGGTGTTCTTCCAGATATGTGAGTGCCATTTTGTTGTATTCAAGGCACGGAACATCCCCAATCTGAGGAAATGGTGTCATTCCTAAAAATGTTGGGCATCCCTGTCCGTATGTCAATATTCCGGCAACTCCGTTTTGATCTGCTGAAGCATGGATTGCTTTTCCGTATGTCGGAGTATGCGAGTCTCCCCAAACCATAAATGTAGGTGGGGAATTGCCGTCTCCAATTTCACATGCTGTGATGGCTGTGGGCGCATCAGTGGCATTAATATTGCAATCTTTGAATAGCCAGACTTCCTCTTTTTTGCTTGTCTGAGTTAAGGTCTCTAATCCTTTGCGCTCTGGGAAACCCTTAAAGTAGTAAATCAACACCCCAATTGCAAGCATCATGGTCATTCCACTGGCTGCAAAACTGTAGATTTTTCCTGTGGACCAAAAATCCTTGGAACGAAATGGGGTTTCAATGAAGCGCCATGACAGTGTGGAGATAATGATAGTTGCTGCTATGACACTGCTCAGTTCATATGCGGTGAGCGGACGAATTGCGTAATATTTCGAGAAAATAATAAGAGGCCAATGCCATAGGTATAGTGAGTAGGATATTTTTCCGATAAAAACAAAAGGTGGCAGACTTAACAATCGTCCCGTAAATGATTTTCCGCCTTCAAGACCGCTGAAAATGATAAATGCAGCGCCTACTACAGGCGGTAGGGCAGATAAACCAGGAAATTTTGTACTTTCTGAATATTGAAATATTGGAAGCAGTACCATTACTAGCCCGATCACGCCAATAAAATTCCCATACTTTTTGCTGATATCTTCAGGAATAAGGCGCAATGCAAGAATGGCTCCTATGATCAATTCCCATGCACGAAGATGAGCCAGGTAAAATGCCGCTGAGGGGTCTTTTGATACAGTAAAAATACTAAAACCAAAGGAGAGGATTGCCGTGCCTGCCAAAATAGCGGGAGTGAATTTGCGAACATACCGGAAAATTAGATACATATACAGAGGGAAGAAAATATAGAATTGTTCTTCCACTGCAAGTGACCAGGTGTGTAGTAATGGCTTAAGTTGAGAAGGCGCATCAAAGTACCCTGACTCTCGCCAAAAATTTATGTTTGAAGCAAATAATGTGGTTGCAATAACGCTTTTGCCGAATTCCCTGAATTTTTCTGCATCATAAATTATGGTACATACTGCAACTGTAAAAGCAACCATGCCAAATAGAGCTGGCAGGATTCTGCGAATTCTCCGCTCGTAAAATCGGATAATCGAAAAATCGTTGGAATTGATCTCTCGTATGATGATAGACGTGATGAGATAACCGGAAATAACAAAAAATATATCTACGCCAATGTATCCGCCTGCGAACAAACCGATTCCTGCATGATTTAGAACAACTGCCAGCACTGAAACAGCTCTCAGTCCATCTATATCTTCTCTGTATAGTAGCTTCATTTTTTGCAATGCACCTTGGTGGGGTTATTTGATCTTTCTCTTCATTTCT
>CAZHOX010000350.1:0-2537 GCA_964534345.1 uncultured Anaerolinea sp.
GAAGCCGAAGCCGTCATGCTCGGTCAGCCGATGGACATGCTCCTTCCTGATGTGATCGGTTTCAAACTTTCCGGCAAGCTCAATGAAGGCGTCACCGCCACCGACCTCGTCCTCACAGTCACACAGATGCTGCGCAAAAAAGGCGTGGTCGATAAGTTCGTTGAGTTCTTCGGCGAAGGCCTCAATAACATGTCCCTCACAGATCGCGCCACCATTGCCAACATGGCTCCTGAATACGGCGCCACCATGGGCTACTTCCCTGTGGATGAAGAGACGCTTCGCTACATGCGCCTTACTGGCCGCTCCGAAGAAACAGTTGCCCGCACCGAAGCCTACATGCGTGCACAGGGACTCTTCCGTGATGCGAACAGCCCCGAACCTGAATTCACCGACACGCTCGAATTGGATTTGGGAACTGTCGTCCCCTCTTTGGCTGGCCCCAAGCGACCACAAGACCGCGTCGCTCTGACCGATATGCAGGATACATTCCGAAAAGCATTGACCACGCCTGTAAAAGATCGCGGCTATGAGCTTTCCGGTGATGCCTTGAATCGCGAAGCCATTTTCGGCACAAATGGCGGTTCACAGAAAATGAAGCATGGCGCAGTAGTCATTGCGGCCATTACCTCCTGCACGAACACATCCAATCCGTCCGTATTGATCGCGGCAGGACTTGTCGCCAAGAAGGCCGTTGAAAAAGGCTTGAACGTGAAGCCGTACGTGAAGACTTCTCTCGCGCCCGGCTCTTTGGTTGTGACTGAATATCTCAAGAACGCAGGCCTGATCGAACCGCTTTCCAAACTTGGGTTCAACGTCATTGCGTATGGCTGCACAACTTGTATTGGTAACTCTGGCCCATTGCCCGGTGAAGTTGCCAAAGCCGTAACAAGCGGTGACTTGGTTGCATCCGCTGTGATTTCAGGCAACCGCAACTTTGAAGGACGTGTGCATCCGCTGGTGAAGGCAAATTATCTCGCGTCACCTCCGTTGGTGGTTGCGTATGCGCTCGCTGGCACCGTGGATATTGACTTGCTCAACGAGCCGCTTGGCACAGACGAAAACAATCAGCCTGTATATCTCAAAGACTTATGGCCCAGCCAACAGGAAGTCAGCGAAGCGATTGAGGCGAATGTCAAAGCCGAGATGTACAAATCCAAATATGCGGATGTGTTCTCCGGTTCCGATATGTGGAAAGAGATCAAAGTAAAAGAAGGCGACTTGTTCGAGTGGAGCGAAGAATCCACCTACATTCATCACCCGCCTTACTTCCAGACATTGACTCTGGATACCCCGTCCATTCAAGAGATCAAAGATGCACGCGTGCTTGGCGTGTTCGGCGACTCAATTACCACCGATCACATTTCCCCTGCCGGCAACATCGCCGCGGATTCTCCCGCTGGCAAGTTCCTTCAGGAGCGCGGCGTGCAGCCAAAGGATTTCAACCAGTACGGCACGCGTCGCGGCAATGACTTGGTGATGGCGCGCGGTACGTTTGCGAACATCCGCTTGAAGAATGTGATGGTTGCGCCGAAGGAAGGTAACTTAACCAAACTTCAACCCGATGGCGCAGAGATGTCCATTTTTGATGCCGCGATGAAATACAAGGAAGCAGGCGTTGCGTCCATTGTTCTCGCGGGCAAGGAATATGGCACCGGCTCCAGCCGTGACTGGGCTGCGAAAGGCCCGATGCTGCAAGGCGTGAAGGCGGTTATCGCTGAATCATTTGAACGCATTCATCGCTCCAATTTAGTGGGCATGGGCGTGCTGCCGCTGAGATTCACTCAGGGACAAAACGCCGAGTCTCTCGGTCTGGATGGAAGCGAAGTATTTACCATCGAAGGCTTGAATGACCAGGTCAAACCGCAAAGTGAGATCACGATCAAGGCGAAGAAATCCAACGGTGATGTGGTTGAGTTCAAAGCCACCGTGTTGTTGAATACCGAAGTGGAAGTGAATTACTACCGCAATGGCGGCATCTTGCATACGGTACTGCGCAATTTGGTGAAGTAAAAGTTCTAAAAATAAAAAGAGACTGGCAAAAGCCAGTCTCTTTTTATTTACATCTTCTGAACCGGAAACTGAATCTCATTGACCGTGTTCGGGTCGTTCTGATCGCCCTGCTTTTCCGGCATCTTGAGGTTCAACTCGCGGCTCGGGCCGGCGATCTGATAGCCGTTCATATCGATCCATTTGGCGAGAGCGTCGTAGGCTTCACCGATGGTGGCAAATGACCCGGCATGGACGACGCACGCCATCGTTTCCACCGCGGGCAGTTCATAGATTTTGACCCGCCCAACGGGAGATGGGTCACCGGCAATGGGCATGGCAACCTCAATATCCCAGTCACCTTCACGCGCATCGGCATCATGATAGATCGCCATCGGCGTGCCGTTCATGCGGATATTGTTTTGATAAATAAAGCCCAGCAATTCATCCCATAGCGAGCGTTGCGCGGGCGGGTTTGCAACCACGCCGCGGACGGTGGCGGCTTTCATTGCCTCGATTTTCTTGATCACAACATCATACTTGGACATAAA
>CAZHOX010000351.1:0-2518 GCA_964534345.1 uncultured Anaerolinea sp.
CGGTAAAGCCGAACACCGATTCGCTAAAGATCGTAGTGAAGTTGATCGGCGAGGCACCGGTGGGGTCGGGCTGAGCCACGGCCTGGTTGATGGTGACCGTGGGGCTGGTGCGGTCGATGGTGACCGTGGGACCGTCGGTCTGGGCTACCGGGCTCGTGGAAAGGTCGGTGACAGAACCGGCAGCGAGACGAAGGATCAAGGTCCCTTCAGAACAGCCCGAGGCCGTTACAGGGTAGGTGTTGCCGGTGAGCGCGCCCACCGTGAAGGTACAGCCGGTGGCGGTGCCTGTATTGGAGAAATCACCGTTAACAGGGGCACTGAGCAGGTCTTCACTGAACGTGACATCGAAGACCGGGTTGGCGGCGTTGGTGAGATTGTCTGTAAAGGACACACCTGAATCCGAAGCATCTTGCAGGTCGATCGTTGCGGTGGGAGCGGATGCATCGTAGATGACCGTGTTATCGGTGCTGGTGCTGGCCGTGTTGGGCGTGCCATTCGCATCGGTGGCTACCCCGGCGGCGATCGAGGCGATCACAGTTCCATCGCCGGTCATGCCGCTGACCGCCACGTTGTAGGTGGT
This sequence comes from uncultured Anaerolinea sp., assembly GCA_964534345.1. Classification (GTDB taxonomy): domain Bacteria; phylum Chloroflexota; class Anaerolineae; order Anaerolineales; family Villigracilaceae; genus Villigracilis. The sequence continues at coordinate 581 of CAZHOX010000351.1, forward strand.
GCCGCTGCCGGTCACAGTGGCGGTCGTCGCGCCAGCCGTACCGGAGAGGGTCACGTCACCGGTCGCGAAGTTGGTGACTGGATAGGGGAAGACCACGGTGAAGTTGATCGGTGAAGCGTTGGTCGGGTCTGCCTGGCCAACCGCCTGATTGATCACCACGGGCGGCAGGGTGTAATTGACCTTGACTTGTAATTGATCGAGATTGAAATTGTTACCACCACTACCACCAGTAATTTGAACCCGGAAGTTTGCATTCGTGAAACTGGCTGGCGAAAATGGAACCTGCCAATCATCTCCTGGGCGGTTGCCGATGCGCATGGTGCGATTGGGTGTGGCCGGCTCAGGCGCGAAAGTTGTAGAGAGAATATTACCGAAGTTAGCGCCGCCATTTTCAGAAATGGAAACATTAAGGTTGCGCCCGTCGGTATAGCCTTCCAAGCCCACTTCGACGTAGTTGATCGTGGAGCCTGCGGGAATGTTCAAGTTGAAGTTACTATACACTGCAGAGTTGCCCGAACCGCAGGTTGTATATTGATTATTGGATGTAAAAGCATTCGTGCTGTTATTACAGCCAGCGTTTACCCCAGTAGTCGGCGCAGACCAGCCACCTTCGAATGCAGAAACAATCGTGCGATTAGCTGATCCAACGACCACGGTGTAATTGTTAATGGTGCCCACTTGAACGCCATCAACCAGCACGCTGGACAAAAGGAAGGTTGCATTCGGCACACTTGCAAAGGACTGACTCGCACCGCTCACAAGATTGACTACACCGTTGGGGGTTATCGTTCCGCCAGCCCCAGCTGAGGCTGTAATGGTATACCCGTTAATTAGCACTGTATTGTCAGTGCTCGTGCTGGCGGTATTGCCATTGTTTGCATTATCGTTGACAGAGTTCGCATTTATCGATGCAATCACTGTGCCCGCAACCGTCAACCCGCTAATATCCACCCGATAGGTGTTAGCCCCAAGATTGGTAATATTTCTAGTGGTGCCTCCAAAGTTTCCCGACGCACCCGTTCCTGCCGTACCGGTAAGGACGATATCGCCGCCGGTAAAGTTGTTAATCGCTTCACTGAACACCACAGTAAAGCTGATCGGTTGTGTCGTGGCTGGGTCAGCTTGACCAACCATTTGGTTGATCGTCACAGTGGGTGCGATTCCGTCAATTACCAAGGCTTCATTTGCGCCCAATGACCCCGCCCCGCCTGGGTTTGGCAACGTCAAAGTCGCATTATTGCCAACACCATCGCGAAGCGTACCGCCATTTAAAGCGAGGGAATTCGCCGCCAGATAATCAAGATCGAGCGAAGTATCGCCTGCCTGAACGGTATATCGGAAAATGAGTTGATTCGACCCGCTGCCGCTAAGGTAGTTAACGACTCTGTCCACAGTCCCAGTTTCAAGTGTGAGTTGAGGCGTCCCTGTGACGATCACCGTTTCATTGAATGTAATAGCAATATCAATCACATCGCCAATATTGTAAGTTCCCGCGCCATTTGTTGGCGCATTGACGTTCGTTACAGTAGGCCCGGCAGTATCAACCGTTATGATTGCATCGGTGGCATCATTGTTCGTGATGGGGTTCGTTGCGGTCACACCAGTTACAGCAGCTGTCAGTGTCTGGCCGTTGGTGGGCGCAGCGGAAATATTATAAGTAATAATGTAATTCGTTGCAGTGGTAGTGACAGGGATGGTAAGCCCTGTAAAAGTAGCAATATTCCCCACAGGCGCTACGGTCGCGATCAGAGTATCTCCGGCCTCCCACTCGTTGTTGGCAGACTGATAAATTGTGACAGCAGTTACGTTGGCCGCCAGGTTAGTACCAGTGACCACCAATCCCGTGACGGTATCACCGCCAATATTCGTAGAAAGGGTAAACGCTGATACTGCCTGGTTCGTTTCAGAACCGCTAACCGTTTTGTTGGTCGGGTTGGT
>CAZHOX010000352.1:0-1165 GCA_964534345.1 uncultured Anaerolinea sp.
GCTTCATCGAGACCGTCCACAACTTTGATGCCAAGCACGAGGGACAGCCACTCGGTATCAAAGTCTTTTTCTCCTGCGGGAAAGACGGATTCATGTTCAAGCATGGCGGCAGCTTTTGGCTCTGCTCGGAAGGTGACTCCTGCGGGGGCGAGATGTTCGATCACTTTAGGGAGAAATTTTTTTGCAATCGATTGATGGACAAGGATGGTGTCGAGCGCATTGCAAACACTGGGGCGTTGGGTCTTGGCGTTGTGAATAATTTTTAGAGCGGCAGCTTGGTCTGCGGTGTCATCCACGAAGAGGTGACAAATGCCGATTCCGCCTGTGATGACAGGGATATGGCTGTTCTCGCTGCAGAATTTGTGCAAACCAGCACCGCCACGAGGGATGATCATATCCACATAGTCTTTCAAGTGGAGAAGTTCAAGTACAAGAGCACGGTCGGGACTGTCGATGAATTGAATGGCGTCGGCGGGGATGTCGCATGTGGTGAGGGCTTTTTGCAGGACTGCGATCATGGCGCGATTCGAGTTCAGTGTTTCACTGCCGCCGCGCAGGATGACGGCGTTTCCGCTTTTGAGGGCGATGCTGGCAACGTCTACTGTGACGTTGGGACGTGCTTCATAAATGACGCCGATCACTCCCAATGGTACACGCTGCTTGTGGATGTGGAGTCCATTGGGTTGGGTGGATTCTTCAAATATTTCACCAACTGGGTCAGGGAGATCTGCAACGAGGCGCACGTTATGGGCAATATCTGCAAGACGGGCTTCGTTTAGCATGAGCCGGTCGATCATGGCTGTGGAAAGACCTGCGGCTTTTGCAGACTCGATGTCACTCAAATTCGCGGCGAGAATCTCTTTCTGGTCAGCGATCAAACTGTCGGCTAGGTGATGAAGCGCGGTATTTTTTTGAGTCGTGGTCAGGCGTGCGAGTCCACGAGATGCGAGGCGGGCGCGTTTACCAAGTTCAGTCAGCATAGAGATTCCTTTGGATGGGTTTATAAAAGCACCAGATCGTTGCGATGAATGACTTCATCGCCATAGTCATAGCCGAGCAGAGATTCGATTTCATCTGAATGACGTCCGCGCAGACGGGCGAGGTCGGCGCTGGAATAGGTGGTGATGCCGCGAGCGAGTTCGCGCCCGCTTTCATCAAGGATGCG
>CAZHOX010000352.1:1265-2485 GCA_964534345.1 uncultured Anaerolinea sp.
TTTGGTGACCATGCCGCCCGTGCCAAGTTTCGTTCCACTGCCGCTCGCTGCTTCCCAAATTTCTTGCGGAATTTCAGGCGTGCTTATTTCTTCAACAAGTTTTGCATTAGGATTATTGCGCGGGTCAGCAGTGAACAAGCCAGGCTGGTCAGTGAGCAGGACGAGCAGATCCGCTTCGACGACATTGGCAACGAGTGCGGAGAGATTGTCATTATCTCCAACGCGAATTTCTTCTGTGGCAACTGTGTCATTCTCATTGATGATGGGGATTGCTCCATGCGAGAGCAGAGCCGTAAGTGTATTGCGGGCATTGAGGTAGCGGCGGCGGTCTGCAAGATCGGTGCGAGTAAGAAGCACTTGCGCCAGCGTATGCCCATACAAACCAAAGACCTGCTCGTAGATCGCCATCAAACGCGGTTGTCCAATGGCGGAAAGCATTTGTTTGGCGGGCAAATCTTTGAGCAATTGCGGGAAGCCCAGTTTTTCACGTCCCGCGGCAATGGCACCAGAAGAAACCAAAATGACTTGATGTCCTGCGGAGTGCAGTTGTGTCACTTGCCGTGCGAGTTCAACGAGAAAAGGTGGCGAGATTTTAGACGTGCCAGAGGTAAGGGAGGATGTGCCGAGTTTGACGACGATGAGCATAGTAGTTTGATAGTTGGGTAGTTAATTAGTCGGGGATTATACCCTCCCCAGACTCGAGGCAGCATCCCAATTAATCGGCTACAATTCGGCCTCGATGAAACTTTTACCGCAAAGGAATTTCTTTACATGGCGTTGATCAGTTTGCAGGATGTGAGCCTGGGGTTTGGCGGGCCGCGCCTTTTGGATGATGTGAATTTACAGATCGAGCGCGGAGACCGTGTCGGTTTGCTGGGGCGTAATGGCATGGGAAAATCCACTTTATTGAAATTGTTGAACGGCGATATTTTGCCGCATGAAGGAACGGTTGCCCGCCAGCAAAATACACGTGCGGCGTATCTTCCGCAGGAAGTTCCGCAAGGCCTGAGCGGACGCATCGCTGACATCCTCGCAACTGGTCTTGAAGAAGTGAATTTATCCAAGCTAGATGATGAACAACTCTGGCAGCGCCAACATCAGGTGGACAAGGTCATTTCATTTATGGAACTGGACGCGGACGCTCGCTTTGAAGTTTTATCCGCTGGCTTGAAGCGCCGCGTCTTTCTCGCCCGTGGCTTGGTTCGCAACCCAGACCTTTT
>CAZHOX010000353.1:0-2483 GCA_964534345.1 uncultured Anaerolinea sp.
GAGATCATAATTCCAGAGATCATGATGAGCGTTCCATCAATGAAAAGCAGCCAGTTCAAAATATAGTTAACGCGGTTCAAGCCGCCCAATTTGCCAAGAAAACGACTGGTGATCTGAACGATCCAATCCCAATTCAAAAGCAGGTGAACAGTCATTGCAGCCAGCATGGACAGGGTTAACCATTCATGAATGGCCAGGCCGCTGCTGCGTGGGTCCATTGTGACAAGAAATGCAAAAAATATCAGGATATCCACCCACAATTTGGATCTGGTCTGGCTTGAAGTATTCTTTGAAACTTCTTCGGTCATATATTCTCCTTATTTACAATCTAATGATTGTATGCAGTTTTAAAAAACTGTGGTGCGAAAATTACGGATTAATTGTGAAGATAATGTAAATAATTGTCCCCACCACTACAGTATGGGGACAATTACAAAAAATGGAAGTTATGTGATCGGTCTCAGAGTCGGCTTCTTTGCGGCGAATTTTTTGACAACATTCAAGTACACAGCGCAAACTATCGAGATGATCGCCAGGCTTTTGATAGACTCAGCCGGAAAAGATATTTCGCCTTCGTCCATATCTCCGTCTGGTCGAGGAAAATCGCCTGTCGGTCTTTCGGATATGGTCGTCTGGTCTGTGGATGAGGAACCAGCATTCACTGCACTATAAAATAATCCTCCGATCAAGGTCGCCACTAACAGAATGATGACAATTCTAGAGATGGTTTTCATGATTACACATCCTTTCCATTCATGGAGAAAGCGGGAGCAACAACCTGCGGGACTCTGCGTGGAGCAAACAACTTCTTGAACATGCTCGTGATCCAACTCCAATGCAAAGCTACGTGCAAGCCCATTAGAATCATGGTGATATTGGTGGAAAGTTCATGCAAACTCTTCCAGCTCATATTTTGCGGCAGGGACAAGCCAAAGAATGGCACAACGGTCTCCGAGATCATCAATCCAGACAGCATGATCATGATTCCACTGGCAAACAGCCCCCAGTTTAAGAAATAGCCGAAGCGGGAATTATTTGTAGACTTGCTAAACAAACGGGCTGTGATCTGAACGATCCAATTCCAATTCAGCAACAGGTGCACGACGATGGCGCCGCTCAAAGCAATTGCCAGCCACTCATGGATGGCGGCACCAGTAAAGCGAGGCGCACTTACGATCAGAAGGGCAATAAAAGCAGCCAGATCGAGAAATAGTTTGGTTAAGTTTTGTTTGGACATTTTGTTCTCCTATGTTTTCTACAACGATGGTCATTCTATATTTTTGGAGAACAAAGTAGGTGGACGAATTGCGAACGAATCGTGAAGATTGTGTAAACTGTTCTTTACAATACTCAGGCTTGACCAAACGACCAAAAATAGCGTAAATTTGTATACACTTTCCATTTACTCGTATCGGGGGAAGCAAATGTTCCAAGCGTTTTCACTTTAGATGATGAGGAGACCGACATGAATATTTTCCAACGTTATCTCGCAGAAGAATTCGCAGAAGACTATCAGGAGGGACGATTATCCCGACGGGACGCCTTGAAGCTCATCATGTCTGTGACGGGCAGCCTGATCGTCGCAAACTCCATTCTGGCAGCCTGCACGCCTCCACCTGAAGATATCGCACTGCCAGATGAAGCCCCCACCTCAACCGAATCTCCTGTAGCGCAGCCGCTTCCCACAGAAGCATCGACAGCTACTGTGCCAACAAATTCTGCATCCCCATACGGGACGGTAATGCCTGACGACCCAGCCATCCTCGCCAAGGAGATCGCCATTCCTACAGCCGATGCGGAGATCATCGGCTATCTCGCACAACCATCTGGTGCGAGCGCATCGCCCGTCATTTTGATCTGCCATGAAAACCGTGGGCTGACCCCGCACATTCAGGATGTGACACGGCGTTTTGCGAAGGCTGGTTACGTTGGCCTCGCTGTGGATTTGCTCTCCAGACAAGGCGGCACGAATGCAGTCGGCTCGGAAAACGTGCCCGGCATTTTAGGTAACATCGCTCCCGACCAATTTGTGGAAGACTTTAAAAGCGGATGGCAATATCTTCAAGGACAGCCTTTTGCAGATACCCGCCGTGTGGGCATGACAGGTTTCTGCTTTGGCGGCGGGGTGACATGGCAGGTGGCAGTCCACATGCCAGAGCTGCTTGCGGCTGTTCCGTTCTACGGCCCGCATCCGCTTGCAACAGATGTGCCCACTATTCAAGCGGCTATCCTCGCCATGTACGGCGAACTGGATGGACGCATTAACGGCGGCATTCCTGCCATCGAAGATGCGATGGCTGCGAATGGAAAAATCTATGAAAAGGTCATCTACCCCAACGCAGACCACGCCTTTCACAATGACACCGGTTCACGCTTCAATCCCGAAGCCGCCAGTGACGCATGGGCACGTATGTTGGGATGGTTTGAAAAATATGTGCGCAATGCTTAAGTATTAAATGCCAATCATACACAGACCTCGGAGA
>CAZHOX010000354.1:0-2465 GCA_964534345.1 uncultured Anaerolinea sp.
CCTGCCCCTCCAAAGATGACTTCACCAACTCAAACGTTACATCTCTTCCTATAAGCGTTATCTCAGAATTCCTTTGATTGGCTACACGCTCCAAAACCTCGAGCGCTTCATCCTTTTGCGGAGACGAAACCACAGGCACGCCATCCTTGATGATGCCTGCCTTCTCCCCCGCGATCAACGCCAGAGTATTTCCAAGCACAGCCATGTGATCGTACGATAGCGAAGTAATCACCGAAACCTTCGGCGTGACGATATTCGTCGCGTCCAACCTGCCGCCGAGTCCCACTTCAAACACCGCCGCCGTAACGCCATATTTCCCAAATGCCATGAATGCCAACGCCGTGGTAATTTCAAAGGTGGTGAGCATTTCGATCTTTGCCACATGCGGTTTGATCTCATCCACCAACTCGATCAATTGCTCATGTGTGATCGGCTTGCCGTTGATCTGAATCCGCTCCACGTAATCCAGCAAATGCGGAGACGTGTACAGACCAACGGTGTACCCTGCCGCCTGCAACCCTGCGGCACACAGCGCGGACGTAGACCCCTTCCCCTTCGTCCCCGCCACATGGATGATGGGGTACTTCTTCTGCGGGTCGCCAAGAGACTCCATCAACGCGAACATACGGTTCAAGTTGAAATCTGCCTTCGCCAATTCGGAAGAATGTTTCAGGCTATAATCTACAAAACTATATAAGTAATCAAGGGCTTGGTTGTATGCAATGTCAGTATTCATATAAGAGATTGTAAATCCCAAATCCCAAATCGTAAATCAAAAAATTCCCATGCTCGCCACCCTCACCATCCACCTCCATCTCCCCATTTGCACCTCCCTCAAAGAAAAGCGCGGACGGATTAAGCCGCTCATCTCACGCCTGCATCGCGAGTTCAATGTCTCTGTGGCAGAGATGGGTTTGCAAGACAAATGGGACGAGGCAATCATCACCTGCGCGATGATCGGAAACGACCATGCCTTTTTACAATCCGCTTTGCAAAATGTGGCAAAATGGGTGGACGCGAACTGGACAGATGGGGATGTTTGGGAGCAGAAGATCGAGATAGTTTGAAAGTTGGCAGGTTGAAAGTTGAAGGTCAACGCTCTTAACTTTCAACCTGTAACCTGCAACTTGTAACCAAAACGGAGACCTCAATGGACTTAAGACTCAAAGACAAACGCGCCCTCGTCACCGGGTCATCCCGTGGACTGGGCTATGCCACCGCATTGGCACTCGCGAAAGAGGGCTGCAAGGTTGCCATCAATGGACGGGATGAAGCGAAGATAAAGGGGATAGCGGAAAAAGTAACCAAGGAAACAGGTACACAGGTGATTGGGCTGGCTGGGGATGTAAGCCTGCCGGATGTTCCCGAAAAATTGATCCAGCAAACTGCCGAAGCATTTGGCGGGCTGGATATTCTCGTCACCAACACAGGCGGGCCAACACCCGGCTCCATCGATGCCTTGGATGAAGCCGCATGGCAGAAAGGCATAGACTTGTGCCTGATGGCTCATGTCCGTTTGATAAAATCAGCGCTTCCGTATTTGCGGAAGTCAGATGCAGCCAGCATTTTGACAGTCACTTCGCTTTCGGTGAAACAGCCCATTGCCAATTTGCTCATCTCGAACAGTGTGCGTTCAGCCACCATCGGGTTGACCAAGTCTCTCGCGTTGGAACTGGGCAAGGATGGCATCCGCGTCAATTCCATTTTGCCAGGTTGGACGGAGACGGAACGTGTGACAGAGTTGATGAATGCCCGGGCAACAGCAAACAACTCCACGGTCGAGGAAGAGGCGAAGCGGCAGGCGGCGGAGAGTCCGTTTGGGAGAATGGCCCAACCCGAAGAGTTTGCAAATGCTGCGGTGTTCCTCGTCTCCCCCGCCGCTTCTTACATCACCGGTGTAATGTTGAGCGTGGATGGCGGAATGTATAAGGGGACGTTGTAACGTTTGAAGGTTATCAGGTTCAAACGTTTCAACCTGTAACTTGTAACCTGCAACTTAAAAATAATTTTGGAGAACCCATGAACGAAAAAACTTGTTTGAATTGCAACCGTAGTGATGAACAAATTCCTCTGCTATCTCTTTCTTTCAAGGGTGAGGCGAAATATATTTGCCCGCAATGTTTGCCTGTACTAATTCATAAGTCTCAGCAGCTTGCAGATAAATTACCCGGCATGGATGCTACACCCGCCGCAGACCATTAACCAATGAATAAACTTTCACGCCTTACCCGTAACTCGCTGATCATTGCATTTTTCTTTTTGATAGACAAAGTGATCGCGTTCGTGCGCACGGGCATTGTCTCGCGCCAATACACAGACCAAGTGCATCTGTTGGATACATTCAATGCGGCAAACAATTTACCCGATGTGTTGTTCGCGCTCATCTCAGGCGGTGCGCTGGCAATGGCCTTCATCCCGCTGTTGACGGAATACCTCACCACCAAAGACCGCGCCGCCGCATGGGA
>CAZHOX010000355.1:0-2445 GCA_964534345.1 uncultured Anaerolinea sp.
TGCCGCAGCATCGAACTGGCAGAAAACATGCCAAGTACATTTTCAAGATTTGCACTTTCCACGATCTAAAGTACCGCGAGATTTATCTCGCAGACCAATAGCGACATAAATGTCGCTGTACCAAATCTTCAAGGAGTTTCAAATGGACATTTTCAATTTTCAAGACCTGACTGGCGAGTTTTCCGTACTCGATATCGTAGTCGTCATGGTGCTCAGCTTTGTGTTGAGCTCATTCATCGGCTGGATCTACAAGATCACACACCGCGGTTCCTCCTACACACAAAGTTTCGTGCTCACCCTCGTCATGAATGGCATGGTGGTAGCGTTGGTGATGATGATCGTTGGCTCGAATATTGCGCGTGCTTTTTCGCTCGTGGGTGCGTTATCCATCATCCGTTTCCGCAATGCCGTCAAAGAGACTCGTGATGTAGGCTTCATCTTTTTCACAATGGCAATAGGTATGGCAATTGGCACCAAGTTCTATTTGCTCGCAGTCGTTGCTGCCATCGTCATCAGCCTCATCATGCTGCTCATGTCCCGCTTCAACTGGTTCGCGCGGGAAATGTCCAACCAGATCCTGCGCGTGCAAGTGCCAAATGGTGCGGCATTCGACTCGCTCTTTGATGATGCCTTCATCAAATACACCTCATCCTCCGAACTTATCAGCGTGGACTCTGTCCACAGCGGCATGTTGACCGAACTAACCTACAGCATCGGCATGAAGAAATCCAGCCAAATTCAAAACTTCTTAACTGAGATCAAAAACCTCAACGGCAATAACAAAGTCACACTCATCGCTGGCTACAACAGCACAGACCTGTAGCCCCAAACTCAGGGTTTTCGTAGTGACGGTCTGGCTCACCCACCAGAAAATGTATCCCCCCAGTTTTCTCCATCCCCTACTTCAATTCACCGTCACTACGTTTTTTTCTCAAAGGAAAACATGAGCATCAACCTCAAGCGCAATTACCCGATCATCCTTTTGTGTGTTGCCGTTCTAGCCATCTTAGTGTTTGCACTTGGCAATGAAAGAGTAATTGCATACACCACAAAATCATCAGCCTCGGCAAATGACACAACCGCAGAAAACGGCATTGATCACACAAACGCGATTGAACTATTTGACGACACGGTTGTCCATAGCATTCAAGTCATCATGGCAGATGAAGAATACGACTCGATGATCACCACCTATCAAGAGACTGGCTTGAAGGAATATTTTCAAGCGGATGTCATCATCGATGGAGTGCGGATCAACGATGTGGGCATTCGCCTAAAAGGAAACGCTTCGCTTCGCACCGCCCTGGGAGGTGGGATGGGCTTCGGCGGCGGGAATCGCCCCGACAACGCTCCGCCGTTCGATGATGCGAACCGACCTCAACAGCCACCTGAGGGATTTGCGCAAGGAGAAATGCCCCAGATGCCAGAAAACTTTCAGATGCCAGAAGCAGGCCAGGGCGGGGATAGAGGCGGTATGCGTCAAGAAATTTCCGCAGACCAAATCAAAATCCCATTCATGATCAAGTTCAATGAATATGTGAATGGGCAAACCTATCAAGGTTACACAAATCTTTCCATTCGCAACTATGGCACGTCATACGATGCCGCTATGCTTCAGGAACCCATTACCAACCTGGCCGCACAACTGGTGGATATGCCCGCCACAGACACCGCGTATGCGGGCTTCAAATTCAATGAAGATGAAGAAAAACTGTACGTGATCTCTGAACTTGTGAATGAAAACTATCTCGCAAAATATTTTGAGAACGCGAATGGCATTTTATATAAAGCCGAGCTTGGTTCCACGCTGAGTTATGTGGACGAAGACCCCAGCAGTTACGCCAACAGCTTCACCCAGCAAACCCGCATAAACGATGCTGACCTATTACCCCTCATCAATTTCATGCGCTTCCTCGACCAATCCGACGACGCTACGTTTGAAAAGGAATTACCAAACTACCTGGATGTGGATTCATTCGCTACATATCTTGCAGTCAATGCCATGCTGGTCAACACAGACTCGATGCTTGGCATGAATAACAACTACTATCTTTACTACGATGAAGAAACCAGGCAATTCACCCTGCTGATGTGGGATGCGAATGAAAGCTTTGGAAAACTCGGCGGCAGCACAAGTTATGACCTGTCACTAACCAATACACAAAGCAGAGCAGACAATAGAGGCGGCCCAGGCGGTATGGGCGGCGGACAAAATGCACTTCTCACGCGTTTTATGGCAAACACCACATTCAAAGCATTGTACGAAGAAAAACTGCAAGAGGTTTACGAAAAAGCATTCACCAGTGGCGCAATGACAAATGCCATTGACCAGTATTCAGAATTAATTCACTCTGCCAATGACGAGCGCAACCTTGTTGAGGTGGAAGCCTACGACCAGGCTGTTGAAAAGATGAAGACCTTCATCGGCCAGCGCATGGAATATCT
>CAZHOX010000356.1:0-2423 GCA_964534345.1 uncultured Anaerolinea sp.
GAGTTCGTCACCTGCGGCGGCGTGAATTTGAACGAAGTGGATTTCAAGACCATGCAAAGCCGAATCGTGGAAGATCTCTTCTTCGCTGGCGAGGTGTTGGACATTGACGGCATCACCGGCGGCTTCAATTTTCAATCTTCATGGACGACAGGCTGGCTGGCAGGAAACGGGTTGGCAAGCGGATTTGGGAACGAATAGGAAACGAAAAAACGGATGCTGTGAAAGCATCCGTTTTTTTCATTGACCATCTGCCTATCATCCCGTAAAATCCTCTCTTGAAAATTATATATAATTTAAGAGGTTACACGCAATGGCAAAATACCGCATCATGTACTGGAAGCACATCCCCCAATCTTTTACTGTTGAGGGCGATGGGCGTACCGTAAAAAAACAGCTCTCCCAAAAAATTCAAGACAAAATTGACGCATACGCGATGGCAGTTGGCGCGACCTCCACAAGCGATTATGCAAAGGAATACAAACGCGGCGAATGGATCGAACGCGAAGGCTCTCCCGAAGAAGTTGCAAACGCGCTTCTTTCTGAACTGGAAGCTGAGTTTGCAAAAATAGAAATTCCCCGTCGGGAAGAAAAAACCATTTAACCACAAAGGACACGAAGGGGCACAAAGGAAGAAAAGAACGCTTCTTCGTGGTCTTTGTGTACTTGGTGGTTCACAAAAATATGACAAACAAACACAACATCATTCTGCAACCCTCTGGCAGCCGCGGACAAGTCGAAGAAGGCATGTCCATCCGTTCTGCTGCACGCGAACTTGGCGTGGAGATCGAATCCATTTGTGCCGAGAATGCCACCTGCGGCAAGTGTATGGTCTTAATTGAAGAAGGCCGCTTCGAGAAGTACAACATCGACTCGAGGCGAGAGAATGTCTCCCCCGTTTCCACGGAAGAGGCCGCCTATTTTGCCCGCAGACCCAAGCTGTTGAAAGACAAAGGCTGGGAAGTGGGACAGGTGCGCCTCTCCTGCCAGTGCAAAATTCGCGGCGATGTGCTCATCAACGTCCCTGAAGAAAGCCGCGGCAACAAACAGATCGTCCGCAAGAGCGCGACAGAACGTGAGATCGAAGTAAAGCCTTCGGTGCGAAAATATCTGGTGACGATGAGTCCGCCCACACTGGAACGCCCCATCGCAGATTGGGAACGCCTCGCCAAAGGGCTTGAAACTTCAATGGCATTGGTGCGAGGGACTGAGGAAAAACTTCCACGCTGGTATGAGCTGGGCATTGATTATCAATGCCTGCGAACGCTTTCGAAAACTTTACGCGAAGCAAAATGGAATGTGACCGTCACCGTCTGGCAGGATAAAGAAGTCATCGAAGTTCAGGCTGGCTATGTAGAAGACAGCTACGGCGCCGCCGTGGATATTGGCTCCACAACCGTTGCGTTGTATCTGTGCAATCTACGCACAGGCGAAATGCTGGCAGCAGAATCGGAAATGAATCCGCAAATTGTGTACGGCGAAGATGTTATGTCCCGCATTCAATATGCGATCGAGAATCCAGACGGTCTGGAGAAATTGCACAAGGCGATCATCTCCACGCTGAACAAATTGCTTAAACAAGCCGCGCACGAAGCAAAGATCAAGATGAGTGAAATCCTAGAAATGGTGCTGGTTGGAAATTCCACCATGCATCATGTCTTGTTAAATCTTCACCCGAAAGACTTGGGACTTGCGCCGTTCGTGCCTGCCATCCACAGATCAATGGACATCAAAGCGCGTGAGTTGGGTTTACACATCAATCCATCGGGCAATATCCACGTCCTCCCCACCATTGCATCCTTCGTCGGTGCAGATACCAGCGCTATGATCGTTGCCGAAGAACCGCACAAGCAGGATGAGAACTGGCTGCTGATCGATGTGGGCACAAATGCAGAATTGATCCTCGGAAATCGCAAGAGATTGGTTTGCACGTCCACCCCTACTGGCCCTGCGCTTGAAGGGGCGCATGTGGAGTATGGAATGCGTGCTGCGCCTGGTGCAATGGAACGCATTGTCATTGACGAGAACACACTCGAACCAAAATATAAAGTCATCGGTGTGACTGGTTGGAATACCGACCATGCCGAGTTCAAAGGTCAGGTCAAAGGGATTTGCGGCTCCGCCATCATCGACGGAGTGGCAGAATTATTCCGGGCGGGGATCGTGGATTCTCGGGGAAAGTTCAAGCAAGGGCTAGAGTCGAAGCGTGTTCGAAAGGGAGAAAGCGGCTGGGAGTATGTCATTGCCTGGGCGGAGGAAACATCCATAGGACGAGACATCCCCATGACCCAGCAAGATGTGAGGCAAATTCAATTAGCAAAGGCTGCCTTATTTACTGCGGCTCGTACATTATTAAACCGCAGCGGTTTGGAATCTCCTGATAAAATCATCCTCGCTGGCGGCTTTGGAAGTTATATTGATAAAGA
>CAZHOX010000357.1:0-2414 GCA_964534345.1 uncultured Anaerolinea sp.
TCGGTTTGATCTTGAAGAAGCCATTCTCTACCAGTGACTTCACAGAAACGCCTTCCCAGGTAGTATCGAACTTGCTCCAGCGGGTGACACAGTGCAGATCCATTTTGATGGATGTGCGCGGCAGTTGATTAAACTCTGCCCAATTCCAGCGCTTTTCCTCTTCCACCTCACCCCACACACGCAAATCCCAAGTGGCGGGGTCGAACATGGGAACGGGGCCGTAATGCAGAACAGGGAATTTCTGGGTCAATGATTGGCCAGGCGGCAACCTACCTTCAGAGCGAACGCGGTCTTCTTCCTTGCGGCGGTCAAAACCTTCAAACTGGAACATGGGGCACCTCACTTTATAAAAGAATAATTTCTACACTACATAGATACAGATTGTTTCTGCAATGTTACCTGAAAAAGATAATAGTTTTCTTAAGCATGCTTCCTTACAAAAGCCTGTCAGGCATCCAAATTGCCTATGACCATCAAAAGGATTGCTCTTATAATAAGCGAAATTTTTTGAGGAGAATGTATGAAACAGCCATCATTTAAACAAAAGTTCCAATATTGGTTTGATAATTACATGGCACGTGGAACCGGCGCCATGTTGACAGGGCTATTTGTTCTGTCCGCATTGATCATCTTCCTTGCCGCCGCATTGGTAAAACTGACCAATTCCGCGCCCAACGGGGAAAGCTTCCTTGAAGTGGCATGGATGAGCCTGCTGCGTACCCTCGACTCTGGCACCATGGGCGGCGATACGGGCAATCCCTTCTTCCTGCTCATGATGTTGATCGTCACCTTCGGCGGCGTTTTTGTAGTCAGCGCACTGATCGGTATCATCAACAACGGTCTCGAAGACAAAATGGACGAACTCCGCAAGGGTCGTTCCCAAGTCCTTGAAAACGACCACACCCTCATCCTTGGCTGGACGCCGCAAATCTTCACCGTCATTTCTGAGCTTGTGCTTGCCAACGAAAGCCGCAAGAGCGGAGCGGTCATTGTCATTTTGGCCGACCATGACAAAGTTGAGATGGAAGACGAGATCAGCAATCGCATTGAAGACACCAAAAATACCCGCATCATCTGCCGCTCTGGCAATCCCATCGACTTGAATGACCTCGAAATCGGCAGCCCACACACCGCCCGCTCCATTATCATTCTCTCCGAAGGCGCCGACCCGGATACCCACGTTATCAAATCTGTGCTGGCTATTACCAACAACCCCAACCGCCGCGAATCTCCATATCACATCGTCACCCAGATCCATGATCAAAAGAACATGGACGTGGTGAAAATGCTTGGGGCCAAAGATAATGTGCAGGCCATTCTCACAACCGACCTCATCGCCCGTGTGGTTGCCCAAACTTCACGGCAGAGCGGCTTGTCCATTGTTTACACCGAGTTGATGAATTTCGGCGGCGATGAAATTTATTTCAAGCAGGAACCCAACCTCTCAGGAAAAACCTACGGTGAAGCCCTGCTCGCGTTTGAAACATCCACGTTGATGGGTATTCGCAAATCAGATGGCACCATTGCCATGAATCCGCCGATGGACACGCGCATCCAATCTGGCGACCAGATCTTTGCCATCGCTGAAGATGATGACAAAATCGAACTCTCCAACACCGCGCCCAAGGTTGAAGAAAGCCTGATCCAGCAAAGCGGAAAAGAAACCAAAGCCAAGCCTGAGCGCGGACTCATCCTCGGCTGGAATCGCTCCGGCGCAACCATCGTCCGCGAGTTGGATAACTACGTTGCCAAAGGCTCCGAGCTGACCATCGTCTCGCACATTTACGATCTCGAAAAACAGATTCGCAGCGATGGCAAAAAGATCACCAATCAAAAATTAAAAGTTATGGAAGGTGACATCCGCGACCGCGATCTTCTCGAACAGCTCGAAGTCACAGAGTACGACCATGTCATCGTGCTGGCATACAGCCACCTCGAAGTGCAGGAAGCGGATGCGATCACCCTCGTCACCTTGCTGCACCTGCGCGACATCGCCGAAAAAGATGAGACCCCATTCTCCATCATCAGCGAAATGCTCGACCTGCGCAACCGCGAACTCGCCGAAGCAGCCAAGGTCGATGACTTCATTGTCAGCGAACACCTTGTCAGCTTAATGCTTTCACAGCTTTCTGAAAATTCCGAACTCATGGACGTCTTCACCGACATCTTCGACCCCGAAGGCGCAGAGATCTACCTCAAGCCCATCGGTGATTACGTCACCACAGGGCAGCCCGTCAACTTCTACACCATTACCGAAGCCGCCCGCCGCCGCGGTGAAACTGCCATCGGCTACCGCATCATGAGCGAAAGCCGCAATGCTGAAAAGGCGTATGGTGTCATCACCAACCCGAAGAAATCTGAAAAGGTTACTTTCACACCAGAAGATAAACTAGTTGTGATTTCGGAAGGATAAT
>CAZHOX010000358.1:0-2406 GCA_964534345.1 uncultured Anaerolinea sp.
ACATGCAGGTCTCGTTATGCAAACGTTTACTGGTAGTTGATGTATATCAAGAAGCTAGGTGGTACGCACCCTGAACCGCCGCCCCAACAAAGCGTGCACCTGACGCTGAGGATTCTGCGCGCATCCCAAGCAGTTTTCACGCCTTAGCCTTTTTCTGGCTGGACGATTGGCAGAACTTGAGACTAACAAATACGAATTTGATGACATAAAACTAAAGTGCTTTATTTCCCTCAAGAGGAGAATAATAAATATATCAAAGGTAAAAGCAATATGTCTGGGAGGCCAAATTGTATAATCTTTGCCACCATAATGCTCTTTCATACTATTTTGTCTATATGACGTTCGTTTATTGAGTATATACTGGCCATTAATTAAGTTGTAAAATTTAAAAATGAAAGAATTTCTACAAACATATGCTCTCAAAAACTAAGCTTGGGTATTTTTCGTTTTTCTTGATTCTTTTTAGTATAGCAATATATGTTTTACTCCCTTCCGCACTTCCTAAAACCATACCAGCTGATTCAAAAATTGATGTTCAAATTGGGCCAAGATGGCCTTTAGAAGTGACGGCAGTCAAATATCCAAGTTCTGCAGACAACACACTTCAACCCGCCATTTTCTATGCGCCAAATACAACAGATAGTGTCCCTTTGCTTGTTGCGTTACACACGTGGACGGGCGATTATCGTCAGGCGTTAAATGCTCCACTCGCTAAATGGTGTATTGAAAACAATTGGGCTTTCATTCACCCAAATTTCCGAGGTCCAAACAATAAATTTGAAGCCATTGGTTCAGACCTGGTTATACAGGATATCTTAAGCGCTGTTAAATTTGCAAAGAACTATGCAAACATCGATACCCATAATATCTATTTGGTAGGGGCATCCGGAGGTGGTCATGCAGCTCTTATGGTTGCAGCAACCCATCCCAATATCTGGGCAGGTGTTTCAGTATGGGTTCCCATTACCGACCTGACTGTATGGTATCAGGAAACTCAAACTTTAGATGGACAATACAGGATATTCTTAGAACAAGCTCTGGGAGGTGCACCTGGTACTTCACCTACTATAGACCTTGAATATAAAACACGATCTCCCCTCACATATTTATCGCCTACAACTCACTTGAACATAGATATCAATACAGGAATTCACGATGGACATAATGGGCCAGTACCCATTAGCCACTCTCTACTGGCATATAATGCTCTAGTGACACCAGAAGACCAGATTTCCCCCAATGACATAAAATATTTTGTTGAACAGGAAAAAGTGCCGCAACACTTGATAGACCCCTTATTGTCAGATCCTTCGTATGGAGAAAAGCCTCCAATCTTTAGAACACAATCTGGAACAACCCGCCTCACCATATTTGAAGGCGGGCATGAAATCATAATAAATGCAGTAACCAGCTGGTTGACACAAAATATTAAATAAACTATTCTTCTCTATATAGGAGTCACTCCATGCAAATCCCACAATCTCTTATAGACTTGGTCGAATCTGGTGCACATGCACATCTGGTAACCATTAACAAAGACGGCACCCCGCATGTCACCGTTGTGTGGATCGGCATCGAAAATGACGAGATCGTTTGCGCCCACTTGCCACGCAATCAAAAGGTCCGCAACATCGAGCGGAATGGACAGGTGGTTCTTTCGCTGGAAGCGGACACCAAGAGCAGCTATGGGCTGAAAGAATATGCCGTAGTCCACGGAACCGCTCGAATTAAAGAAGGAGGCGCGCCGGAGTTGTTGCAAAAACTTGCCTATGTGTACATGAGTCCCGATGTTAAATTCCCTCCAATGGAGAATCCTCCCCCCGGCTATATTACCAGGATAAAAGTCACTCGTATCGAAGGTGTGGGACCATGGGTGAGCAAAGGAGAATAATATCCATTCAGATCGAAATCAATT
Organism: uncultured Anaerolinea sp.; assembly: GCA_964534345.1. Lineage (GTDB taxonomy): Bacteria > Chloroflexota > Anaerolineae > Anaerolineales > Villigracilaceae > Villigracilis. The sequence goes on from CAZHOX010000358.1 coordinate 1,916, forward strand.
AAAAATTGCATTTCGTGAAATTCTACAGGTTATCATCCTATGAGCCCAATCCGAATGTCACAAATAGAAGAAGCAATTCGCGTTGTAATTAATTTCAACGAGGCATTCAATCGCCATGATGTTGAAGGCATGATGCAATTGATGAGCGATGATTGTGTCTTCGAAAATACAAACCCCGCACCCAATGGTACAACCTACTCTGGCAAAGAAACAGTCACACAGTTCTGGCAGAATTTCTTCCGCGAGTCACCACATGCCCATATTGAAATTGAAGAAATATTTGGCATGGGCAAACGCTGTGTTATGCGTTGGATATACAACTGGGAAGACGAAACAGGCAAAAAGGGACACGTCCGCGGAGTTGATATTTTTCAAGTAAGAGAAGGTCTCATCACCGAAAAATTTTCCTATGTCAAAGGTTAGTGTGAATAATTAACCCCACACTGCCTTCACCAACTCCGGCAGGATCTCCCCCGACTTTCCGTGAAATG
>CAZHOX010000359.1:0-2376 GCA_964534345.1 uncultured Anaerolinea sp.
GGCGGGTTCTGTTATCCTGCAATAGGAATTATGGGCCGGACATAAATCACTATTACTCAGCTATACTGCATCAAATTTATAAATAAAGGGATTTTTATGAAATCTCAGAGAATCGCCATCCTATCCTTACTTCTTATCGCAATATTGACACTGACATTTGCAGGGCAGATATTTTCTGTGGCCGAGGCCAAGCCCTCTTCAGCGATCATCAACAAAACACTGACTTCCGGCAGGGCAATTGCGAGTTGGCCTTCAGGAATTCCAGCAGGTGAAAAACGGCCTGTTGTGGTTTTTCTGCCAGGCTGGGGCGGAACGGGCGCGGTGAATGCTTCCATCTCCTCGCAGAACACAAACCTGGTGAATGAGGGATATGTTACGCTGGCAATTGGGTTTGATTCAAGTGCGCAATGGATAAGCGACATTGAAGTAAAAACATTGCAGGGGTTAAATAAATTATGCGCAGACACAGACATCCCAGCCAATTGCAATGCAATCATTTTAAATGGCTCATCCTATGGCGGCGCACAAAATTATTGGGTGATGGAATATCTGCAAGCTAACGGCTATGCAGGCAAGGCGTTGGGGTTCATTTCAGAAGATGCAGGGTATGGCGCACCTGGAATTCTCACAGACCCAAACACTGGGGCATATACCCGCACAGGGCTGGCGAATACAACTTCCTATAGCGTTGCCATGATCGAAAACTTAGGTGATACTACTTTTCCTGTAGATGAATGCACATGGGGAAATTGCGGCATCCGTGTGTTGAGCAATGCGCACCTGATGAGAGGTGACACGAATGTATTTAGCATGTGCCCAGCGGGCGGCGAACACGGCACTCGCGGATACACAAATTGGAATGCGTGGGTCATTTCTGCGATCAAAACAATTATCCACGTTACGAATGGCATTCCCACATTTACAGGCTACGTCAACCCTGCGTTGAGCGTAAGCAACAGCTGCGTTGATGCAACTGCATTGCCGGGTCTTTCCATTTCTGGAACAAACATCACAGCCAATGGACAACCCATCCGTTTGCGCGGCGTCAATATGGGTGACCCATTCTGGGCGCGCGGCTGGTATGGCACAACCTACACACCCACAGATTATGCCACTCTGGCTCAGGATTGGAAGGCAAGTGTTGTGAGAATCAGCATCTTCCCAACCCAATGGAAAAATATGAATCGCGCTACCCTGCTTACAGGTTTGGATCAAGAAATCACCGCAGCATTGAATAATGGCATGTATGTCATTATTTCCTGGCATGTGATTGGCTGGCCAAATGGATATTACCAACCTGCATGTTGCGGCAACCCAGCAGACACCTACGACTCAAGCATGGCCGTAGCCTCAGCTTTTTGGACTCAAATGGCGCAGACCTACGGATCAGATACCCGCATCATGTTTGACCTTTGGAATGAACCTGTTCATCCAGATGATTTCACGCTGTATGGTTCTACTCCAAATCCGTTGTGGCCTGAATTGAAACTGGCGTATGAAAACCTCATTCAAACAGTCAGAAACAACGGCGGACAAAATATAGTCATCGCCACCGGCAACCGCTGGGCAAGTTGGCTGGTGGGGATCAAAGATAATCCGCTGACAGACCCAAAGGTTGTATATGCGTATCACAAATATTCTGTTGAAGGGTCAAATACGACCACAGAATGGAATCGAGATACGGGCGGCTTGATCGGCGTAAAACCTGTGATGGTTACAGAATGGGGATATGAAGATACCGATGTGACTAACCCCACCTGGCCGGGCAGCCAGGCATCGTATGGAGATGCGTTTACTCAATGGCTGGAAAGCAATCATCTCAGCAATCTAGCATGGATGTATCACCATGACTGGACACCTGCCTTTTTTAATCCCAATGGAAACCTTACGATTTTCGGAACTTTTGTAAAAGGATATATTTCTACTGCCACCAGCAGTTCGAGTTTTCCAGACCTCATTATTACAAATGTAGTTATAAGCCCTGAATTGCCACCCGCCAACGAAACCTTTCAGGTTAATATTACCGTCAAAAATCAGGGTGGTGCAGGTGGGGCAAATGATATTTTCAGGGATGTGTATATTGATAGAGATCCATCTACACTACTTGACCCAGTGACCGGATGCCCTCCCCCCGGAGATTTCTTCACCTCTGATCATTACAATACTATCCCTGCTGGAATGATTGATACGAAGACCATCACAATTACTGGCGGCTTGCCTGGTGGGAACCATCAGCTTTGGTTTTATGTGGATTCGCGCTGCCTGATCGATGAGGGTAACGGGAACAATAATGCACCTTAGGAAGTAAATCCGCTCAACGCGTTGATTCGCTGCAGGATAACAGAACCCGCTTCCGGCTTAAGCTGGAGGCGGGTT
>CAZHOX010000360.1:0-2345 GCA_964534345.1 uncultured Anaerolinea sp.
GCGATCTGCCAGATAGAATTTTAAAAGTAAAAACAAAGGAGTCAAATTGAAAACAAAACACTGGGCTGTCTTTCTCACCTTGGGAGCCATCTGGGGATCATCATTTCTGTGGATCGAAATTGCGCTGCGTGAAGTTGGGCCGATCACGCTGGTTGCGTTCCGCGCCCTCTTTGGGCTTTTATTTGGGGTGGCAATTATTATCATTCAGCGCATTCCCCTGCCTCGCACATTAAAGGAATGGATACCGCTGAGTGTTCTAGGGCTGACGAATATCGCGATTCCATTCTTCCTCATTTCATGGGGACAAAAATCCATTGACTCGGGCGTGGCTTCGATCCTTGATGCCACCGTGCCGCTCTTTACCATTTTGGTGGCACACTTCATGTTGCACGACGACAAAATGACCGCGCCAAAAGTGCTGGGACTATTGATCGGCTTTGCAGGTGTGGTGGTTCTGATGAGCAAGGATATTGGCAATTCAAGCAGTTCCCTGCTTGGGCAGTTGGCAGTCATCCTCGCTTGTGTGTTCTATGCAGGTAGTTCCATCTTTGCCCGCGTATTTACCGAAGACATCCCAGCCACTTTGCGAGGGCTTGGTCCGCTTGCCTCTGCATCAGTGGTGATGATTATCTCAGCATTCATTTTTGAAGCGCCCGTCAAAGTCCCTACCTTGCCCATCACCTGGGCGGCCCTCTTGTGGATGGGCATTCTCGGCTCTGGCATGGCTTTCATCATGTTGTTCTATCTCATTCATGAGATCGGCCCCACCCGCGCTACGATGGTGACGTATCTCTTTCCGCTTGGCGGCGTTTCACTTGGTGTCATCTTCCTGAATGAGGCGCTCACATGGCAGGTCGTTACGGGCGCCGCGCTCATCATTCTTAGTTTGGTCGTTGCAAACTGGCAGCCAAAGAAGATACAATAGCGTCAATATGACACATCATTCAGGTTTTGTCGCCATCATCGGACGCCCCAACGTGGGCAAGTCCACCCTCGTCAACGCGCTGCTTGGGCAGAAGATCGCCGCCGTTTCTCCGCGTCCGCAAACCACGCGCCGCCGTCAGTTGGGCATTCTCACCATGCCGAACGCGCAGATCGTTTTTGTCGATACGCCCGGCATTCATAATCCCCGCCACAAACTTGGCGAGTTCCTCAACTACGAAGCCGAAGAAGCTCTCGATGGTGTGGATGTAATTCTCTGGCTTGTGGATTCATCCTCCGCCCCCACAGAGGACGACACCCGCATCGCGGAACTGCTCAACAAGATATCGCCTCGCACTACCCGACTGCTGGTCCTAAACAAAATAGACTCTGTCGCCGCTGACGCAGTATCCGCTCGCAGCGAGGAATATGCTGCTTTGTGGAATCAGGCATCCGTTATGAAAGTATCCGCAGCGAAGAGGCTTGGGCTTGGCGAACTGCTTGAGACTCTGATCCAGTCCCTGCCGCAGAGACCGCCTGAATATCCCGAAGAACAAATCACTGACTCCTACGAGCGTGATATTGCCGCAGACCTGCTGCGTGAAGCCTGCCTGCTTCAATTGCGCGACGAAGTGCCGCACAGCCTTGCCGTGCGCGTGGACGAGTTCAAGGAGCGTGAGAACGGCATGGCCTACATCGCCGCGACCATTTTTGTGGAACGCGAATCGCAAAAGGGAATCGTCATCGGCGAAGGCGGCAAGATGCTCAAGTCTATTGGCTCGGCTGCCAGAAAAGAAATTGAAGAAATGGGCGGGCGAAAAGTATTTTTGGAATTGCGCGTGAAGGTTTCAAAAGACTGGCGCGATAACCAGAACGCGCTGAATCAGTTTGGGTACACGAAGAGGAAGTGATGAAAAAAATCTCCGAGGTCTTGAAGACCTCGGAGATTTGCTTTACCTTCCCTTCAGCGGCTTGAACCCTTCCCCCAACGCTTCGTGCGCGACCCCGATGACCATAAAGGCTTCGGGGTCGCTTTCATGTACGATAGCTTTCAACGATGCCACTTCTGCACGGTTGACCACGCAATACAAAACGGGGCGTGAGTTGCCCGTGTATGCTCCTTTGCCTTCCAGATAGGTCACGCCGCGTGCAAGTTCTTCGATGACACGGCTTGAGACATCGTCTGGCTTCGCCGTCATGATCATCGCCGTGCGGACCGTGCCGCCACCCTCGAGCACGGTTTCAGAGACAAGTCCGCTCACGTACAAGGTGATCATGGCATACAAGGCTGCCTTCCAACCAAAGACAAACCCAGCAGATAGAATCACCGCAGTATCCACGATAAGATAACTTTGAGTCATCGGAATTCCGCGCCAATTGTTGAGGATGCGCGCCAGAATATCCGAACCGCCGCTGGTGCCGCG
>CAZHOX010000361.1:0-2334 GCA_964534345.1 uncultured Anaerolinea sp.
CATATCCTCCAGCGTGGAGCGCAACTCCTTTTCAATATCCTCGCGTCCTTTCAGGAGCGGCAGGTTTTTTCCAACTTCGGTAACATAACGATCTATAAGATTCATGGTTTCCTTTCCTTACGCCAGCATCTTATCCATCACAGACACAATGCCAGCCCATTCCTTCTTCATCTTGGGAAGGATTTTCTTTCCCTCCGCGCTGATGACGTAATAACGGCGTGGGCGAGCCTCTTCCAATTTCCAAACCGACTCTAGCAGCCCTTGCGCTTCCAACCTGCGCAGCAGCGGATACAACGTCCCCTGATCCACCTCCAACCCCAAATCTGAGAGTTGTTTCAGCAGGGAGTAGCCGTATTGTTCGGTTCCCAATTGGCTGAGCGCCGCGAGCACGATCACCCCGCGCCTCAGTTCCAGTACAACATTTTCAAGCGATTCAGTGTTTACCATATCTCAACCTTTATCGCATTATACTGTGTGAAATACAGTATGTCAAGTGGCAAGTATAGGGTTCGTCATTGCGAGGAGCGTTCTTGTTCTTTGCGACGAAGCAATCCCCAACACAATTAGGGAGATTGCTCACCGCACTGGCGCGCGGCGCAAGTGTCGTCGGGCTGAAGCCCTTCTCGCAATGACATAATCTTTATGTTAAACTTTGCGCATGAAAATCGGAATCGTCACAGACTCAACCGCAGACCTGCCCGCTTATCTCATCGAACAACACGAGATCCACGTTGTGCCGACCATTCTTGTTTTGGAGGGAAAAGAGTACGCAGATGGAATCGGTATCTCCCGCGAAGAATTTTATAACCGCCTGCCCTCGCTTCAGACCCCGCCGACAACTGCCGCCCCTTCCATTGGAGATTTTGCCACGCCGTATGAGACTCTGCTCACGAATGGCTGTGACCATGTCATTTCCATTCATGCCGCCAGCCAATTGACCACCGTCGTCAATGTGGCACGCCAGGCCGCAAAAGAATTCCCCGATAAAGTCACCTGCATAGACAGTGGCTCTCTCTCCTTGGGTATCGGCTTTCAGGTTATTTCTGCCGCTGAAGAAGCAGAGCTTGGATTGAAGACTGCCTTAGACGCAATTGAATCTGCGAGAAAAAGATTGCAAGTCTCCGCCGCGTTGGACACGATGGAATATCTCAAACGCAGCGGACGAGTCCCCGGCGCGGTGGCTGCACTGGGCGGGTTATTGTCCATCAAACCGATGATCGAGTTGAAAGACGGAGAAGTGAAACCCATCGGCGCAGTTCGCACCACGAAGCAGGCAGATGAACGCATGTTGAAATTCCTGCTCGAACTTGGGGATATGGAACGCCTCGCGATTTTACATACCAACGCTGAACCGCGTGCCAAAAGTCTGTTAGATGAGTTAATGAGCCGCGTCCGAAAATCCATCCCCCGTGATATTTTGTTCGTCAATGTCACTGCTGTGATCGGTACACATTTGGGCCCGAATGGTATTGGCTTCGCGGCAGTGAGAAAATAATATTCGATACAGATTTTTTGATTTGCCGCAATCATTATTAAAGACAATCTCCTTCGTGTCTCGAAGGAGATTGTTGTATTGAGATGTAAATTTTACTTTCTTACGCTGGAGCCTTTAACCATCAAAGCTCCTTTCAGGATCACCGTCTTTGGCGAGCGGGACGGTTCTTGAATACGCTGGAACAGCAACTCTGTTGCCGTGCGGCCAATCTCTTCTGTCGGCTGTGCCATGACCGTGATGGGTGGGTCCACCAATTCGCCCCAGGTGGTTTCATCGAACCCAACCAACGCCACTTCGTTTGGAACGGATACTTTTTTATACCGCAGGGCTTGAAGCGCGCCCGCCGTCAACATGCTGTTACTGGTGACAATTGCATCAGGCTGGTTGAGACCATCCAACAGGGCAAGGGTGGTGTCATAACCTTGTTTGATTCTTGGGGAAACAAAATGAGCCGCCACTGGGTTTAATTGATAATCTTTCAGCGCTCGGTGAAATCCACGGCTGCGCTCCTGACCTGTGGTACTTGCATCGCCGAACAATCCCGCCAGTTTGCGGTATCCATTCTCCAGCAGGTGAACGGTCAGGTCATACGCCGCAGAGACGTTATCAAGCAGAACCATATCTGTCTCTTTGCTTTCCACCACACGGTCAATGATGACGAAGGGCATCTTGGCTTTGTAGGTGCTGGAAGCCAGGCTGAATTGTTGGGTGGGGGAGAAGATCACGCCTGCCACGTTTTCATCATGCAGCAGATTTAAATAGAGTTCTTCTTTTTCGGGGTTTTCGTCTGTGTTGCACATCAGCACAGAATATCCCTGCTCGTAGGCGGCATCTTCTAC
>CAZHOX010000362.1:0-2305 GCA_964534345.1 uncultured Anaerolinea sp.
CCCGCCTTCCATTCATGGTCGGCAGGAATCTCGAAAGCCCATGCGATTGTGTCTTTGATGGTTTCTTCAAGCGGTGAGAGGACGAGGCCTGCATGCATGGCTTTGGAAACATCCACACGTGAAAAACCTTTTTCTTCTTCTGTATCAGGGAGCCATGCAGGCATGTCGCTCCAGGGTGCAACATTATTTTCATTGAGAAATTCAACCGATGCCCATTTGAAATTTGCATCACTTCCACTGACCTGTTTGCATGTTTCAACTAGCTTTCCAAGGGCCAGCGGCTCGCCTGTTGCATTAAAAACGCCTGACACGTTTTGTTCAATGAGATGCACAATAAAATCCGAAAGATCGCGCACATCAATAATTTGTGTCAGCGCTGTGGGGCTATCAGGCACAAGCACATCACCGCCGCGTGCGATGCGCACAGGCCAATAGGTGAAGCGGTCGGTTGGGTCGTGCGGGCCAACGATGAGGCCAGGGCGGATGATGAGCGATCTAATTCCAAAAACATCCTGCGCGGCTTTTTCGCAAAGAGCCTTCAACGGGCCATACGACTCGCCCGTGATCTCCTCCATCGTTTCGTCTTCGATCTTTCCAACGGGGTAACTCTCGTTGATGCCAACTTTTTTGAAATCGGCATACACCGAAATGCTGGAGATAAAAACATATTTCTCGACTTTATCCTTCAACGCCTCGGCTGACATGCGGACGATGCGCGGAAAATATCCGCAAGTATCGATGACCGCATCCCACTGCCCTGCGAGTTGATTCAGATCTTTAGCGCGGTCTCCCTCGATCTTTTCCACATAGTCTCCAAACAGATTGGGGTTGGTCATGCCGCGATTGAAGAGAGTGACATCATGTCCACGAGCGCGGGCAGAGTTGACGAGGTGACGTCCGAGAAAACGTGTGCCGCCGATGATGAGGATTTTCATATTATCTCCAATGGTTGGAATATGCGATCGTGTTGAAAGAGGAAAGATGAAGGCATTAAGATTTCTTTCTTCTCTTATCCTTTTATTTCTTCAATCTTGTCAGCACCATTTCTGTTGCTTTGGCTTCTTCGCCTTCGGGAGTAATGTTGTACGCCGTGATGATAAGTCGATCTCCGTTCAATTCCACTTCGGTACGCCAGCCCCAATCTGGGCCTTCGGCGGGGTCGGGGTAACTGCCTGTAACGGCAAAGCCATTCTCTTTTTCCGCGCCTGTGCAAAACATGATGCCTGTGTTGGTGTGGAATGAATCCACCCATGAGGTTTCAAATTGTTCAGACGTGGTGTTGTAGCCAAAGGTGAACATTCCATGCTGCGCTTCGCCTTCGATGGATGATTGATACAGGAAGAGCGCAAAGCGTCCTTCAAGCAGAAGTTGAATGGTACCAACAACCTGGGCTTCATCAGCGAGCTTGTCGGGTTCGAGCCAAAGCCTGGATATGCCGCGCCAATTGCCAGCGAGTTGGGCGAAGAAGTGATGGGGAGTGTCGATTGAGTTTGAGAAGGTCATGGGGTTATCCTAGTGAGTAGAAAGTGGTGAGTGGATTATGGAAGTGGAGTCTCTAAATCAATATTGAAATTTGATGATTGTAAAATAACGTATTCAGCTTGTTCTTCGCGGATTCCTTTTTGGCGTTGATTGGGTGTAAGAATGCTTAGCATTTTGATTATTTGAGTCAACAAGTCAATTCGATGTTTGACAACTTCTTCTTTCAGCGTATGGCGTGATTTGAAATACCAATCACGAGATTCTCTTGCAGAACCAAGTGAGTATTCGAGAAACCGAGCACGGTCTTTTCCTGTAGAACGCGAGTACCCTTCAGCTATGTTTGCAGATATAGAGCACACCGCTCGATAGAGTTGGTCGGCAAGTCCACGGGTTAATGGATTTTTATTCAAAACAAGCGCATCCTGCCATGCAATGTCGGCGGCAAATAAACCTAAGCGATAGACTTCTAATTTCCAAAGCGAATCACCTTTGATTTCATCAGGAACACCCGCTTGCCATTCAACATACCTCATGCCATCCTCCACTCACCACTTTCCACTTTCTACATCCTAAACACCCCAAACCCACCTTCTTCCTTCGGTGAATTCAAAACGATGGATAACGCCAACCCCAGCACTTGTCTCGTTTCATCGGGAGCAATGACGCCGTCGTCCCAAAGGCGGGCGGAGGAGTGGTACGGACTGCCTTCGGATTCGTATTTCTCCAGGAGTGGACGTTTGAACTCATTCGCTTCGGACTCGCTGAGAGTTGGTTTGCCCTCTCGAGCAAGTTGATCTTGTTTGATGGTTAAGAGCACATTCGC
>CAZHOX010000363.1:0-2300 GCA_964534345.1 uncultured Anaerolinea sp.
ACCTTTGCTGTGATGGAAGGCTATATTGACCGGCTGGAAGAGTTGGTTGGGTAAGTAATCATCTCGTCATTGCGAGGAGGTCGATAGGCCGACGACACTTGCGCCGTACGCCAGTGCGGTGAGCAATCTCGGACTAAGTTGGGGATTGCTTCGGGCGAAAGAACATCGCCCTCGCAATGACGAAAAATCGTAAATCAAAAATCGCAAATCGGAAATCGTTAAATGCCACAAACTCAAATCTCATGTCCCCGCTGTAGACAAATGATCCCTGCCAACGTTGAGCAGTTGTTCGACGTGACGCATGACCCGCAATCCAAGCAACGCCTGATGAGCGGACAATCGAACTATGCCCGCTGTCCGCACTGCGGATACGAAGGCCGTCTCGCAACCCCTATCGTCTATCACGACAACGAAAAGGAATTGCTGCTGACCTACTTTCCTGCCGAACTAGGATTGCCCTTGAACGAACAGGAAAAGATGATCGGTCCGCTCATCAAGCAGATCGTGGATCGCCTGCCTTCCGAAAAGCGCAAGGGATATTTGTTCAGCCCGCAAGCCAACCTCACCTATGAGTCCATGATGGAGACCATTTTGGGCAAGGACGGCATCACGCCTGAAATGCTTAAATCGCAGCAGGAGCGCGTGCAGTTCATGGAGAAGTTGATGCAGGTCACATCCAAGGATGTGCGTTTGGAGTTGATCAAGCAAAATGAAAGAATCATCGACGAGCAATTCTTTGCGCTGTTCAGCCGCATTGCCCAAAACGCCATGCAAAGCGGACAGGAACCGATTGCGCGCGCGTTGATCGAGATCCAGACGCAGCTATTGGAAGAGACCGCGTATGGCCGTCAGCTTAAAGAATCTGTTGCAGAAATGGAAGCAGCCCAACAGGTATTGCAAGAGGCGGGGCAATCTCTCAACCGCGAAAAACTGCTGGACTTCGTCATCGAAGCTCCGACTGATGCCCGCATCCGCGCCTATGTCAGCATGGCTCGCGGCGGCATGGACTATGTCTTCTTCCAAAATTTGACAGAGCGCATTGAGAAAGCCACACCCGAAGAAAAAACCAAGCTCGAAGGCATCCGCGAGAAGCTGTTGTTCTTCACCGCCGAAGTAGATAAGCAAATGGAAGCGCGTTTGAAGCAGGCACAGAAGTTTGTGGAGGCACTCCTCGACCAGCCAGATATTGAGAAAGCCACGCAAGCCAATTTGGAGAATTTCACCCAAGAGGCTGTGGAGGTTGTCAACCAAATGCTGCGGCAGGCTTCCGAAGCGAACGATTACACCCGCATGGGCAAGTTGCAAAAAATGGTGCAGGTATTGCAAAGCGCCAGCGCCCCGCCGCCCGAAGTGGCTTTCATTGAGCAATTGCTCCAGGCTCCAGATGAAGCAACTCTTGACCAGATGCTCACCGAGAATGATGAAATGGTCAACCAGCAATTTGTGGACGCTCTGAGCGGATTGGTGGCACAAATGGAAAGCCAACCCGATAACCCCGAAGCCAAAGACATGGCTGAGAAGCTCACCGAGATTTACCGAGTGGCTTTGAAGCGGGTAATGAAGAAGAATATGGCGGGGTAGGAAAGAACGCAAGTAATGAAAAAAAGAGAGGCTGTTGCTTTTTATGGCAATTGCCTCTCTTTTCTTTTACAGCTTTTGAAAACCATTTTGATCTGGTTTTATTCATGTCAACCTCCTTATTTTTTACAGCAATGAAAAAGAATTTCTGCTTGTTAATGGCGTTTATGGTGTTAGGGTTACGACTAGCGCTCCACCAAGAATGACCAATGGCAATTCTTCAGGGTGTCCCTCTCTCCATTCAAGGTGCTCTAACATTTTCTGTATTTCGCCGGCATACAAATAATCAAATTTGTTTCGCACATCTTCGGGAAACATCTTGTGAATGTTCTCAATACTCCAATTCTTGGGTTTTTTCACATTTTGGATAGATCCATCAGCATTAAGATAAATTACGACTGGGACACTTCCGCTCCTTTCACCAACTCCGCACACCGCCCATGCGTACACTTCTTGACCTGAGCGCCCCAAAATATCCCATTCACATAGGAACCATTCGGGTGGATCGTGTGGGAAAATACTCTTTGCCAATTCCGCCTGATATTCCCTCCACCTCTCCACTTGAATTGCGTCCGGCGTAATCACGGGGAAAGGCGGCTGTGTCGGCAATGGTGACGGGGTGGGATAAACAACTGTCGCCGTTGGGGTAAAAGTTGGCAGGGCCGTTTGGGTGAGGGCAATACCTGTTTGCACAATGGCGAGGGCTGTGCTTTGTGTATCTA
>CAZHOX010000364.1:0-2296 GCA_964534345.1 uncultured Anaerolinea sp.
AATATCCACGCGAAGCGGTGTACAAGGCGGTGTACAGCGCGAAGATCACGGCATACAAACCCAAATAAAGACCCAAAACAAAATCAAAACAGGATGGCAAACGTCATCCTGTTTTGATTTAAGCAGCCTATGATTTCCAGCATCTTGACAGTGCAAAGTTTAGGGTGTAAAAACAAACCGACTAGTCGGTTTTTATTCCAACCTCACCCCTGCCCTCTCCTATAAGAGAGGGGGAAGGATCGAATGCAACAGCGAAGCGAAGAGACACGAGCAAAGATTCTTGAAGCAGCCATCAAGTTATTTTCCACACGCGGGTTCAATGCCGCGAGCGTGGATGATATTTGCAAAGAAGCAGGCATCAGCAAAGGCGCGTTCTATCATCACTTTGAGAGCAAGCAGGCGCTCTTCCTTGCCCTGTTGGATGGCTGGCTGGAAACCATCGATGCCGCTATCGAAGCATCCAAAGACAAAACCGTCCCCGAAACTTTCATCCAAATTACGCAGGCCTTCCCATATATCTTTGCAACCGCAGGCGAAGGCTTGCCAATGTTCCTTGAATTCTGGCTTCAAGCCAGCCGAGATGAAAAGATATGGCAGGCAAGCATTCTCCCCTACCGCCGTTATCACAAGCACTTCACCTCGCTCATCAAAAAAGGCGTGGATGAAGGTTCCTTCGTTCCGGTTGACCCTGAATTAACCGCGCGCATGATCGTCTCGATGGCAATGGGTCTGCTGCTGCAAAGTCTGCTTGACCCGAAAGGCGCGAAATGGGAAAAGACCGCACGCGAAATCACAACGATGATGATGGACACTCTTCTTCTTAAAAACGAGGCTCAATAAATGTGGCTTGTAACAGGTGCAACTGGACACATTGGAAATGTCCTTGTGCGAAAACTTTTGGAACGCGGTGAAAATGTTCGGGCGATGATTCTGCCTGGCGAAAGCCGCGAATCAATTTCGGGATTAAGAGTCGAGGCGTTCGAAGGGGATGTCCTTAACCTCGATGCAGTATTCGAATCCATGCGCGGCATCAAAGGCATCTTCCATTTGGCAGGCGTGATTTCGATCATGCCAGGGGCGAATCCGTTCGTGAGAAAAGTGAATGTGGAAGGCACAAAGAATATCCTGCGCGCCGCCGCTAAAAAAAGAATCAAGTTGATCTACACCTCATCGATTCATGCAATCCAGCGCGTGGAAGAAGGTGTGATCGATGAAAGCCTGCCATATGACATGAACAACCCCTACGGCGCATATGACCGCTCGAAGGCGGAGGCAACGCTGGAAGTATTGAACGCGGCTCGTTCCGGGCTGGAAGCTGTTGTGGCCTGCCCCACTGGCGTGATCGGCCCTTATGATTTTCGCGGATCGATGATGGGCGCGGTCATCCACGATGCGGCAATTGCGAAACCGGCATTGTATGTGGATGGCGCGTATGACTTTGTGGATGTGCGCGATGTGGCCGATGGCTTGATCGCTGCTGCGGAGTATGGCAAGCGCGGTGAGAGCTATATTTTATCGGGGCAAAAAATTACGGTGCGGTATTTGCTTGAGACCGTGCGCGAAATTACAGGAAAGCATTTCTTTCAGATGAAAATCCCTTTTGACCTTGCAAAGTTCGCGGCGAAGTTTACGCCGATGTATTACCGCTTTGCAAATGAGACGCCTCGTTTTACACCTTATTCACTGGAAGTGCTGCAAAGCAATTCAAACATCAGCCATGCAAAAGCGACGCGTGAGTTTGGGTACAAACCGCGCCCAATTTTTGAAAGCATTCACGATGCGGTGAAGTGGTTTCTGGAAAGTAGAAAGTAGGAACGGCTTGTGCCGTTAAAAAATCAAGCGACTAAAGTTGCTACTACGTTAAAGGAGAAAATATGAAAATAGTTACAGACAGTGCTGCGGATATGTCTAACGAAGAGATGGAACAACTCGGCGTTGTACAAGCTCCATTATTTATTCAATTTCCTGAAGGCGAAATAAGCGCCGCTGATATTTCAGCAGACGATTTCTACAATCGTCTTGAGGCCATGCGGCCTGCCATCCCAACCACTGCGCAGCCATCCAGCGGCATCTTTGCGGAGTTGTACCGCAAACTGGCAGCGACTGAAAAAAATATTTTTTCAGTTCATATTTCATCTGGCTTAAGCGGCACGATCAACTCAGCCCGCGATGGCGGAGAGCAAGTAAAAGGCGAGGCAAATGTCAGCCACTGGGATACACTCACTCTTTCTGGCGGCGAGCGTTTTCAGGTGATGGCGGCGGCTTTGGCAGGCAAGGCGGGCTGGGCAATGGATGC
>CAZHOX010000365.1:0-2295 GCA_964534345.1 uncultured Anaerolinea sp.
TTGATTTGAACACACCATTCAAACATTATCACCAGATGACCTGTGAATATTTTGAATCGAAAGGGCACCAGACGCCCCTCCACACCAAAGCACCTGTGGAGGGATATGTCCACAGTTTGGGGCATGGAGTTGGCTTGAATATTCATGAACGCCCATTCAGTGGATTTACCACTGGCGATGATCAACGCCTCGCACCTGGCGTTATTATCACATCTGAACCTGGCTTGTATTACCCAGAAAAAGGCATGGGCTTCCGCATAGAAGATACCCTTTGGGTCAACCCAGAGGGCACAGTTGAAAAGTTGGCAGACTTCCCATATGATTTTGTTTTGCCAATGAAGAAGTGGAAGAAGAAATAGGACGACCCTTATGCCCAAACGTGTAACAACCTGGTTGGCTATTTCTGGAGTATTGCTTGCGATAATTATTGCTGGTTTATTTTATTATTATCAAGCCCGTACCCAGACTGTCGTTATTGCTACAAATGAAGAAGGCAGCCAGAGTTATCAGTTTGTCAGCGCATTGAAAAAAGTTGCAGCCAGTGTGGAGCCGCGTTTGAATATCAGAATTGTTCAAACGAAAGGCTCTACAGAGATTATGACCTTGTTACAGCAATCCAAAGCTGATTTTGGAGTAGTGCAATTGGATACTTCAATTGCGCCTAGCGTAGATACAGTGGCATTTTTATATCCGCAGGTGTATCATCTTATTGTTCGTACTGATTCAGATATTCAAACTGCTGCGGATTTGGAAGATCATAAGGTTGCCACCCCTGATATTAGTGGCGGCACCTATCGTTCTTTATTGTCTCTGTTGAATTTTTATGGGCTGGATACAAAAAATATTACTATTGTGCCTATCTCAGATAGCGTTGAACGAGAAGAAGCTTTTCGCAGCGGCAAAGTAGATGCCATTTTTCGTGTCACCACTTTGGGGCATACCTCGATCCGTGAGTTTTTAAAGTCAACCGATGCTCGTTTGATTCCTTTTAATCAATTTGATGCGATGCGTCTCTTTTCTCCCACCTTATTTCAATATACTATTCCAGCTGGAACCTATAGAGCAATCGGCCCAGCAATTCCACAGGAAGACATGCAAACAGTGGGTGTGCCTACTGTTCTCATGGCAAGGCATGAGTTAAGCGTTTCTGTTGTGCGTACTCTGACGAGCATTCTTTTTGAAAATAAAAATGATATTGCAGTGATTACTCCCATCGGCGCTTTTGCGAGCATTCCAGATGCAAGCCAAGCTGTAATTCCACGGTTGCACTCAGGCGCTCTGGCCTATTACAATCGTGATCAACCTTCGTTTTTTGAAAAGTATTACAATCAAATCAGTTTATTAGCCACTCTGGTTCCTCTTTTGGCATCCATCTATTTTGGCTTGCGCGCCTTTTTCCTTACACGGCAAAGAGATCGAGCCTATCGCTATAATATGCAAATGGCTTCTTTGCTAACACAGCTGATGTCTTCTCCCACAGCGTCCCGTGCAAAAAAGACAGAACTGCAACTCCTTGAAATGTTGGAGGATGTCATTAACGACATGAACAGCGGTGATGTTGAAATTTCAGACTTGCAGGCATTTTCCTTTGTATGGGATAAGGCAATGGAAGCTGTGCGTTATCGCGAGGCTAGATTGGGCCGAAAAAAGAATTCTGTGGAGCGAAAAGGAAAATAATGGACCTGAAAAAGCCTATGACAAGAATTCTTGCTATTGAAACCTCCTGTGATGAAACTGCCTGCGCCATCATTGAAAATGGACGCGCGTTGCTTTCTTCTGTGGTGGCTTCGCAAATGGAAATTCATGCCCGTTATGGCGGCGTGTTTCCTGAAGTGGCTTCGCGCCAGCATGTGTTGAGCATTACCCCGGTTGTGGAAAAAGCGCTTGCACAGGCACACCTCACGCTCAACGATATTGATGCCATTGCCGTCACGCAGGGGCCGGGACTTGCAGGTTCACTTGTTGTGGGCATGAACATGGCAAAGGGCATTGCACTTGGCATGGGCAAGCCGCTGATTGGCGTCAATCATTTGGAGGGACATTTATATTCGGCATGGGTCTATGATGCAGGTGAACTCGTCCCGCCTGAGCCGCAATTCCCATTGATGGTGCTTCTCGTTTCGGGCGGACATACCGAACTGAATCTCATGACCGACCATTTGACCTATCAACGGCTCGGCTCCACCCTCGACGATGCGGCTGGAGAGGCCTTCGACAAAGTGGCACGCCTCCTTGAGCTTCCCTACCCAGGCGGACCTTCCATCCAAAAGACAGCAGAGGAAGGTGACCCGCGCC